>JAGGVR010000044.1 GCA_021157925.1 Staphylothermus sp. | reverse complement strand
CATTAATTCCAGCATTCTCTGCACTTAATATTCAGCAGAAAAGAAGCCCTCTCGCAGACAAAATAGGGAAGAAGATCTTGTCAGAAGATATCATTATTAGAGATGATCCAAGCATAGACTGGGGCTTTGGAAGCAGAAGTTTTGATGACGAAGGAATCCCGACAAGGAATAAGGTCTTGGTAGATAAAGGAGTCCTAACAGAGATACTATATGATCACTACACAGCTTCTAAAGACAACCGTGTATCCACAGGCAATGGTTTCAGAAGATCACCTTCATCGCCTCCACAACCTTCACCAACAAACTTCGTAATATTGTCCAGTGGAAACACGATGTCGATAGAGGACATGGTTAAGGAGACTAAGAAAGGAGTACTTGTACATGGGTTAATAGGACAGTGGATGTCAAACTACGTAAATGGCTCAACACAGGGAACAATCACACATGGATTCTATATAGAGAATGGAGAAATAAAGCATCCTGTAAAAGGAGTCGTCATTGGAGGCAATATATATGACTGGCTAGGAAAAGACCTAATAGCAATGGGTAAAGAACCCATACAGTACCTAGATGTCTATACACCAGAAATAATGGTTTCAAAAACAAGAATTGCAGGCAAATAATTTTTTCAAACCCATTATATTATTTAATATGTCTAAGCTCGATCGTTGTAACAGGATCAAGTATTTTTAATCCTTTTTCTGTCTCCACTATCAATTCCCCACTATCACCAACATCTACAACTTTTCCCCTGATCTCGCCACTATATGTTTTTGCTACAATAGTCTTATTAAGTGTCTCTAAATATTCAATATATGATTTCCTGATCTCGTCCTGATCTTCGGCAAGTTTCTTCAATCTAGCTATCCATCCTATCAATAATGATAAGAACCTATTTCTAGGAGTAAGCCTACCTAAAACTTCTTTGAGGCTTGTAGTACCTTCGAGTGGTGGATCATTGTTAATATTTAGCCCTATCCCTATGTAGAGCAATATTTGGTCTTTGAAAGCTTCTGCTTCAAGCAATATACCCGCGATCTTTTTACCATCGATTATTATGTCGTTAGGCCACTTTATCCCAGCAGATAAATCATAGTTCTTCCTAAAGATCCTTACAAGTATTACTGGTAATATTATAGGAGCTAGACTAGCTGTTACTGGATCCACTGGTAGTTTGAACGTAATCCATAAACCCCCAAGACTGCATACCCATTTCTTACCATGCCTACCTCTGCCTAACAACATATACTCCGCTATGACAACTGACCAAGGACCTCTTCCTCTAGCAACTTCTTGTGTAGATCCAACAATCATCTTATGTTCTAAGCTCCATCCCCAAGGCTTTAATGTTGAGGGATTATCTGCAGGATTCCAATAAACAACACCTCTGTCTACATCTATTAAGTAGTTCTTTTTGAGATCACTTATGAGCATATTAACGTATTCTGGCTTAGTACCAATATCCCATGCAAGTTCTCTCACAACATATTGATTTTTGTCTCTAAGCTTTTCTAATATCATTAGCTTAAGTAGTGTATTTCTTCCTATCAATTCTAGTTCACCGCAGATATTTTTACATATTCTTTATTTCTCTATATATCTTATCTATTCCGAGAATATATGGAATATTCGGGTAATACGTTCTTAGTAAATTATATAGATTTATAATAGGTGCATTGTGATTCTCATCTCTTAGATCAACTACTCCATTAATCCATAACTGAGACAACAGTTTCAGCATGAGGTTTCTTTTTTCTTCCATTTCCATGGCAGCTTTGTATTCGTTAGGCATATATACCTTGGGCCAGTAGAAGTATTTTTTCATTAAATAAGCTATTTTGTCTTGATCATTTTCTATAACAGGGCATTTAATGCTTAAACCATATTCAGTTGTAGCAAAAATTATCTTGTAATCCAAGCTAATAGTATATTTAACATTTTTGGGTACATAGGGATAACTCCTACAAATCAATGGTTTATAAACATAGTTTATTAAGCACTTGTTTCCCTCAGTGAGGAAAACACATTTTCCATCAACTAGCTCCATGACATAGCTCAGAGCGATGTTTACTCTACGTTTAGCGTCAAAAACCTTGTATCCAGGCCTGCTCTTATAAGGTAAACCCAGTTTATTTGCAAGCATTCTTAATATGAAGTTCTCGTGAGGCAATAGAGATATAGGTGACGCCTTGCAACATATTCCACACAGCGTACACTTGAACATAGTGAGACTCGTTGCCAAGGCTCTTCACACTATTATTCTTGGTTAAGCCGTAACATAGTATCCTGGCAATTTTTCTTTATACAACATTTTAACCCTATTAACACCATCTATTCTCTCAATAACATCCACTACAGGCGGTGGCACAAGCTTCTTCCATTCATCACTTCCTTCAGCCATTAGTTTCCTAATAACCGTTCCTCTGTAAATGTGTCGATCAAAACTAGGTGGTTCAATAACTTTGAATCCTTCCTCTATGAAGAGTCTTTGAATAATTGGATTCAGTGTCACAACAGATCTAAATGGAGGACTATATAGTTTAACAAAATGCACAGCTGCCCTATTAACCTCAAGTGTAGGCAAAGTAACTGTAATCAATTTTCTAAGCGGTAAACCAGCCCATTTAAGAGTCTCCCTGATCATCTCGATCCTCTCACCAGCCGTAAATGGGTTTTCAGGAGTATGGCTCTGACTAGCCATACCTACAACAACTATTACTTCATCACAATGCTCGAAACAATGCCTCAATACATGGAAGTGCCCATAATGAAGTGGCTGAAACCTTGCTATTACTAAGCATCGTTTGTCCTCACTGATCATCTTATTCTCCTCCTATTTAATTGAGCTGGTTGTAAAGCTATTGATAAGGTATGGTAATTGCTATTAATTTAATTATTCATAAAATCATATCAAAAAGAGCTGCAGTATTTTAGATTTTGGGTGAATATACGTGTTTTCGATCATAAGGATGAATGAAGCGTTGTCATTGATAATTGCATCAATAGTAATTGCACTTGTATTTGGTTCTTCAGAGTTATTCTATGGTTCTTATATGAAGTTCTTACTTGTTTCTCTCATAGCAATTATAGCCGTTATTCCTCATGAACTAGCTCATAGATGGAGTGCTAGAAGACTTGGATGTTATAGTCGATATGTATTATCACCAATTGGCTTATTATTAACTCTTATAACAGCTATACCTTTTATACCTATTAAGGTGATAATGCCTGGATTCACACTAGTTATATCGCCTTATCACGATCCATACATTAACAAGAGAATAAACGGTATAGTCTCAATAGCTGGTCCGATCACAAACCTTGTATTCGCCAGTATATCGTTATTTATATTGGCCTTGCTAATAAAACAGGGATTAATTAATATTCTACTGATCTACTTCTTGTATAATAATACATTGATTAATTCATGGGTTGCATTATTCAATTTATTACCCGTCCCTCCTTTAGATGGATCAAAGATCATTAGTTGGAAACCATTATTATGGATAATAAGCTTTGCATTATCAATTATGATGCTCGGAGCAACACTTCTCATATTCTAAATTAATTACTTATAGGCTACAGTTTTTAAACAACTTATTCTATACTATGGGTGATAAAGATTAAGAAAAACCTATTGTCAAATGCATTTTTTGCATTACTATTTATGACTGTGCTTGTTTCCCTAGCAGTCATACTTCCACGAATATTTTTTAATAATACAGTTTCTGGACTAAGATCGTCTATAGGGTTCATAATGGTTAGATATAGTTATAGTAATAATTCTTTGGAATTAGAAATAATTAATCATTATTCATCACCTATAATGTTGACAAAAATAATAATAGGTAATGATACCTATTTATTCTCAAAAACGATCTTGCCGGAGAATACTACAAGAATAAACATACCATATAATATTACCGGAAAAGTACTAGACATCAAGATCACTTATACAGTAAATAACCAAGAAAAAACCGTTTGGAAAAGAATGTTTATACAAAAATAATGGTTAAACTATTTGTGCTAAATCAACGTTTCTGCCGAAAGTTTGGATTGCGTTGTTTCAACAATCTTTAACTTATATATTTCATCTCTTATTTTCCAGAACTTATAACCAACTATAATATATGTTATCAAACCTATTATGAATGATGAAAACGATACTGCCATTACAGGAGCCATAGCACTTATATAATCAGTCGTCATAAGCTTAAATACTTCGTCAGGTGACTTAGCATTTTGAATCTCTGTTTTTAATTCCTCTAATCCCTTAATAGAAATAATCATTGCTGGAACATTTATTATCATCAATATACCTAGTATTAGGAATAATGCAACCAAGTATTTGGGAAAGTATCCATTAGTGTCCTTGAATAAATAAAGAATCCCCATTGATTCTAGTATGAGACCTATACCTTCGAGAACGTATGATAAATGGATTAATTGATTACTAAAACTCTCAATACTTATATCTATTGCCGATGTCATTACATTCTTTAATGATTCCAGATCTTCTGTTCCCGTTGCCGTGACTGGGGGTGTTATTGACTGCGTAGTTGTAAAGCTCGCAAAGCTTGAATACACTAGCATAACGAGGAATAATGCTGAACCGATCAATGCTAACAGGTATCCTTTCGACCTGCCCCATTTATATATTTTAAACCATCCTATAGGAATAAGTGCTGAGCCTACAATGTTAAGGATCGGTATGATTCTCAGAATATATCCTATTGCTAAGAATTTATGTGAACTCAAAGGGAATGAACTTAGCTTTTCCACCAATACTACCACCACTAGTTGCTTCCTCAATATAGTTTTGAAGAATATTGATTATCTCTTTTACTCTTTCTCTCTCATAATGTCTAACACATTGAAGCACTAATTCATTATATCTCTTATTATACGTATTACGATCTATCCTTCCTTGTGCAAGGAGTTCTTTCACTTTAGCTAAACACATGTTTTCGAATTCTTTACTCCAAGGAACAATTATTAAAATATGCTCATATTTTGGATCAGCTTTCTTGATCCTTACGAGCCTCTTGATCTTTGTCTCGATAAGAGTTTTCTTAACAAGTTCTAATTCTTCTCTCTCGAAAACAAAGCATTCAAAACTCTTAAAGGCTTTCAGCATTCTCTTAGCCATTTCTAAAACATCTTGTTCCTTACCCATGGTTCTCATCACCTAATGCATATTCTTTTACGGGTATCTTGGTTTTTTCAACGAATAATCTAATAAGCCAAGCGTATAAGGGATCACCAATGCTTCTTCTAAGAGCTTTATCAACATATTTAGCCCTATAGAGGAGCTCGCCTTTGTAATTATATACTTCTATGTATCCCTTAACCTTGCCTTGAAAATTCCTAACAAACCATGCATACAATACATAATCTCCATGACGAAGCCTTAGCTTCACCTTCTTAGCTGTTCCACGAACATATGTTGCTTTATCGCTAATTTCCTCAACAATATGTTCTTTAGCTTTTTCGAGGGACATCAATCCTTTATCTTTAGAATAGATTAATATAATTGATTTTGCCCTATGTTTACCTCTTCTACTCCTAGAATCCTCTAATTTAAACTCTCCCACGACATATTCACTACTCATATTCAATACCCTTTATCAATTACATAGAGTAGTGTACCTTCCTTAACCTCTATCTCGGGATTCTTTGCATCAATAACTAACGAGAATGGATCCGGTGATAACTGTCTCGAAATTCTTACTTCACCCGCTTTTATAATAACTTGTTTGATCCCATCATAGTTTTTCTCTTCAACTTTTTGTCCATCATCGCTATAAATTATTGTTTTTACAGCATATTCCTCGGGTTTATGTCTTAGAAAAACCATGACCTTAGCCATTCCTTTACTCCCTCTTCTAGTGTTGCTTTACTTATTTATGTAAATCTTTATGAGAGTCTTGTTTTTTATCTCTACCCATTATCTATTATCATATACGGTTATACATGGTTTCGGTGGGGTTCGTTTTAAGAAATGGTTATGTATTAACTAGGAGGTTGATACTAGTTTGAACATCTTTGATGATTCATGGATATGTATTATACACACAATTATTTGGGAGCTTAAACAAGTTGATCAATGGATGTTTCATAAAATCATGTATGAGCTATACAAAGAGGGAAAGATCCCTATTAATAATTGGTCATGGCTTGGTGATTGGCCTAGGAGCCCAGAGATAGACGGGATTATTGCTTTACTTGACATGATCGGTGCAGTGAGGATCGAGAATGGCATAATATATGCTATGAAGCCACCTATTGTTGATTGTGTAGAAGATAGAGAACTCATTGAGAGAGCTATTACTATTTCAAAGAAACTAGTTCTTGCAAAGAGTATTGGGAAGAAATAGTTTTAGACAGTGATTTTTTCCTTCTCATATTCTTGGGGTTTAAGCGATTTATAGAACTCTGACAATATGTCTTTGTACTCCTTATCACTTATTCCGAGCTCGGTAGTTATTGTTGTTCTTATTGCTTCAGTTACTATTGATTCATACTCTAATCTGTGAAGCCCTCTACGAATGTATGCTCTAAATATGATCATTAACGGTATTCCTTCCTCTATTAAGAAGACGTCACGGTCTTTAACTATTCTTGAACCCTTCTTCTTGCCTATAAATAAAGTAAGCAGTTGTCCACCACTACTCTTACCAGGGATTAAAGTGCTTCTTGGCACAGGTGATATATCCAAGACATCTATCCATATGTCTGATTCATCTACTCCCTTATCTCTTAGTGAATCATAGACTGTTTCCTTGATTTTCTCAGCCATTACTTCTTTGAATTCCCTATCAAAGATAAATCTAAGAATATACTTCACGGCATGAGGTCCTCTATGTCCGCTGAGAATATATTCTCTCCCAACACGTTTCCACTCAGGCTTTCTATCAATTAGTAACCTTCTAGCAAGCTTACCCACTTTATCTGTAGAATTAACCGCTTTATCGAGCATTACGTTGTAAAGCTTTGAATCTGTTAGTAGTAAGTATCCATATGGATCGCCTTTAGCTACATCAATTATTTTCCCTGTAAGACCAAGCTCCGGATCCAGTTCTACAAGTATTGTTTTCAATAATCTATCGAATGCTCTATTGACACTATGATAATATACGTGTTCAAACATGTTTGCTTTAGCATAAAGATATGCTCTGAATTCTCCCCACGTGTTCCTGTCTAGTAGTAGGAGTGCTTTTCCATTTTCGAAATAGGGATAAGTATTCTTGTATAATCTGTTGTAATCTATGTATCCGTATTCGCTTGTTCCTGTATAGTAGCTGTCTCTTCTCAAGAAGTCTAATATGTCAGCAGGATATAGGCTATCCTTGATTAACCATCTCATGAGCTGTAGGATTTTTTCGCGGGGCTCATCTGGTCCCAGTATACTCATTAATATATTGTAGAGATGATCTAATCCATAAGTATCTTCATATTCTCTAATCTTTTTCTCCAATAACTGTTCCACGATCAAGTAGCCTATTTTCTCGTGATTATTTACTTTTTCTGGAATATTCTTGTTGCCCCAGAGAAGTGCTTCTTCGAACGCATGTCCGAAACATGCATGACCAGCATCATGTAGTAAGCCGGCTAGTCTAACAGCTTGGATAAGTGAATCTGGTTTGTAGTCTTCAAGATATTCTTTACCATAGAATACGAGTATTTTGGAAATAGCGTCTTCAGCCATTAATCCTGCTAGATGCATTACTCCTATTGAGTGCTGAAACCTTGTATGTACCGCGCCTGGATATACTAGATGCGCTGTTTGCAACTGTAGGATATATCGTAGTCTCTGTAATACTAAGCTATTAATTATTTTTTCTTCTATCTCCCTATTGAAATATACATAGTCGTAAATAGGATCGCT
>JAGGVR010000088.1 GCA_021157925.1 Staphylothermus sp. | reverse complement strand
TTTTAACCTAGTACATGCAAATAAATTACGACGCCTATGTTTTAGTCAGCATAATATTGCGTGGCTTTAATCAGGTCTAAAAACGTTCGAGCTATAGCGAGATCTAGCTATATTCATTCATGTATATTAGATTACTAGTTTGTTTTCCTTGATTGCTTTATTGTATAGTGTTTGAAATGATGTTATCACGAAGTCGTTTTCCTTGGAGTAGTGGTTTTCTTTATTATTTATGGTTTTTGCTATGATGATTGCTTTAGGCTTTACGATACTCTGGTAACCGATAGTTATTCGATCTCCCCAATATTGATAATTAATCAATTATTAGTCAGTTACATACTCGTATGGGGATGTGTGTTGTAATATGAATTTAATTATCTTTGTTTTCCTAAATTGTTTTTAGGCCGTGTTTTCCGGTGGGTGGGCTTTTGTGTGTATACCGTTAGTGTATGATAGGATAATGGACTCGATAAAGGCTTATGGGTTAAATGATGTTCTTGATGCTCTTAATACGCATAGGGAGCTTTATTGTTGTAAGCATCCCGTTGTGCTTGCTAGTATGTTCTTTGGGAGTTATGATCGTGAAAAGTTCCTAGTGGATATCTTGGGATGTGCAATGATTGATTCAATGATCAAGTGTTTACAATTAGAACAGCGTTTAAATGAAAAATGTAGTCTCAGTAACGAATTCTTCGATTGGGTGAAGGCATTATATGATGTGTTGAAGAAGCAGTTGGGCGAGAGATACGTAGAGAATACATGTAGCGAGGTCGTATCGAAGATCTATCTAGGTGTAAAAGAACTCATTGAATTAGAATTGATAAGGAGAAAATTAAAAGGAAATACTCGAAGCTAATACATACTAAGGACGGAGGAATCCTCCGAATAATTCTACCTAAGTAACACTAAGGGGGGTTTATTTGTTATTTAAAAATAAATACATTTGTCTTCATCTCTGTAGCTGCATTTTCTCATCAGTGTCTTGTTATTGGATATAACGGGATAAAATACCAATTATTATTTTTGAAACAAAAAATTATTGGATTGTTTTAATTAGAGGCCGAGCATCATTGCTAGTGAGCCTTTCTTGTAGGCTTCAATGGCTGCTTTTAGCTCTGGTTTGTCTTTAGCGTATTCTTCTAGTGGGATTTTGTTTAGTGTTGCTTCTATTGCTTGTCTCATTGCTTTGGCTCCTGCTCTTGGGCCCATTGGGTGTGCGTGAATGGCTCCTCCAGCTGATATTCCTACGTCGATTCCTAGGTCTTTTATTATTTGTGGTACGTGTAGTTGTGTTATGCCTCCTGATGGGCATGGGAGTGTTGGTTTAATGTTGTACATGGGTGCGCGTAGGTATTTAGCTATTCTCAGATACTTCTCCTTGATAAATGTTGGTGCTTTTCCGTAGGGGGCTGGGTAGATATTCATGTCAGCACCAGCTATTCTGACGAGTTTGCCCAATAATAGTGTTGAAGTTATTCCACTTGTTGGAGAGGTATACATTGTGCCTGAGAAGTCGATGCTGTGGACTAGTATTGGGAGCTTTATGCTTGGATCTTCTGCTAATGACTTAAAAGCGCCTAGGCCTACGGAGATACAGTTAACCATTAATGCATTTGCTCCTAGTTCTTGTACTTTTTCAGCTAATTCGAATAATTTTGGTGGATCGCTGGTTACGTTAACGGTGTATAGTTTCTTTTCACCTGTTTCTGAAACAGCTTTATCTAGTGCCTCCATAAACTTTGTGACACGATCCTCTACTTTGTTAAAACTCTGATTTGCTAGGAGTTCGTCATCCTTTATAATATCTACTCCTCCTACCCATGCCTCGTATGCTAGTTTTGCCCCGATATCTGGTGGATAGTATACACATGGCTTTATCATGGCAACTATGAATGGTCTATCATGGATACCGAGTAGATCTCTTAATCCATCAATACCGTACTTGGGGCCTTTAAATAACTTTAAGTATTCCTTGGGCATCCATATATCTAGGAGCTTTATCTTGCCATAAGCCATTATGTTACCTGTTATTGTTGAGAAGATCATTGATATGTCTTTCTCGAAGTTAATCCATGGATAAGCTATTGCGAAAATAAACCATCTCAACGGGGTTTCCTTTGGTACCTCGGTTTCATGATCAGGTATTTCATAGACACCTATGACTTTTGCACCAACTGTTTTTCTCATCTCGGGTGTTTCCATAGGTGTTCTAATCCATGTCCCAGTAGTTTGTTCAGCTGCTAAAGCTCTAGCAACTATATCTGGGTTGAGATTGGGCCATATACCAATCATATATAGTGCTACAACGTACTTGTCTTGATCTATGGTTTCATATATTACGTCTAGAAGATCCTCGTAATCGATCTTTAAGGAAGACATGTATTTCCCCATGTATAATAATATGTATAATATGATTTATTTTTGATTATAGAAAACATTTCATCTATTCACCTCTTTGCATACATCTCTGATCTGTTTATACAATTTTGTGAAGTACTTGAATTTCTGATCATATAGCTTAACCAACTTAGGCTCTGGATTAAACGTCTTCTCTGGCCTCACGATTTTCTTTGTAATACTGAAATCACTTAGTTTTAAACCAACCAATCCAATTATTGATGCACCAATTGCCGAGGATTCTCTAACACTATTCATTCTAATAATCTTGGTATTCAGGGCATTAGCGAGAACTTGGCATAAACTATCATATAATGCTCCTCCACCAACAATATTAATGTGGTCTATTTCTCGTCCAAGTAATTTTTTGTAATAAATATAAGCCCATTTAACATTAAACGCAATACCTTCTATAACAGAGTATACTAAGTGTTCCAGCTTAGTCTCTAAGCTGACGTTGAATAATCCCCCTCTAACATATGGATCGTCTATAGGGGATCTTTCACCAAACAGCCAGGGTAGGAATAAAATCTTGTTCTCCTCAGGCGATGCTTTGAGAGCAAGTTCATCTACCTTTTTATACATGTCTTCCTTTACTTCACCATATATTGTCTTAAGTATCCAGTCTATAGCCGCTGAACCTGTTTCCTGTTCGGCAATAAGCATGTATCTATTAGGTATGGCGCTTAAGAGGCAACCCATATAGTGCTGTATATCGATTTTACGTTGTGGAACATGTGCAATAAGCCAATTACTAGTGCCCATGTATATGTGTGTCTCATAGTCATCAACGGCTCCTGAACCTATGGCGGTTGCAGTCATATCACCACATCCAACTATTACCTTAGTTTTTTCTGTTAGTCCTAGTTCTTTTGCAGCCTTATTAGTCAATAGACCAGCTACTTCTGTTGGGTGTTTTATTTCTGGAAGCTTTTCAAGATCTAGTCCAATGGTTTTAACTAGACTACTATTCCAGCTAATACTAGGTTTTCTAGTGTCTGCTAACCATGTTAAGTTGGCTTCGTCAACGCTCATAATAGCTCTGTTCGTCATTTTATATGTTAAATACCCTTTTACGTCGAGGAATTTCCATGTTCTAGAATATATTTCGGGCTGTTCATTCTTTATCCAGGAGTACTTTGATAGGGGGTCTTTCCCAGCTTTACCTGGAACCCCTCCACTTATACGTAGGAATTTTAATAATAAGAAGAGATTATATCCAGCAATCTTTGGGAAGCCAGTGAATAGTTTTTGTGGATAACCAGCAGATCTCATATCTAGCCAAGTCATTATATTCATAAGAGGCTCTCCATCTCTCGATATAGGTATAACCCCTGCCATTTGAGTATCCATCACTATACCTGCGATATCGGTGGGTTTTACAGATGTTTCATTTATCACTTTATTTGTTAATTCAATAATAGCGTTCCATAATTCTTCAGGAGATTGTTCTGCATATCCTTGCCGAGGTATGTAGAGCTTTAGTTTAGTTGTTGTTCTATACCTAATAGTATAGTTAGTGGTGTCAAAAAGAATTGTTTTTATAGAGCTTGTACCAACATCATATGCTATAATGTACACATTGGGTCACTTTGATAGGTATTTTGCCGAGAATTCTTCAATATCATAAACTCTCTTACCAGTAGGGGTTTCTTCAATAACTTTTATGGGTATACCTTTACCCATAGGTGTTACAACATATTTCTTAGCTAGTTTGAATAATTCAATTGGATCGATAACCGCTTCTGGAGGATATACTCCGTATTCTTTGATCAGATTCTCTTTCATCAATATTCCTCCGAGGCCAAGAGGTATGCCTGTTCCTTCACCCATACCTAATCCTTTGGCTGTGGAGTAGAAAGTATACTTGTATTTATCGCCCTTACGTATTCCTTCAACAACAATCATTAGGCAGCCAACAGGTTTTGTTAACCCCGATCTCTCCAGTATTTCTTTTCTCTTCTTCAATATATACGCTATTGCAAAGTCTCTAGCTTTTATCCTAATATTATTCACTTCTACTTCTTCATCACTAAACAATCCTGCTCTTACAAGCGCTCTTATTAGATAAGCGTATTCTGGAGGTAGAACAAGACCTAAGTTCGTAACTCTGTTCTTAATTCTTATGTATTTGGGGAGAGTAATTGTTTCGGGATGAGGGTATAAGTAGACTCTGTATCTACCTACTTCTGGGAATTCAACTTCATATTCAAATTTTCTAGCTAGATCAGTATCTAGCTTTGTATATATTATTTTGCCGTCTAGATAAATAGGTATGTCGATCATCATTGAATGAGCTCTGTGCTGTATAACGGCTGGGCCCTCATAAGGTTCTCCTCCATGTGCGTGATATATATCTATAGAGTGAACTTCATCGAGTAGATAATCAGCTGCAAATCTAGCTATTACGTTACTTAATCCAGGAGAACTACCCATACCTATAAGAGCTCTGACCTTATTCTTAACAGCATCTTCTGCTAGATTCAACATTTCAATTGTGGCATCGTAGTCGTCACATACGTCTACGTAATCAATACCTGCATCTATTGCAGTTCTAAGTACTTTGGGGCCAAACCTATAGAATGGTCCTACAGCATTCAATACAACATCTGATTCCTTCATGAGTTTCTTAAGTGATTCCGTATCATTTACATCAATGTATTTGGTGACTATATTTTCTGATCTATACTGTTCGAATACTTTATTTAATACGTCTACTCTCTTATCTGCGAGAATTATTTCATCGAATGCATTAGATTTTATGAGAAAATACGAACATGCCCTACCAACTGCACCAGCAGCCCCAAGAACAAGAACACGAGACAAAGT
>JAGGVR010000025.1 GCA_021157925.1 Staphylothermus sp. | reverse complement strand
TAAGGTTATTCATGGATCTACAGACTATGTTATTGATAAGAACACTTTAGAAGAAGAATATACCGCGGTCCCTATTGGTCCTTATCACCCAGCTCTCCATGAGCCAGAGTATTTCGAAGTCTATGTTAATGGGGAAACAATAGTTGATGCAAGGTACAAAGGATTCTTTATTCACAGAGGTATTGAAAAAATAGCTGAGTCAAGACTCACATATGATCAAGTACCCTTTATTGCTGAGAGAATCTGTGGTATATGCGGATTCACACATAGTACAGCATATTGTCTCGCAGTCGAGAATGCTGCGGGAATAGATGTTCCCGAAAGAGCTAGTTATATTAGGAGCATATTGTTAGAGATCGAGAGAATTCACAGCCACTTGTTATGGATGGGCGTTGCGTTCCATCTCCTTGGATACGATACTGGCTTTATGATTATGTGGAGGATTAGAGAGAGAATAATGGATCTTGCTGAAGAATTGACTGGTAATAGGAAGACCTATGGTGCTAATATTGTTGGAGGTATTCGTAAAAGATTCGATATAAGTGAGGAGAAGATCCCACATATTAAGAGATTGTTAAATAGTGTCAAGGAAGAATACCTTAAATACATCGATAAAATCGTGTCCATGACAGAGATAAGGAAGAGAACAAGAGAAGTAGGAATACTTTCTCATGAGGATGCAAAGAAATATTCTGTTTTAGGACCACATGCAAGGGCTTCCGGAATCGATACTGATGTTAGGAAGTATCGTCCATACGCTGCCTATGGTGAGGTTGATTTCAAAGTCCCTGTGAGTGATGAGGGAGATGTTTATGCCAGGATCATTGTTAGACACGAAGAGGTATTGGAATCAATAAACATTATTATTCAGCTCCTCGATAATCTCCCGAAAACTCCTCTAAGAGCCGAATTTAATTATATCCCTGAGAAGAGAACAGCTATTGGATGCACAGAGGCACCTCGTGGTGAAGACTTACACTTTGTAATAACTGGTTCTGAAAACAAGATTTATAGGTGGAGGCCTAGAGCGCCATCATATAATAATTTGGCTTCAGTCCCGTTAATGCTTCGAGGGGAAAAGCTTGCTGATGCACCGATCATAATTGCTAGTATTGATCCATGCTTCTCTTGCACAGACCATGTTGTAGTAATAGATATTAAAACGGGTAGGAGGCGAAAACTTGTTTCAAGGTGATCCCATAGATGAATAGACTTAGAATACTTTTGCAAAATATTAAGAGGGGCGTTGTAACTGAAAAATACCCATTAGAACCTATTAGAGTGCCAGAGAGTTTCCGTGGTAAACCAGTTATTGATGTAGATAAATGTGTTGGATGCGGTGCATGTGTTAATGCTTGTCCACCAAATGCATTAACTCTCGAAGAGGACTTGAAAGAAGGGATCAGGTACATAAAACTGTTTGTTGGAAGATGCATTTACTGTGGTAGGTGCGAAGAAGTATGCCCCTTCGATGCAATACACTTAACCAAGGAATTCGAATTAGCAACCACGAGCAAGGACGACCTATACCAGATCGTTGGTTTAAGAATGTATAAATGCCCTATATGCGGAAAACCCTATACTACGATCAGACTGGTAAAGAGAGTTATTGATAAACTACCACCAGAGGAGAGATCCCTTGTTCTAATATGTCCGGATTGCAGAGAAAAAATAACCGCTGCAAATAGATCTTTTGCCAGGAGGTGATCCTCCATGACCTCATTATATCGTAAAAGCCTATGGGTCTTTCACTTAAACACTGGCAGCTGTAATGGATGTGACATAGAGGTATTAAATGCTTTTACACCTGCACAAGATGCTGAGAGATTCGGTGTAAAGCTAGTTGGATCGCCGCGTCATGCTGATGCAATTGCTTTAACAGGACCTATAACGAGAGAGGCTTTACCAAGAGTTATTAGAGCATTACAAGCTGTTCCTGAACCAAAGATAGTCGTAGCGATCGGTTCATGTGCTTGCGGAGGAGGCATATGGCATGATAGCTACTCTGTCTTAGGCGGTGTTGAAAAACTATACAAGATACTGAAGAAGAAAGGTATCAAGAAACCAATTACAGTATTTGTTCCTGGATGTCCTCCGAAACCTGAAGCAATACTATATGGTATATTACTTGCACGAGGCATGGTGAAGCAGAAACAAAAAAGTAGAATATACATTGAAAGCGAGTCAACCGAACTCATGATCAGCAAGGATCTCATTGAGACAGTTAAAGAACAAGTCATGTCTTCAAAGATTTCAAGGAAACAAGTAGAACAAATAGCTAGTATTGTGAGGTAAAGACAATGAATACTCAATGGATACTAGATATATATGTTCCAATAATATCGATCGTATTCATAATAGCAGTTACACTCTACATAGTAAGAGTGTTAAAGGGACCAACTATTCCAGACATGGTTCTAAGCATTGATTGCCTTGGATACGATTTAGCAGTTTTTATAGGTTTACTATCACTGTATTATGGTACATCATTCCTAATCATAGGTTCTTTAATGATAGCGTTATGGGCTTTCATATTTGACGTCTATGTATCTAAGTACTTTATAAAGAAGGAGTTAGGTGAGTAAACATGCTTATTATTGAAGAAATAGTATTGGGGCTTGGAGTAGTATTTATAACTATCGGAGCTATATGTGATCTTCTTGCATCCATAGGTTTAAACAAGTTCCCCAACTTCTATGTTAGAATGCATGCGGCAACGATCGGTACTATTGGTGGAGCTGTTATACCATTAATTGGTGTAGGATTAATAGCTTTGATCTCTGACCAGCTAGGCACATACAAATACATGGTCTTCGGAGTATCAATCATAACAGCTTTGTTAATAATGATCGCTTCACCTACAGGAACACATATATTAGCAAATGCTGCTCACAAAGCTAAGCTCGCACCAGTTCAACCTAAAGTTGTTGATAAGCTTGAAGAGGCTGAAGAGAAATGATAGAATTCCCACTATTATTAATAGCTTATTTCTCCACACTTGGCCTCGTATTTACGTATTTTGCTTTAAGAGATAAGGATTTAATAAAAGCAATTATTTTCTCAACAATTCAGTCAATATCATATGCTCTCATATACGGTACTTTGCTTGCACCTGATATACTCCTAGTATACCTAGCAGTAGGTTTTGGTATATACCCCATACTACTGCTCTATGCTGTATCAAAGACTAGGAGGTATGAGAAGAAATGAATAGAAATACTTTATCAGGAGTTATAATATTTGTTTCCTCATTGATCTTATTCGTGATACTATCTTATATTGCGGTAACTGGTGGAGTAGGCAAACATCCATCGGAGGAAATTAATTCTCTAGGACAGTTCTTTGTGAATAACTCGTACAATGTATTTAATAAAACATTTTGGGCAGGGAGTCCGGAGGCAGTTACATCTATTCTATGGGATTATCGAGGATTTGACACTATTTTTGAGACAACTGTGCTATTTATCAGTATTGGTGGAGCTTTAGTGCTTGCTTATAAAAAGATTAATTGGGATAAACTAATCACACCCTTATCCGATAAGGGATTAACTCTGATCGTTAAAACATCTGTAAAAATTATATCATCAATAGTGGTGTTATTATCACTAAACTTAGCTCTTAGAGGATATATATCGCCTGGAGGAGGATTTGCTGGAGGCTCGGCTTATTCCATAGCACCATTACTCCTGATCTCAGGCTTATCAATATATTATATTACAAGGCTTGGATATAAGCTCCATAAAATGATCAATATTAGAACAATTGGTTTATTAGGTTTATCAATAGTCTCCCTCATACCACTAATATGGTTCGGGTACATTCTTCAAAACCAGTCCAAGCCTTCTACAGTCTTCCCCGGCTACCCGGTTTATATAGGACCTCTATATCTCGGAGGATCTCTTATATATTTAAACATTTCAGAATTCTTGGTTGTTTCAACAGAATTCATCATAATATTCCTAGCAATGTTCTTGTTATTGAAGAGCACTAAGGGTGAAGCAGAATGAGTCTCACAAATATATTACTAATATATATTTACTTCATAATCTTCGCTACTGGTGGTTTAGCAATATATGGTATAATTTCCAAGAATAACTTAATAAAGAAAATCATTGCTTTAACTATCTTCGGCGACGTTGTTAACTCTCTAATAATCTTCATAGGTTATAGACTCGTACCTAAACCACTACCTCCAATACTGCCCTCTCTTAACCCGGATAAAGCCTTATACAAACTATACGTAATGTCCTCAGTGGATCCCCTGCCTCAAGCTTTGGTAATAACAGCTATCGTGATTAATGTAGCAGTTATTGCTTTTCTCGTCTTTCTCGTTGTTAGGATCTATAATTCATATGGTAGTATCGAATACGATGAATTGATCAGAATAGATAGGGGTGGTTCTACGTGAAAAAACAAGCTATACTTTTCACATTGTATCTATTAGCCTATTTATTGATATCTGGTAGCGTTTCATTAACTGATTTATTTTTTGGGGCAATTGTTGCATTCATATTATCCATTATAACATGTAATTATCTCGTAAAGGATGAAACTAAGCTAAGCTTAACAAGATTGCTTCGGCTAATAAAGTATTTACTAGTATATATTTTCGTAATAGAGCCTAGAGCTCATCTAGATGTAATAAAACGAATAATTACATCGGAATACAAACCTGGAATAGTAGAAGTCCCCTACTACGTTGTATCGGATTACTCCAAAACACTTATTGCTCACTCAATAACTAATACTCCAGGCACAGTAGTTGTATCTATAAATGATCAAGAGAAAAAATTCTACGTTCACTGGATCAATGTTAAAACAGTTGAACCATTGAAGTGTAGAGCATATATTTCACAATATTTTGAAGAAAATGCTTCCAAGATATTTGATTGATCCGAGGGATGGATCCATGGTTACCATGGATATGTATCCAGCTCTTGAGGTATTATTGCTCGCTACGGGTGCTTTCACACTACCATTAATATATAAATTGTTTGGGCGGAAAGCATCAATGGGATATGCTTTATTATATTCTATATTAGCACTTATTTTATCCACTAAGTCTTTCTTAAGAATCTATAATAGCAATGAAGTAATAACATATCCCATTGGTGGCTGGTCTCCTCCCATAGGTATTGTCTACGTAGTTGACAAGTTTAGTGGTTTACTAGGTATACTTGTGTCCACGATAATGCTATTGATCATTATCTATAGTTTTAACTATATTCGCCCCAACGATAGAGAATATCTTTATTATACATTATTATTGACTGTTGAAGCAGGAATGCTTGGATGTATTTATTCTGGAGACGCTTTCCACTTATTTGTTATGCTAGAAGTCACTAGTCTATCAGCATATGCTTTAGTAGCCTATATGAGGGATAGAAGAACTGCTCTAAGAGCATCTTTTAAGTACGCTGTATATGGTGGATTAGCTACAACAATATATTTCTTATCAATAGTATTCCTCTATGGCTCACTCGGCACTCTTACAATTGGAGATGCTTATCTAAAGTTATCAAATATAATGATCAGTGGTGATCGTAACCTATTATGGGGAGCCACAGTATTTGCTTTCCTATCACTAATAGCTTTTATGTATAAAGCAGCTGTGTTTCCACTACATTTCTGGCTACCTGACGCGCATTCAGAGGCTCCATCATCTGTTTCCGCGCTTCTCTCAGGCTTGGTAGTCAATATTGGTGTGTATGGTTTTGCTCGTTTCACATATACTATATTCCATGGATTGCCCGATAAAGGATTATATGGTACAATACTGTTATTTATGGGTCTAGCTGGAGCATTCTCGGCACTCATAGGGTCATTAATGATGCTTATACAGAAAGATGTTAAGAGAATTATAGCTTATAGCACTGTAATGAACATGGGTTATATTGTAATGGGTTATAGTCTCGGTACATTAGCTGGAATAATTGCTTCAACATATCATGTAGTTACACATTCGATAGCTAAAAGCCTCGCATTCATGTCATGTGGCTCATTAATAAATAAAACAGGTTCTAGGAGAGTAGATGATTTAATAGGAGCGGGGAGAGTATATAAAAAAGCCGGTATACCCTTCGCGATATCATTATTAACACTAGCTGGGCTCCCACCATTAGGAGTATTTATTAGTGAATATCTCTTAGTAGGATCCATTATTAAGAGCAGGGCATGGCTTTATCTAGCATTCTTCATCGCCTCATATATCTCCAGCACAATAGTTTACCTCAGACTATTATATGATATTTGTATTAAACCATTCCATGGAGAGAAGAAACTTATCACAGGAGATAAAGAGGCAAACATATTACTAGTATTAATTATTCTATCAATACTATGTATTATTACAGGGCTCCTGAGCGGCTTAGTACTTAATAAGTTAATCATACCATCATCAAAAGACTTATGGTATTATTACAACTACATAAAAACCATAAAAGAAATATTCATAAATATCTAAATCTAAACATTAACAAATTATTCACTCATGGATGTATTTAGGGGAGAAAAACAAGTTTAATATTTAATTAAATATTACTCTTTCTTCTTAGGCGGCACTAGGACATAGAATGATCTCTTGCCTTTTTCTCCCTTTATTTTCTTGTAGTAGAAGAATCTTTGTCCACACTTCTTACATCTATAATATGTTACCTCGTAGACTATGCCTGTGTTCTTTAATGGGTACTCCCACGACTTTATCTTTTCAAGACTCCTACTCTTACAACTTGGGCAGTTTACCAAGGCGTATCAGCCTCAATAATATCTTTGATCAAGATAAGATATAAATACTTCGCGAGATTCTATGTTGAATTAATGAAGAAGAATATAATGGTGTAAACCATCTTGATAGAGATCAGTAACGTCTCTAAGAGCTTTGGTAGAATCAAAGCATTAGAAAATGTATCCTTCAAGGTCAATAATGGTGAATTAGTTGGTTATGTTGGCTTAAACGGTGCTGGAAAAACAACAACTATAAGAATCATCGTAGGAGTTCTTCTCCCAGACTCTGGAGACGTATATATTGATGGATACTCGGTATTAAAAGAGAAAAGAAAAGCATCCATGAGAATTGGGTGGGTCCCGGAAATACCTATTTTTGAACCAGATGTTAAAGCACTAGACTACTTCGTCTACCTCGCAGGATATTATAAGATAAGCCCTAGTGAGGCGAGGAGACTCGGCAAAGAATTGTTCGAGAGAGTAGGTCTTAGTGGTACTGAGAATAGGAAGCTTAAAGAATACTCGCAGGGTATGAAGAAAAGATTTGCATTAGCTGTCTCGCTAATAAATGATCCGCCAAACTTTGTTTTTGACGAAGTACTTAACGGACTAGATCCCGAGGGTATTAAGTTCTTCCGAGAACTGGCTAAGAACTTTAAGAAACAAGGTAAAGCAGTACTGTTCTCATCACATATACTATCTGAAGTAGAAGCACTAGCTGATAGAGTGGTTTTCATTCATAAGGGCAGAATTATAAATATTCTTACTATGCAGGAGATCAAGAGCATGGCGGAGAAGAAACTGATAGTTAAACTTGATAAACCCTTGGAGAAGATACCTGAGGAGATAAATAGTTACGGTGTACCGGTTGTTGAAGATAATACATTAGTCATTAGAAAGTTCAAGGGCGACCAATCAACTGTTGTTGAGCTTCTTCTTAGACAGGGATATAAGATCATGGAGGTTAAACTCGAAGAAATAAGTCTAGAAGAGGTATTCTTTAAACTAATAGGTGAGCAGAAATGAGTGCAGTCATATATGATTTTAAGAGATCATTCTTCAGGTTATCAACCCTACTGCTCCTAATCATATTCATCTTAGTAGGAGTAGCTTCTACATATCTGATATATAGTAGTATGATTCAACAAGGATATAGTCTTGACCAAAAACTATCAGTTATAGCCGCAATAGATACCGAGGATAATTGCCTGATCATAAAAGGATACGTATTTGATGAGAAAGGAGACCCTGTAAGTTTTGCACAAGTAGAACTCTATATCAATGATAAATTAATAGATAAAGCGAGTAGTGCTGATGGATTCTTCATGCTATGTACAGGAACAAAGATTTCTCCAACAAATATTAATAAATTCTTCGAAAACATTACTAAGCTTGCACAAGATTCTAAACTAGTAGTTACCTACCGCGATGTACGCGAAGAAGTTAGGTCATCAACAATAATGTTTAGAGAAGTAAAAGAAATTCCTCTAACAATTGGTTTTCCGAGAATCTATTATTTAAAGAGAACACTCTATACATACCATTCACCAACAGCCTTCATATCGACTTCATCACCTATACTTATACCAAGAATCGATAAGGATGATGTTGCCATAGTTTATTTCATCAATCCATTCTTCTCACTAGGCAATAATAGTATTGAGGCGGAATATTGTATAGGCAACTACTTATCACTATATACGGAGAAAAATATTACGAAAGCCTGTGAAGAGATAAAGGATCTTGGGGTACTCAATAAGACTATCGTAAGCGTTAAGATACCACTAGATCCTAAGTATAATGGATTAGCTATCCTGATCAAGAAGGATGATCTCAACACCACGTATATTACTGGTTATAGTACAAGTAGGGGGATCAATACGATCTATTTATCGCTCTTATCAACGCCTCTAGGAACGATTGTGAACTTCGCTCCAATCATCATGCTCTATTTAGCATATGTGTTAATGGCTAAACCGAGAAGCATAGGAGCGCTAGAATTCATCTTAGCAAGGCCAATTACTAGACTAGACCTCTATCTTACAAGATATTTTGCAGCAGTACTCACTGGTTTAACATTATCAATAGCTGTTATCCTTGGACTCGGTTTATCGACAACAGCTATATTAGGAATAACGCCCGACATGACAGCATTGCTGACGATAATACTTGGTTTATTCCTAGCACTCACCGCTATATACTCAGTCTACTATTCATTAGCAACATCTATTAGGTCAGGGCTATACCTCGCTATAGGCATTATACTATACCTCATATTCACTATTTTCTGGCAAACAATAGTCATAATATATGCGTATATAACAGGCCAGCTCTTCGATTTCCAGAAATTAACGGAACTAATAAGTTATAGCTACTACTTTAACCCCGTAGGAGCAGTTAATCTACTATTAACGATGCTTCAGAAGAGCTATGGTTTATCATCTGTAGAGGTTAATCCATATTATGTAGGCTTATCAGTAGCGATATGGATAATTGTGCCATTCATACTAGGATACCTTAGGTTTAGAAGAATTAATCTCAGCACATGATTTTTTAATCTCATTAAATCTCTTCTTAAAACCTATAATATGTATCCACCAACGAACAATATCTCCTAGAGATAACTTGCTTTTACCCTTAGTCCTATTAATGAAAACTATAGGAGACTCTACTACGTGGTACCCACAAGCTATTGGTATGAGAATAGATTCTATTGCCCATTCATAGCTTTGAGCATCAGCATATTTGATAAGAGCCTCTACAGCTCTCCTACTATAAACTCTATAGTTTGAAGTATTATCTTTAACACCAGTTCTATACAGTAATCTAATCAATATATTAGCAGTCTTACTTACAATATGTCTGTGAAAACCCCATCCAATAATTCTCCCTCCTTTAATATATCTAGAACCTTGGACAACATCTGCCTTGCGAGCATATTTAATCATTAATGGGAGATCCTCTGGTCTATGAGATAGATCAGCATCCATAGTAACAAAGTATTCAGCCTCAGGATCTTGGAGAGCTCTCCTAAGTCCTAGGAGAATAGCTGATCCAAGACCCTTCTTTCCCTCCCTAACAATAACCTCTATAGAAGTATCTTTGTTATTCCTAGCCCATTGTTTAACAACATCGGCTGTTCCATCAGGACTATTATCATCGATCACAATGACTTTATATCCCAGATTACAGAGCTTGAAAGTCTTTTTAAGTCTTTTTAGAAGCTCTATAATGTTTTCTCTCTCGTTATATGTTGGTACGATAATGTAAATGCTCATATAGATCTGCTCCTTTTCAATTACTTATTATATATTTTTCCTATATTTTACTGAAATAATATTTCTAGTGAACATTTTATCTTCATGAATGTAATAAATAATATAGTGCAATTATTGCTATGCTTATTGTTTTTAATGACTGATTAGATGATGATATACTATTTGATGAAGGGTATATCGCCTCTCATAGTTACGATTGTTACTGTTGCTGTTGTTATTGCTATCAGTATTGCTTATGCATTATAGATAACCTCTATGACAATAAATACTATATATAAGAGGTATGTGAAGCTTGAATTCTATGATGCACAAATAACTATCAAAACCATATTATTATATGATATGTTAGAAACACAGGCTCAGCCGAGACAACCATAACACATGTAATAATCAATAATAGAGAAGCAAAAATAATATGGGCATGGGATGTTACTGAGAACAAGTATCTTGGATATGGAGAAGTCCTAGTAAAACTAGGACACATTGTAGAAATCGCTGTCAAGACTCAAAAATTCCAGTTTGTTCCCGGAGTATTAGTTGAATTTAAATTATTAACTTCTTCAAGTATAACACTGCTTAGAACTATAGAATTATCAGCACATCCAGCATTATGCTATATCCAGAACGGATATTTCAATGCATGGGACTATGACATAGAACATTTCTCAGCAATATATCATCAGTTCTGGAGATATTATGGAACAGATTCGATCCTAGGAGATAATGTTGAGAAACTCAGTATTAGCTATAATGTGTGGTATGGATTATTTCAGTTAGGCGAAGATTATACTATCATACATGAAATACATTTATACAATGGAAATCATATATTCTTCGACATAAAAGCATATAAGAACGGATCCATCGTATTTTACGACACTATAACTCAAGAAGTCTTTACTAAATTTGGAGTATATGATCCACATAGTTTTACTCTGGAGTTCACAGCTTATCCAGATGGAAAAGTTGAGTCTAAGCTCATGATCGATGAAGAAACAATTGTTTCCATGAATTATATAAGCTTGTATGGAGCAAATATTGTTTAAGAATGCTTTGGTATACGGGATACGCTGGACTTTATGATACATATATAAATAACATCGTCGAGAAAATAACTTGGATCAATAGAACAAACAGAGTTGTTATAGAGAATTTTGATAAATTACCAACAAATTACTTTACTGTATATGTTTATGGAGTGACCAGTAATTATTCAGTAGCGATGTTATTGGATGCCCGATATTATTATATGATAATAGAATAGGATATGCAATAGATAAGATATAGTATAGTATTGATTATATTTTATCAAGATATTTTAGAGCTTCTTCTTTTCCTAATAATGCTAGTAGTGGTGCTGCTCTTGGCCCATATGGTTTTCCTAAGTATAATTTATAGAAGTCTTCGTATAGTTTCCTCCTCTTTGCTGGATCTAAGTCTTTTGTAGCGTTGATCATAGCGTTTTTAATGCTTTCCTCGTTCCACTCTGTTATTTTCTCCAGTTCTATACGCATTTTTCTAAGAATTTGTTTGTTCTCTTCACTTATTTCTCGAAGTATCTCTTCGGTTGGTTCTGGTAGGAGTTCTACTTTGTATCTTTCGCCACCGTATCTCTGTACCCATGTGTAGGCTTTTTCCATCATCTCCATGATTCTCTTGACGCCGTGTTCTGTTGGTTTTTCTGGTAAGTGTCCGCTCATTTTTAGTCTCTTAATTGCTTCACTTTCCCATTTTTCTTTAGGTAGTATTTGTGATAATATTGCTATGTGTGTATATGGTACTTGTTCTGGTGGTTTCTTTGGTGGTTCTCCGTGTGGGTAGCTTAGTTCGTAGCTTCTCTTAAGGATTACTTCTTCCTCCTCGTTCTTTGCTTTTTCTAGTCCGTAATATATTCTCTCTGCTTTGAAGTATTGGCTATAGTATTGTGGTATCTCGTATAGGCTCACGACTAGTTTTTTCATTGGTGGAGTTTTGAGTACTAGGAATCTATATATGTGTGGATGGGCTACTTCTAGCCAGTCTTTGGGTGTGAATCCTATGAACCCGCTGCTTGTCATGTCTAGGACTTTCTTGTCTTTCGTCCTCATTGCTACCCATTCATATGGTGTTCCCTCTGGTGGTTTGAAGCCATAAACATTAATGGCTAGATCTGCACAACTATCTCTACTACCACCAGGTGTTGCATGGTCTTTGCCGTAGGGTTCGAAGTCTACATTAAGACTCCACCATATACCTACCCATTCTATTCTCCAGTTAAGCTTTCCATCACTAATTTCAACAATGTCTTTGTTTCCACAGTTCCTGCACTCATATTTCACGCGTTCATCATCAATGATCTCGGTTGCCTCTGTTGAATCTATTCTACCACACTTACTACATATTGGTTCAAACGGTATCCATCCCTCAGGATAAGGCTTTCTACCCCTATATCTATTGATTACTTTCCTCACTTCCTCTTTTTTCTCAAAAGTGATCTTAGTAAATTCTTTCAGCTTCCCCTTGTATAGCTCGGTTGTTGTTATTGGCTCTATTCTGCCGTCTGTGAACTCCTTGATGTAGGGGCCGAAGTCCGCCCAGAAATGATCTACCCAGTTCTTATGGCATCCATAGGGGTCTGGAACTCTTATAAGGGGCCATCCCTTATACTTCTCGGCCCCCTTGGGGTCGGGGAAGGCATTTAATTGAGCTTCCTTACCCTTCCATGCATCCTGTGTATATAGTGTAATGTATTGCTTGATCCTTAGACCTTTTTTCTCAAGTATTTTTCTAAGTGTTTCAGGGAGTATTATTTCTCCACGCAATCTACCAATATGTTGCAGACCCGAAACACTGAGCCCGCCGTTAAAGATGTATATTTCCTTCTTTCTTTCTAATAATTTCTCGTATAGTTGTTCCGCTAATTCATCGATCCAGTGTTTAACCATTTTCCACACCGGGAAAACTGAGGAATTGTTCTACTCTAGTTCTTTAATATGTTTATTTCATATTTTCATATATATTTAGGTTTATCTTTTGCTTAACCGAGAAAGCCTCTGTATTCAGCCATTCTTGAGATTATCTTTGCTAATTCTTCGCCGTTGGTATTGTTTATTGTTAGTTTCTCTGCTAGTTCCCAGTATTCGGGATCTGGGCCTTGTTTTGGATTTAAACTTAGCTTGTCAATGATGATTCGTATTGATTCGTTTATTTCATTAATTGTCTCTTTTGGTAAGAATTTCGAGGCTATCTTCCTATTATAATATGATAGGTCGTATTCCAGGTCATCTATTATTCCCTTATATGCCTCGGTTATGAGTTCTATTTCTTTATCACTTAGCGTGCTTAATCCTGGAGCGTCTAGGAGTGTTGGGGGTAATCCTATTGTGTAGTATCCTGCTACGAACTTTATTGCTCTAGGTATTTTTACTCCATCTAATACTCGATAATATTTTGTGTATTGTATTCTTTCTCTCGTTGAGGGTATGTGGCTGAGTACTGGGTGTAGTTTCTCAATGGTTTCAGCTACTATTCTCCTATATGGATAGACTAGTTTGGGAAGAATTCTTATTAGCTTGGCTTCAATATCTTCTCCTATATTTTCTGCCTTCTCATCTCGATGTTCACGGATAATTGTAATTGTTTCTTCATAGTCTTTTTTACTCGTATTGTATCTTATCGCCGATTGTATTGTTACTGTAGAGTATCCATGCCAGTTCTTAATCCATACATGGATATTATGAGGTGCAAGATGCCCGCGGAAAGGTGGCTTACCCATTCCTAGTATTGGTTTAACGTTTATGAATCTCTCTTCTCCCCATCTATGGAGTTTGCTCAAAGCTATTTTTAGAGCTATACTGCTAGCAACGTGTCCGTAGAGGAGGGCACTATCGCTTTTACCCAGGAATATTCTTAGTTCGTTTGTAAAGAAAGATACTTCTTTAAGGAGTGCTCGGTGAAAAGCTTCTAGTATTAGGTCTGAATGTATCTGTCTATCAACGGTTTCGATCAAAGGTATCACTAAGAGGGGCTGGGATATGTTTAAACCACATTCTTCAGCCATAACCCTCTCGATCTTGTGGAGTCTTCGCTGCATCCTAATAGAGTCACGTACATTCTCCGTCATAGGCATAATAACATATCTCACAACTTGTGGTAAGCCAAGTCTCTGAGCCCTAATATTTGTAAGAACAGCCTCTGTTACAGCCATGATATGCCTACTAATATCTTCTAAATCATCATTCGGTATCCTAGGAGTGAGTATGAACTCCTCACCTATCGGGACACCCTCCTCGAAAGCCTTCTCAACAATCCATTCAACTTGGTGATAAGGCGTGAGCTTACCCTCATAATCAATCATAACCTCATCACAATAGTAAACCCTATAAGCATCAATAGCTTCAATAACCTCCTCATAAACCCCCACACACCTCGTAGAATCAGGATGCTGAGTAGCCATCAGTACTGGTACCATAAAATCTCTCCCATCCATGACTATTCTCTAAGAGAGAAACATATAGGAATAGAAAGGTTATTATACAAAAACAATAAGAAACAGAAAATATACGAATACCCAATTTATATAACCGGAAAATATATGTATAAGAAGAGGCGATAATGCGAGGGCTGGGGCACCGTAGAGGGCTATCCCCCAACACAACCCATAAGGCCAGACCCCCTCCAATACTAGGCGTTAGGAGAGAGCCCAAGCCGAGAAACCTGCTCCGAGAAACACCGACTCCCCCGGGGAGGAGACCCTGACTCACCAAGAACCGGCCAACCCTAGACCCCCGGGGTAAATCTAGGGTTGGCGGCTCTTGGGAGCGGGTCTCCGAGCCGGTGCCTCGGAGCGGTTCCCCGGTCTTCTGGGCCCTCTCCCGTGCCTAGTTTGGAGAGGGGTTTAGGCCCTGGGGCTTATAGGGGATAGCCCCCATTGGTGCCCCAGTCCTTCGTTTATTTTATTGGTTTTGGTTTTGTTTTTAAAATGTAGGGGTCTTCGCGTAGTATTTTCTTTTTGTTAATTAAAGTACTCTTATCCTATGTTTAGCTTTATTGTCTTGGTTATAAGTTCTAAATAGATATGGTTCGATCATAAGTGCATCAATTATTAAGAAAAATAAGTAAATATTCTTTTTTCCAATAAAATAATTGTTACATTAGCATTTATTATCATGAATACATATTTTTAGTTATGAGTTGACTTTGTCTTGATGCTTAAAGAAACTCTAACCATGATGAGATACATGTTTACCGCGATCTCTTTAGGGTTTATTCCGTTTCTCCTAATAGTTCTATACACGTATCAATTATTTATTGGACGCATAGTATTGTATGGAATTCTTTTCATCATGTTATTGCTAATAACTATAGACTCTATTAGAAAACCGAACCATGGAAACAAGAGAAAACAGAGGATCGCTTACTATGCTACTGTAATAGGAGTAATAATTCTAATAGCTATCTCGATAGAATTTAAACAAACTATAACACTAGTCTTTACACAGAGAGGAGAAGCACTGAACTTGTTCGGAACAATGTTCTATGGCGATATAATAGTCCTAAATATCATTCTTGCCTATACAGCGATCTATATGGTTTATTCAATAACATACTCATACTTAACAAAGAAGAAACAATTATGGCGGTCATAGAAGATAATACGTTTAGATAAAGGAAACGCCTTACAAATATTAACCATAGCGTCTAAACACATACCTAATACTCATCCACTACATACAAATATCTGAAGCTAATGAAACCATTCCATATAATAGTCTAATAGATAACCATTTACTCAATATATAGTCAATGAAAAGAAAAGAAAGATGATATACATAGTATAAGGATATGGTGTTTATTGTTCTCTTATAGCTTTGCCTTCAACAACTACATCGTTGACTATTGCGTAGTCATACATGTTCTTCATACGCTTATAGAGCTCAATGGTTTCCTCGGGCTTAGAGCCCATTGGCGACCATAATGCTATCTTATACCCTAGGCTTCTGGCCTGTTTTATGTAGTTCTCTACTGTTTCCCACCCAATAATGGCTGGTGCAGTAACTGGTAATGCTACACTATATGCATTTAGTTCGTTCTTGAGCTTCAAGGCCTCAGTAGCAGCCTCAACATCCCCTATATTGAATCCTATCCTAACCTTCTCATCCAACTCCCTGATCTTCTTCAACGCGTCGAAGTTAAAACTAACAAACACAGTATTATCCAACATGTTTCGCGACTTTACAAGCTCATATACCTTATATATGGCGTCAACATCCTTTATCTCAACAATAATTAACCTATCCCTGGGTAAAGCATCAAGCACTTCCTCAAGGATAGGGATCACCTGACCCATGCCAAGATATACTCGCTTAAGTTCGGCTACAGTAGACTCCTTAACATCAAGATCAATATTACTTACACGACCAGTCCTACGATCATGGATCACAACAGGAACACCATCACGACTCAACCAAACATCAAACTCAACACCATCAGCACCCCACAGAAGAGCACCAAGAAACGAAGCAACAGAATTCTCAGGAAACCTATAAGGAAACCCCCTATGACCAACAACACATACACACATAACAAAACACCAAGAAAAATATATCAAACCAACAAAATAAAACAATACCCCATACAAAAAACCCAGACAACGACTCCCATAAAAAGTTTTAACAAACACCATAACTACAAAATTCCATACATATAAGTAAGTAACAACACAAACTAAACAATAAACTCTTTCAATTCTATTTATGTTGTTAC
>JAGGVR010000103.1 GCA_021157925.1 Staphylothermus sp. | reverse complement strand
CCATATACTATCATTCCATCGTCTTTAGCTAGATGAAGCTTGAACTCTTCAACGGCTTTTAGCGCGTCAACGTATTCTTGTTCTTTCAATATATCCGAGGCTTTCATAATCATTTCTCTTAATCCAACTTCTCCTTGATAACCTACATCTATTAGTTTTGGCAATACTATTCTCTTAAGCCTGTAATCTAAGTAATCTCCTTCCAAGAAATCGTATTTACTGTATGCTGGGCCGCCGATAAGGATTGCTTTAAGCTTTCCTTGCTCAATTAATGGTAGGAATTTCTCCTTTGCATGCTCTGCGACCCTCTTATAAAAATCATGAACCATTTGCTCAATTATTCTATCGAATCTTCGCTGACTCTGCCCACCTCTGTGGTGTTTACCTGGTATGTAATCCTCTATTTCTTCAAGTACTTCGAGCCTACTTCCCTTAAGTAAGCCTAAAGTAGCAGCATCTCTTTCAACGAGAATTAATCCTACTAAGTTGCTCTCTAGAACCATTTCTTCCAAGAACTCTGTATGGAAGTATTTATCTGTCCTGTAATAGTATACTGGTACTTTCTCTGGTGGTATAAACATTAAGCATATGAAGTCTCCTGTCTTCATATCTTCTCCACAGAATAGTACTAATCCATTATCGGGTATTTTCAGGATCTTACTTAGTCTCTCAATGGCTGCTGTTAATGCTCTCTGAACAGCCGATCTTGTCCTTTTTAATTTAATGTTATCTGTTATTGATAGTTCTTGCCTTAACATGTTGAGAACATCACTTACAGGTCTACCTGGAGGTATGTAGAGACTCAATAATACTGTTGCTGGTGCTTTCCACTTCTTTAATTCCTTTATTATTTCTCTTAATTGCCTTCTATCAACTCTCAAAGACTCTATCTTTTCCTCAGAGTAGCTAAAAACCCATCCCTCTTCACACTCTTACGATATTGTTTTTATTCAGATACATCCATATGAGAATAAACATGAATTAATGCTTTTTATATATTTAGTTTCGGTGCAAGGTCGTGATAAGAACCATTAATACTAGTTATATAATGCCTAGTTTTAACGTTGTCCAAGAAGCTTATAGGATTATAAAAAACTGTGGCTTAGTCGTCGGAATAACGGATACATTATATGGTGTATTCGCTGACCCCTATAGAGATGAGTGTGTAGAAAAGGTTTACTTGGCTAAAAAACGTGGAAAGAAACCCATTCCTATACTAGCATCAAACACAAAAGCTGTTCTAGGACTAATTGATGAGACATACGATAAAGAAATTCTAGAAAAGTTTTTAAACGCTATTTGGCCTGGACCAGTAACAGTTGTTCTTAAAACTGTTCCAAATGTTTTATCCAATATGATTAGTTGGGAAAGAAATACTATAGGGTTCCGTGTACCAGCTGCTCCATTACCACGAAAACTTGCTGAACTCAATGGAGGCTTCATAACTGGGACAAGTGCTAATATAAGCGGACAAATACCAGCTCGAGAAATTAACGAAGCAATAAGACAATTAGGTAATGGAATCGACTTATACATAGACTCTGGTACTGCACCAATAGGTACTGGATCAACTGTCGTAGAACTAATTAATGATAACTTAAAGATTATTAGAGAAGGACCAGTACCTTACACAGTCATACGTAAAATTTACAGTTACTACGTTGAACACGTGTAAGGGTTCCTTGGATATGAGCAGTAAATCTTTCAGAGTATCAAGGAGATCAATGATATTAGTAATATCTTTAGTTACATTAGTCATTATTGGGTACTCTATAGTAACGGGTTCCTTCAGATTCCTAGAAGAGGTTAGTTTTACTAAGCTAGTATTATCCTTTATAATACTCATGTTTGCATGGCTTATTTCTGCCTATAGGCTTAAATACATACATCGAATCCTAGAACCTGACAGATGCTTAAATATTAGTATCAAGGACTACTTTTATGCAAGACTACTTGGGGGATTAATGGCTTATATAACACCATCAGCTATTGGAGGAGAACCTGCAAGGGCTTATTATTTAGCCAAGAAATGTATAGGGAGGTTTTCACGATACTTTGCTTTAAGCATTTACGAGGTATACTATGATATAATGATCGTTAATATTTTTGCATTAAGTCTAAGTTTTTATTCACTTCCATACTCGTTGTTTGTAATACTTGTATCGATCGGAAGCATTGTTTTCTGGATAACCATGTATTATTTGATTAAGAACATAGTTGAACCCGAAAATACTAATATATTCTTAAGGAAGATAGTTAAGTGGATGAATAAATTTGTACATAAAAGACTTGAAATTATCAAGGATAGTTATTATGACTTCGCTAGTTCTTTCAACACCTTGGTAAACAATTCCTATCTAATAAACAAAGTCGTCATAGTGGTTTTGACTATTTTTTACCATTTATGTAATTCATTAGCAATATTTGTCCTAGCCATGAAGTCGGTTACCTCGGTTACCATATATACTGTTATTAATACAGTATTAGCTTCGATAAGTGCTTATTTCTATTCATTAGCACTTGGTGCTTTACCAACACCTGGTGGTGCAGGTGTAATCGAATATGGTCTATCCCTAGCTTTAGCGCCAGAAATAGTCATTGTTTCGAGAACACTAATGTATTACTCAACAGTTATAATTGGTTTATTGATCCTTTATAAGATAGGTTTAACCAAAGAAATATTTGAATAATTAAAAATATAAATAGATCAGTACATTATTGGGAAACCAGTGCAATTTAAATAGTAAATATAAAAGTCGTATTCAGGTGATTAAGGCGAAATGTAATGAACCATGATGTACTTTACTTGAACCTAGGTGGTATAGAGTTCTACGTATTTAAGGACTTGTTAAACAGTATTAGTATTGAGCATATTCTTGGAAAGAAGACTAGTAATTGGAAATACGTTATTCTTAAAAGAAGAATAATAAGCTTCGCCAACATCTTTAGAATAATATCTGAATATTGTATTAAATCAAGATGTTATACACGTTTATACTTCTACGAGTTAAGATACGAGCCTATAGATGTTATTATAGATGTTCTTGATAAGAAGACTTTCATTATTGTTTCAACAAATATACCATTATCTAAAGTTCTTAAGAGAATAGTATCTAATCCAAGATTTAGTGAATCAATTATCTTTATCACACCTATAGAAAAAGGATTAAGTAAAGAAATTTATGATAGAATGGATGATATAAAGACTCTTTCAAAACTATACCGTGAACTATTTCCAATACTATTTACTAAAAGACTAGGCAAGCTTGTAGGCATACATGTTCGAAAAACAAACAAGGGAAAACATGATATTAAACTATGTGTGACAAAAGAAAATGTAAGTGTAGAGTTTCAGCACAAAGGATTAAAAATGAAAATTGTAGGCATTAATAGATGTATATGATTTCATGGAACCTTTTCTTTAAAAACAATTCCTCCTACTAGGAAATCTATTGGTGAATGAAGTGTATGTTCTAAGAGTTACATTGATCCTTGACTCGGTTTCTAGGGATTTATTCATTAAGGATTTAGTTGAATACGTAGCAGATATCTTAGAGAAAAAATACGAGATAATAATAATGCTCAAGATAGAACATAGTAATCACATAGATTTCCCGGTTCTCATTATCGAGGATATGGAGCCTATAGTTATCGACAAGATTCCCTCAATTAAGACCTTACTAAATATATTCTTAGCGGCTGCTGATGCTAAAAACCTCAAATACCTGCAACCTGGTCTATTAGGAGAAGACCTTGTAATGAATAATGAGATTATTTAAGCGTTAATCCAGAACCAATTTTATAATATGGGCAGTTCCTCCATAAATGAATGCATTTCTCAACACCAGACCTTGTAATATATTTTTCGAAAAACCTACACATAGCAACACACTTGTCTTCACCGATCCTTATGATCATGTAGTAGGGGCATTCACTAATATAATTGCATGGAATAATATGTATAGGTGGATAAAAGTCTCTCTTAATATCGACACCCATGTATTTATAGAGTTCATCCTCAGATCCCTTATCATAGAATGGACAATTAACATAATTTGGTGTTAAACAATAATTCGTATTTACAACTTCATCAGTAGGCCTTCCATACCGGTTTATTGTTTTCTTGCTATAACACATGCCGTTGGTGTAAAATGGGCACTTAGTCATAATTCATACGCCCACTCAAGATAATATAGCATAATTGGGATTATAATTAGTATAGCTTTATTTTTGGGAAAACTGTTAAATAATACATAACACCTTGAATAATGATTATAAAAAATTAGAAAAAAGAATTAAAGTATAAAGATACATAAATACATATATGAATAATGAACAGAGGGTGAATAACATGGCTGTAGAAGAGAAAAAACTTGACCTACCCGGCGAAGAAGTTGTAATAGACTTATCAAACGTACCATTGGTTCCAACAAGCAAAAAGGAAATACAACAACTAGAAATGGCACTTATCATTGCGACACTGTATAGTCCAGAAGTATTAGAGCTAATTAGAGATCCTGTGGAGAGAGCTACATGGGTAGATAGCTTAGCAGTAGCAGCAGCTGCACTAGCAAGACAGAAAGCAGGTTATTCAATCAGACAAATAGCCGATGAAGTAGGTAGGAGCGAAACAATGATCAGAGCACACCTATCAGGTAAAACTAAAGCAGGAAAACTAGTCTTACAAACATATAATAAGCTTAAATCAGGCGAGCTCAAAGTAGTTGTACCATTCATTAAGATACCCAAAGAAATGGCTGCTAAAATAGAGTCATTAGAGAAAGAACTAGAAAATGTAAGAAAAGAATACGAGGAGAAAGTAAGGAAACTAGAGGAAGAGATTAAGAAGCTTAAAGAAGAAAACGAGGATCTCAAGAAGCTTCTTGAGGAGAAGACTAATATTATTAAACAAGTAAAGGAGAAGATCACAGTATTGAAGGAGCTTATTGAGTTCGTAGAGAAGATCTAATAAGATTAACCAGATGTTATGATAGCTTGTCAAAGTTAATTTTTATCTTAGCCATTTTTTCTCCACTATTATCGGTTATATAGATCTCTATTCTAGATATATTAGCAAAGTATTCTTCATTATCTTTTTCAAGATTCACTAGATACTTGTACTCCTTACTCATCCGTCCTACACATCGATACGTATATCCTCTCTTCGCATCCCTAATACTTTGTTCAATTAATTTCCTCATCTTATTTACATTAACATTTATAGGTTTAGCAAATTCTGCTTCTCCTTTCCACTTCAAATCACCACTTATAATCTTAAATCTCTGTCTAATTCCACCATTACCCGTGTAGCTCGGTAAATCCATCATTATCTCCATATATGATCACCTCCTTCTTTACCAGTCAATACATTTTCCATATATTATATAAGATGCGATCTAAATATATATTTTTAATCATACCCAAGTAATACCTTATTTTTTCTTTTAAAACCATGGTAAAGGGGGATATAAATTTTGAGCAGAAGACTCATTTAGAGGTGTATGGTTTGGCAACTGGTTTTGCAGTTGTTGTAGCTGACATGGATGGGAGAGTTATTGATTATAGTGCTCCAATGAATATGAGTTATTCATTACTTAGAGAAGCAGCTAAGTTGGGCTATGACATATTTAGAATGACTCTCTTGATCACTAAGGAGTTAGAATATGAACCACCCCATGAGCTAAGCATAAAAACAGATAGATATGAAATAACAGTATTTAACAGGGGCAATAGACTAGTTATCATTATATTTGCTGAAGTAATAGAGCCACCAAAGACATATAGTGTTAATGAAGCAATGGTTAATGCTTAAATATTTTATTATAATTCATCCATATGCGTTGTTTTACATATTCAACATCAATCTTCTTACGCTCCGCTATGTAGTTTACAGTATCAACAACCATTAATGGGGACAAAACCATGTTCTTATACTTGTAAGGAGCATCACTCTCAGTAATGATCATATCTATATCTGCTTTCTCAATTACTCTCCTATGTTTCTCCTGGGTCTTCCATGCAGGATTTATCCCTATAAAGTATCCTTGCTCTTTAATTCGTTCTAATAAGTTTAATGGGCCTGTATACCAGTGGAAATATGCTTTGTCAATATCATATTTTATTAATAGATCGAATACTTCTCTCCAAGTACCAGCAGTATGGAGATTTAAGACTAAATCATATTCTTTAGCTATGTGTAAGAAGTATTTAAACAATACAAGCTGATGTTCATATGTTTTCGGTACAAACAATTTATCTAAACCAACTTCTCCCAAACAAACTATATCGTTCCGTATAGCTTCTTCTACGAGTTCATTAATGTTTTTTAAACTATACTTGTGTGCTTCCCATGGATGAACACCTATACATGGTGTTATTCCTTGGTGCTTCTTCGATAATTCTATAGTGTGACTGCTAGATAATGGATCATCAGATACACATACAAGGCTTATACCTTTATCTAGGAAACTCTTGAGTTCTTTTTCATCGTATTCATGGCAGTGGCAATGCATATCAACATACATTACTTATTCACCTTTTTCCTCAAATACCATATTGTAAGATTCTCGTTTACGAAATAATAAATAATGTCTTCAGCGATGTGTTTTTCCCTCATTAGTTTAATAATATAGTTTTTCAAATCTGCTGTATCTCTAATTGAGACAATATTATTGATACTATAGCTATATTTTTCCCCATTGAGTAAGAATAAAGTTCTTCTATTCAAAAGTTCTTTGATTACAGAATAATAATATGTTATCTTATCAATTCTCTGTAGTAGTTCCCATGGTGCTTCGTCAATGTATGTGTTTCCTGGGACATAGTATATGTCTTCCCCAAGAAATGTTATTGAGGAATGAGTCACTAGACAATTAATGACTTGTTCGGGTGTTGTTAGGAGGGTTACTCTTTGATTACCCCATACTAGTTCTTGGAAATAATCACAATCACAAATAGGTCTAAGATTTACAGGTGTTATAATAGTTGATGCATATGTTCCAGGACTGACTTGATCATGTGTTGTTAATGTAAATTGGTATTTCCCCGTATCGGCTATGGCGATTTGTTTTACTTTATTCATATTGTTTATCATTATTGCTTCACCAGTTCTAGGTTATTTATTTAAGGCTAGGATAGATTAAATTAATTATATTGATGAGATGATGAATTTGCCGATTGCCGAGACAATAGTCAATGTGGTATCTCCCGAAACCTGATCAGTTATGAGGCAGATTGTTTTGACCTATAGGATTAGGATCGTGTTATTGGATTATGATTTAACACTTGTATCAAACATACTTGATTTCTACGATGCATATAATGAAGCATTAAAGAATTTCTTGGGAAAAACTGTTTCATTTAACAAGTTTTACGACTTACTAATAAATTATAGGCTTGATTATTTCTTAGGAAAAGATATTGATAAAGAGGCTTTTTGGAGGTTTTTCAGGAAAAACTATAGGTCTATGTATGGGTATCCCGTCGATGGAGCATATTATTTCCTGTATTGGGTTAAGAACATGAATATGAAGTCAGTAATTATTTCTGGAAGAGAATGTCATCCAGATGTACTATATTATGAGTTAAGGAGATTTGGGCTTGATGAATATATTGACGAGATATACACATTATTTAATCTATATGTTGTAGGAGGTGTTGAAGAAGAATTATTCGATAAAACATGGCTCATACGATATGTATTGAAGAAGCACGGTATAGATCCTTCTGAAGCTGTCTATATTGGTGATTATAGGCTAGACTATATCAGCAGCAAGAAAGCAGGCGTAGAATTCATCGGCGTAGCGTTTGACCCGGAAAGAAAAGAGTGTCTATATAGAGTTGGAGCCAAATATGTTGGAGAAAACCTATATGATGCACTATATTACCTATTAGAGATAATTAGGGACAATAAGAATAGAAAGAAGAAAGGAAGATATCTAGAAACAAACTATAAATAATCCTAGTATTCTGGAACAGCTGAGTATCTACCATCATCTCCTAGTACTGCTAACCCGTTCTCAACTAGGGTAATTAATGCTTTTCTTATCTTATCCTCACTAGCTATTCCTGAGAGGATCGTGTGTATTTCTCTGAGATTCATTGGTTTCTCGCATATAAGCTCTCTTATAATATCCATTAATTGGTCCTCATTAGGAGCAGTCATTAATACGACATCATCGTCTTCATGTAGGATTTTTAACCTGACTTTTCTAGAAAAATATTCTATTTCATCAGGTGTGAGGTTTATGTTGCTCATATTTTCTTCACCGTTCCAATAATTAATGGTTAACACTGAAGTTTATATTAGGTTTTGAGGGGGATAACTTTTTTGGTTGTTTTAAGGAGTTATGAGCATTCCAGGTAATATACAATGAAAATAGGAATGGTCCTATACTATGATCCTGTTACAAGATATAGTGTTAATAGCTTAGCTGCATCTATTGATAATAGTGGTCTTGCGGATCTGTTTCTTGTGCAAGGTTTTGATAAATTATTTGAAATAACAAGGTTTATTATAGATAAATACGATGTCTGCATAATTGGTTTTAGTCTACAAACATATATGTTAACCAATGATAATTTCCTTAACAATCTCTTATTATTCAACAAAATATTCAAAGAAAAATGCATAAAAATAGCTGGCGGCCCACATCCTAGCGGTGATCCTCTTGGAACTCTTTACTCCCTAGGCTTCGATATAGCATTTATTGGTGAGTCTGAGAAAACCATAGTGAATTTCCTAGAAGAAATAATCAATAATGGAGATATCTACAGGGTTAAAGGGCTTTTCTTGAAAAATGATGATAATTATTTCTACACTGGAAAACCTGAGCCAATAAATCTAGATAATTATCCACCATATCCTTATTGGCGATACTTGTTCAACCCTATAGAGATCACACGTGGCTGTCCATACGGTTGTAAGTATTGTCAAGTAAGCTATATGCATGGATTCAAGATGAGACACAGGAGTATTGAAAAAATTATTCATTATCTCAAGTACTTTATAAGTGTCGGATTACGGGATATCAGGTTTATTTCTCCAGATTCCCTAGGCTATGGTCTTGAGTATTTGTCTCGAGAACCAAGAATCGATCTTGTTGAAGAGCTTTTAAGCAGGATATATGAAGAATACGTGTCTAAACATGGAGCTAGGATCTTCTATGGAACATTTCCTAGCGAAGTTAGGCCTGAGCATTTCACAGAAGAAGCTGCTAGGGTTTTGAAGAAATACGTTAGTAATAAAGAGATCATTATGGGTGCACAAACGGGGAGTAATGATTTGTTGAAGCGGATTGGTAGAAGACATAGTATAGAAGATGTTTATAATGCAGTTGAAATAGCTGTAAAATATGGTTTTACACCAGTAGTTGACTATATTATCGGGTTACCTGGCGAAACACGTGATGATCTTGTACAAACGCTTGTTTCCATTAAGAAATTAGTATCTATGGGTGCGAAGATACACTTACACGTATTCATGCCATTGCCTGGTAGTCCGTTCGGTTATGCAGAACCTGGAAGAGTTCCCGATTGGTTTAAGCGGGAAATAAGTAAGGTCATAGGAACTGGTAAGGCTTATGGTCAGTGGATTCATCAGGAAAAAATTGCCAGTAAAATACATGAGTTAAGGATAAAGGGAATAATAATGCCAAGAAGAGGCCGGATCCATGCAGCGCCCGGTATCAACACCAGGTCTTCAGTCCCGCCATAGTTAGACATCATCTCCGGCTCTATAATAGATTATCCTCTCAATGTTCTTTAAATAATTCTTTTCTCTTCTTTGTGGTGAACATGTATGCTTTCTTCAACATATCATAACTAGTCTTCGTGGACGAGCATTCTTTTAGATATGTTGAGCATTCGGGAGTCTTAGTGAAGAACTCTAGGTATTCCTAAGCAATACTGGATTACCATATTTTGTTTAAAGCAGAAACATTAATGATGTTATTATAGAAATTATGTGTTTATTTGTAGGTATAGTTATGATTAAAAATACCTTAATGTGAATAGTATACTTGTGTCTCTTAAGAACAAGTAGTTAAATGGGTGAATAGTATGAGTGAAGAAATCAGAGAAAAGATCTATAAGCTTTTAACAGAGTCTAGGGATGGAGTCATAATTGATCTATATGTTAAGCCGGGATCAGATAAAGATGCGTTAATTCTAGAGGGTGACGAACTTGTTTTCTATACAACAGAGATACCCGAGAAAGGACGAGCTAATGCAGCATTAATAAGGTTTCTCTCTAGAACAATTGGTTTACCAATATCTAAAATAGACATTATATATGGTTTAAGGAGTAGGACTAAAAGAGTATTAGTTAAAGACATAAGTATAGATCAACTAGTTGATAAACTCGTGAATATTATTTCGAAATAATCTTGAATAATGGAGGATTTATTCTCTCACTCTTGCATCTAGGACATCTACTCGGTTTCCTAGGTTTTTTCAAATCCTTAAAAACATAGCCGCATTTCTTACAAGTAGGCGGGATCATTACCAACTCTAGTCTTCCGCCACTTCTTCGCTTAATTGTTTTAGCAATATGGGTTAATGCATCATAAACAAGATATTTATCTCTCGGAGAAAGACCTAGGATTGCAGCTATTTCATCAACGGATAAAGGCTCTCTTGATTCCATTAGTAACTTCATTATTTTCTCTCTTAGCGTTAAGTATTGATTATTATATGTCATTTCACATATCCCTGGACACTATTGTTTATGATTATTTATTGTTTAATGTTTTTATTCTATTCGTTGTGAATAATGATTATTTGGGTGATGAAATTTACAAGCGATGCTCTATCCTTAATTGATGAAGTGTATAATCTCAGTTTAGAAGCAAAGAAGATAATTCATCAATACGTTCATAAGACGCCTCTTATAACCAATATGACATTAAACAATATTGTTGGTAGAACTGTTTACTTAAAACTAGAGAATATGCAAAAGACAGGCAGCTTCAAGGTTAGAGGGGCATTATTCAAGATCTATAAGCTAATACAAGAATATAAATCAAGGGGGGAACCCTTACCTGGTGTAGTGGCCGCTAGTAGTGGGAATCATGCACAAGGTGTAGCATACGCTGCCAGGATGTTCGGAATACCAGCTATAATAGTTATGCCCAAAACAGCTTCTGCTACCAAGATAAACGCTACAAAGAGTTATGGCGCACAAGTTGTTCTCCACGGCGAAATCTATGATGAAGCATATGAGAAAGCTATAGAGATTAGTCGTTCCAAGAACTACGTATTTATTCATCCATATGACGACCCAATGGTCATGGCTGGTCAAGCAACTATCGGACACGAGATCATAGATGAGATAAGTAATCCAGCAGCAGTACTTGTCCCTATTGGAGGCGGCGGCTTGATCTCGGGTATTGCTGTAGCTATTAAGAAGCGAAGTCCATCCACGAAAATAATAGGTGTTCAGCCAGAGAATGCTGCAGGCATGCTGTACATGCTTAATAATAAGCTTAACGAGTATATTCCCAGACCCAGTATAGCTGATGGCGTAATGGTTAAGAAACCAGGCGATCTGACGAGTAAGATTGTAAGAGAACTTGTAGACGATATTGTCATCGTTGATGAAGAAAGCATATCTTACGCTATTAACTTCTTGCTGGAAAGAGCTAAGATTATTGCGGAGGGAGCTGGTGCATTACCTATTGCAGCATTATTATCTAAACGATACACTCCACTCAAAGACCCTGTTATAGCTGTTATAAGTGGAGGAAACATAGACCCAACACTACTGTCTAGAATCATTATACACGAATTAGCTAAAGATCATAGATTAGTATCTATAGTTGGGGAATTAATGGATAGACCCGGTGAACTAGGGAAAGTGATCGAAGTCTTGGCTAGACATGGGTTAAACATAGTTGATATAAGACATGATAGATGGGATCCGAGACTATTGCCATCTATGGCTAAGCTTGAAATAATATTTGAAGCAAAGACACTAACCGATGTTGAAGAAGCATTAAGGGAACTTAGAAGTAAAGGGTTTAAGTTCATTATTAAATCATAAATCGTTTTTATCCGTAATATTTCTTGATAATAGGTATAAGTTCATCAAGCTTATATATAACGTGTTTAGCGTACTTACATGCATTACCACATGGATAAACAGCTATTGGTAAACCAACTTCTTTAAACACCATAATATCCCAATCACTATCTCCAATATATGTTACTAGATCCATTGTTAGACCGAGTTCTTCTGCCAGTCTCTTAATAATTAATGGTTTTTCCTTCAGGGGGACATGTGGTTTTCCACCTGGTATTAGTTCGTCATTATAGAACTCGAGCTCATTGTATAAGCATATATCGCTTCCAACAGTTTCACATACTCTTTCAACTAGGAGGTCAACACCACTACTAACAATCGCGACTATGTGTTCTTTTTTAAGTTCGTCAATAACTTTCTTGGCTTCTGGTAGTACTTGTATCTTGTTGAGAGCTTTTACTACGTCTTCTCTCTTTATTGGTCTACCATAGCTATGGATCATTAAGGCTATGTCTATCTTCATCCAGTCCAAATAGCTAATTAATCCTTTTTCATACAGTATTGCGAAATACTTGTTATCCTTGCTGCCGAAGTATTCGTGGAGAAGTTTCCAACTACTTATATAATTAGTTAATACACCGTCACAATCAAATACTATCAGGCCTTTCGTCAAGGCTTATCATCTTATAGGTTTATTATCTCAATTATTTTCTCCAATAGTTTTTCAAGCTTGTTCTTCTGCAATGGCTTTGTTATACTTAGATGAATTTCTATTTTTTCTTTGTCAACAGGTTTAATCAGTATTGATGATGTACTATTTATTCTCACAATGATATCGTTTTCTCTAATATTTACATTTGCGTTGCTTATCATAGATGAGACTGTTTCTTTCACGTACCTACCTATATCTCTAACTAAGTTTGTTCTCTCTTCTTTGCTAAGCTCTTCTTTAGCGAAACTGATCTTCTTCATAACTTTATCTATAGCTTCAACCACTATTGGGAGATCATTATATCTCTTCTTTGTTTCCTCAAGAATATCTGTTAAGACATCTAGTGCGTTAACTGCTTTAAATGCTTGAATAACTAGATCGAAATCCTTACTTAGAAGATAATCTGCTAATTTCTCTGGGTTTCCGCCGAAACTACTAAACCCATACTTAGCTTCTGCTGTGGATATTAATTTTCTTATTTCATCTATTATGCTTGTCAAACTTTTATTCTTCTTAACATGTTCTGATAGCTTTGTATTAACTATGTGGCGCAAGAAGTCTGGATAACGCATTATCATCACCTTATCCTTATTTTCTCATTTCTTTTAAACTATTGATAAAACGTATTAAGTATTATTTTCAGGTCTTATTCTTAATTTTATGGACGAAAAACATTATTAGATGGGTAAATGTTATAAAAGTAAACAATACACCAATTATTTGTTGGTCAAACATATAGTAAGGGATGAGTTCGTGGCTAGACATAAGGCAAGAAAGCATAAATGGAACCCATATACAAGCGAAATACAGAGATTCAGCGTCTACCCAAGGATACAAACACCTAAAGAAGAAGGAGTTCGTATAGGAGACGTATTCACTGTTTCTATAAGAGATGTTGATGAAAAGGGCAGAGGTATAGCTAATTATCGTGGCAAACGCGTAATAGTATATAATGCTAGTCTTGGCTCAAAAGTAAAAGTCAAGGCTCTCAAAATAATTGGAGACGCTATATATGCTCAAATAATTGAAACCCTCAGTGAAACAGATACAGAGTATTAATAATAAGTAATGAATGGTAGTAGTGTAATGAATCATCAAGAGCCCAATGTACCATACGATATTTTGAAATTACTTGGCGCAGAAAAAGCATCTGAATTATTCATGGGTGAACCAGTAAAAAATATGGATGCATGGATTCTTCTAGATTATATCCGTAAACAATACAAATACGAAACGATCTACGAAGATGAAGGAGGGGAAAACACCGAGTGCTATATAGTAATAGTTTTCTTCGAGAATAAGTACGTATATGTATTGCTGAAAAGCGGTGAAGAAACAAAGGGATATCTTCTAGAAATATTATCATTTGGAGACTTATCGACAACGAAAAAGCTAGCGTTAGAAGAGTATAAAAAATGCCTATCAAGATATGGTAAAGGAAATAGTTCTTAGTAACCTTTACTACAAAATTTATTTTTTATAACCAATTTTTCTCAAGAACTCGTGTCTTTCTTTCCTGTCCTCTTCTCCCTCTACTCCTACAGGAGTATAACCATCAACTATGCCGAGAACAGCTTTTCCTTGCTTGGTTTCTGTAACTATAACCTGTACTGGATTAGCTGTAGCTACGTATATGTTTACTATTTCTTGTACGTGTTTTAGAGTATTCAATATGTTGATTGGCCACGCATTTTTTATGTATAAGACAAAGATATGTCCTGCTCCTATTTTCTGAGCAGCTTCTATTGCATACTTCTTAAGTTCTTCGTCATTAGCCTCCCATCTTATTAGTCTCTTACCACTAGCTTCATTGAATGCGAAACCAAACTTTATTCCAGGCACACTTGTCACTAGTGCTTCATATATATCTTCTACTGTTTTGATGAAATGACTTCTCCCAATAATCACATTTGCTCCTTCTGGTATAGGTATGTCAATTACTTGTATTTTTAGTTCTTCAGCCACGAGTATCACCCTAAAACGTTTTACTCAAATTATTACTATTCATAGGCCCCAATAATGTCTTTACCTTTTATGGTTGGGGATAGAATTAAATAATATTACCCATGAATACTTATTCGGAGTAATGCATTATTAACTCTTTTAAACCTTGATTTAAAAGGGATGATTGATTTGGAGGTTTTGGTGAAAACAAAGATCTATAAACCGAAGAAAATAACTGATGATAAAGTAGAGATACTTAGTTTGGACGAAGAAGAGCTTTCATGGGAGAAACACACTATTAGAAGTACTAAGAATATAATGGATCGTATGCTTGCTATGGCTAACAATGTAGTATTAATGAATTATCGTGACAACGTATATGTTTTCGCGGAAGTCGAAGCACCTGGGTTAAGAGCCGTAATTGGCGAAGGAAGCGTACCCGGTATTGAAACAACCTTATCTCCGAGACCTATTGAGGTTACAGAGATATTGTTTGCTAAGAAAAAGAACGATGAAGTCGAGATAATTCACAAAATAGTGCCTGAACACGATACATGGATATATGAAGGTAGCGTTAATGTTACAGATCTAGACTTTGATATAATTATCCTAAAAAGCGTTAACATGACTAGAGTAGTGCTCAAGGAGGAGCTTCATCTGCCTCTGAGGAAGAGTGTAGAAAAGAAAACGAAGTCAAGAAAGAGGAGGAAAAGGAAAAAGAAAAAGACGGAGAAAAGTCTTAAGAAGAAAACTAAGAAGAAAACAAGGAAAAAGAAGAAGAGAAGGAGGAGGAAAAAGAAATGAGCGGTCCCCCATTTCATATAAAGGCTAAGCCTGGAGATATTGCTGAAAATGTCATAGCTGTCGGTGATCCTGGTAGAGTCAAGATTCTTGGAGAGCTTCTAGATAACTACAGAGTTGTGAATGAGCATAGGGGATTATTGACAATAACTGGGGAGTACAAGGGGATTCAGGTAACTATAGCTACACATGGAATGGGCTGTCCTTCTGCAGCAATTGTCTTCGAAGAATTAGGAATGCTAGGCGCTAAGAAGATCGTTAGGCTTGGCACAGCTGGTGGTATGAGAGAAGATCTCGAAATAGGAGATATAGTTGTTGCTACAGGAGCAGCTTATACTTGTGGTGGTTGTGGCTTAGGACAATATTATACAGGGTATTGTGCACCAACAGCTCCCGATCCTATACTAACGTATAAGATCATAGAGGAGCTCTCTAAGAAGAGAATAAGATTCCATACAGGCCCCGTATTTAGTAGTGATGCATTCTATGCAGAAGACCCAGAGTTTGCAAGGAAATGGTGTGAGAAAGGAGTTATTGCTGTAGAAATGGAAGCTGCTATATTATTTGCTCTAGGCTGGATGAGGAAATGGAAAACAGCCGCCGTGCTCGTGATCAGTGATAATTTATTGGCAGAGAAACAATATTTAGCGACTAGTGAAGAACTTAAAGAAAAAATAGTTATTGCAGCAAAGGCTATTCTTGAAGCATTTAAGACTATTAAGCACTGATACAATGTTAATAAGATATTTTCCAAAACTAACAATAAGTTTATCAAGAACTGTTTCTGAGAGGAGAGGTTATCCCCATGGATTATGAGATCAGGATCTTCAACACGCTCACTAGGAAGATCGAAAAATTCGAGCCTATTGAGCCTGGAATAGTGAAGATGTATGTCTGTGGCCCTACTGTTTATGATTACAACCACATAGGTCATGGGAAAACATACGTAGTATACGATGCTATGAAGAGATATTTTGTGCTCAGAGGGTATCATGTGCTACATGTAATGAATATCACGGACATAGATGATAAGATCATAAATAGGGCTAGAGAAGAAGGAAAGGATTGGAGAGAAATATCTGATTATTACATGAGAGACTATCTTGATAGTCTTGAAAAACTAAATGTTAAAGTAGATATACATCCTAGAGTGACAGAACATATTAACGAGATAATAGAGTTTATCCAAATTTTGATCGATAAGGGATATGCATATGTAGCACCAAGTGGAAGTGTTTACTTTGAAGTAGACAAGTACCCGGATTATGGTAAGTTATCGGGCAGGCTTGACAAAGAACTATGGAGTCAAGAACAAGAATTCCTCAGCGAGAAGAAGAAACCATATGATTTCGCATTATGGAAGGCATGGAAGCCCGGAGAACCATACTGGAACGCTCCATGGGGGAAAGGCAGGCCTGGATGGCATATTGAATGTAGCGTTATGAGCACAAGGTATCTAGGTAAACAATTCGATATACATGGTGGTGGAACAGACCTAATTTTCCCTCATCACGAAAACGAGCGTGCACAGAGCGAATCAGCTCTAGGAGTCAAGCCATGGGTAAAATACTGGGTTCACAGCGGCATGCTTGTTTTTAAAGGAGAAAAAATGAGTAAGAGCCTGGGCAATATTATTCCATTAAAAGAAGCATTTAAGAAATGGGGTCCTGAAGCTCTGAGATTATGGTATCTTACAGGACATTATAGAAAACCACTAGTGTTCACGGAGGAATCCATTGAGCAGGCTAAGAAATTCCATGAAAGACTTGTAACTGTAACGAATTTGCTAAAGAAGTTGAGTAGAGAAGCTACAAGTATGCATAAACTAAGTGAAAAAGACCTTGAGATTCTTTCAAGGCTCTTAGCTACTAGGAGGGAATTCCATAAAGCATTATCAAATGATTTCAACACTCCACAAGCACTGGCGGCTATAAGTGAATATACTTCGTTGGTATTCAAGGAAATACAGTATAATCCAAAATACACTCTGGTATTTACAGCTTACAAGTTGTTAAGAGAATTCAATACAGTATTGGGAGTTCTCGACAAGTATCTGGCAGAAACACCTACCGAGCTAGAAACACTGCTTGATAATGTATTAAAAGTCGTCATAGATGTAAGGAAGGAGCTTAGAGAAATGAAACTATATGATCTAGCCGATAGAATAAGGAGTGAGCTCGGAAAACTAGGAATAATACTGATGGATAAAGGTAAGGAAACAACATGGGTGAGGAGAAAATAATTGTCATTATCTGCTAAGCGTAGATGGAGAAGTAGTGAAGAAATAGCTCTTAGGTTTCTTGAAGAACAAGGATACAAGATACTAGATACTCATTATAAGATAAAGATCGAAGGAGTAGAGATAGGAGAAGTAGATGCTATAGTAGAGGATGAAGAAGGTAATAGATATGCAGTAGAGATCAAGGCAGGCAGGATAGATGTAACGGGGATTAGACAAGCATATGTTAATGCACAACTACTTGGTTATAAGCCATTAGTTATAGCCAAGGGATTCTCGGATGAATCAGCTGCATTGCTTGCAGAAAAACTAGGTGTTAAGGTTATACAACTAAGCGATTACTTCCTAGTGGAGTCCGAAGAGCTAGAAACCTTAATAAAGGCAAGTATTAGGAGCATTATCGAGGAATTCCTAAACGCTTTACTAATAACAAAGGACCTTAGCCCCGAAGAAGTAGATTTTCTAAGTATTATAAGCACATCTAGGAATATAAAAGAAGCAGCTGATAAACTCGGTATAAGTGTAGAAGAAATTGCCAGGAAAATAAAACGCTTGCAGAATAAAGGTGTACTTAGCAAGAGAACTAAGAGTTTTCAAGAAATTAGATTATATGCACAACTTCTTCTCCTGCGAGAAAATCTGCGTAGAATACTTGAATTAATAAAGTCATGTTGTAGTAGAGCAGAGTAATTTAATAAAGTATTATCAAGATATGAAAACAATGCTATGAGGAACGCGCCGGAAGAGCTATGAGCCTATCCTAGAAGGCCAGGCTAGGATTAGGCGATGACTGGACACTTTTTCGCCGAGCAACTACCTTAAGAAACTAATTATTTTCTCGATTCCCTTACTATTATCGATTCTACTAGGTATTTTCGATAAACTAGCTTTCTTGAACCTATCTATCTCATTAAGTATTTTCAATAATATCAGAGATATGTTATCTGGTTTCCAGTTATTCTCAACAACTATCATGTCTGTATCTATGAATAGTCTTAGCAAACCTATCTCAGACGATGAAAGTACGGGCCTACCATGCATGATCGATTTAATCAATAACTCATTTGTATGAGGACTGTTTTCTTTGAGAATTACTACCGATGCATTATCTATGATTGTATCATAGGAGTCGGTATGTATACATATTATTCTCGGATCTCTTAAACACTTTGTAAACTCATTAAGTACAAAAAATACAAATCTTGGAAAAACCTCGAGTTGCTTTAATAACTTAATAATATTGATATAGAATTCTTTTTCATCATCTCTATAGATGGCAACAAATAATGGTTTATCACTATGGATAAGGTTTCTCATAAGTAGAGGCTCGCTAGTTGATATTGGTAAGTAAGTGTATTGATAATTGTCAAGTAATCCACCAGTATATACTCTCTCCATAGGAGTAGTATATACGAGTAAGATTTCGCCTAGCAATCCAAGTAGTAGGTTTATTATAGGTATTTTTAATCCGAATAATTTCCTAGACTCCTTACTAGGACTTGGAGGAAAAACTATTACCAACTTCTCTGGTTTCTTCGAGATAATGAATGATATTAGAGATAAGAATAAGAAATCGTTAATTTCAGAACAAATAATTAGTCTTGACGAATCATTAAGAAATCTAGAATACAGTTCTTGAATTAATGATAATTTCCTAAGTATTCCTTGTTTAGCAAATCTTTCTTCGTCTATTCTAATATACTTGATACTGAATCCTTTCTCATGCAATGATGATGCTAAATTCTCATCTATTATACTACAATTAAATGAGACAAGTAAAACATTTTTATCCGTTGTTTTTTCATGCATATGTTTTTCCCAATCAATATAATTTCCTAATATGTAATAATATTGTATTGGTGTTTTAATGAATATATTGGAGTTTAAAGAGAAGCTGAGAAACAAGATTGGCGAATTATTGAGTAGGTCCGAGAGAGAAAAAGCTATTAGAGATCACCATGCTAAGCGAAAGCCGCGTCCTTGTGGAATGACTATTCATACTGGAATAGGCTGTAACCTCAGATGTACGTATTGCTATATAGAGGATATGGGTTTCAAGTGGAGTATAGAACCATATCCTTTGAATGGATTACAACTAGTTTATGCATTATTATCTAATCCTTATTTTGTACCAGGTGAAACAGGTACATTAATAGCAATTGGATCCGTTACAGAGCCTTTTCACGGCATTACTAAGAAGAAAACTTTTGAATACATAGAGTATATCTCGAAGTACCTCAGAAATCCTATACAGTTCTCGACTAAGATGTATTTGAATAAAGAGGAAGCAAGAATACTCAAAAACATCGAACCCACGATCTCTCCCTTGATAACAATTGTTTCTATAAAACAATATAGAAAACTTGAACCACTTGCACCTAGTCCTGAAAAAAGATTTGAGACAATAAAGAATCTCAGAGACGCTGGACTTAAACCAATATTATTTCTTCGACCCATAATTCCGGGAATAATAGAGAATGAATACTATGAAATATTAGAGAAAGCAAGAGAATATGGTGCTATAGGGATAGTTGCTGGATCATTAAGAGTTACTCCATTAATACTTGAAAGACTAAGAAAAGCAGGAATACCAGTTGATGAAATAGTTAGGCGAATACGTAAGCCTCTAAAACCAAACATACAAGTCTCAGTAGATACTAGTGATATTAAGAAAGAAATTCTTAGAACTGCTGAGAAGCTAGGCTTAATACCATTTCCTGAAGCATGTATGGCAAATATTTATACTCATGGATACATATGTTGGAAAATGATTTCTAAAGGAATAATGAGGAAGAGAGAAGGATTACTTCCTCGCCTTGAAACAAGCGAAATAATTAGAGAAGCTGAAGAGCTAGGATTAAGAATAAATTATTTGAGAAAAGAAGACTATAAGCTAAAGATAGCTATTACTGGCCCATCTAAGTTGAAATACTTCTTTATAGAGTATATAAAATGTAAATATAAAATATGCGTACAAGAAACGAGAACATTTAAGTGAAAATAGGTTATTGTTTCTTTAATTCTTCTTCTATTTTGTCAGCCAGTTTACTTAGTTCTTCTTTATCCATGTCTCTTACAAAGGTCTTAGACTCAACTAGTATCACTTTTCCTGTTAGCTTATCCTTTACACGAATGATGTCTTTGTCCTTCCTATGATATATGTCTAGCAGTTCGATTTGTTTTTTATCCAATAATTCACGTAATATTACACTTGGTGTTTTAGGCATAGTTACTCCCTCGCTTCCAATACAGATATCATGTTTTCATCAATTTAAACCAATTATAGGCTATTAAAGCTTATTCATTACAAGCAGTTAAATATAGTCTCGCTGTAAAGAACTGGAATGGTGTTGTATATGAGGCAGACAGTTCCATGGCACAACGGCTCTCTTGAAGTATTGGTGACAGAATCAGTCCTAGTTTTAAGAGGAAGTAATTTCTTCATAGAAGTAAGGCCTCGCTCAGTTATTATAAGTAATGTAAAGGATCTAAGAATAGGTGAGGATACTAAGAAAAAATATATATACATATACTTAATAGAACCGATCAAACCCTTAACTAGTGTTCACTCAAAAATAGTTCCGGGTAAACCATTTAATGTTGGAGATTATCAATTAAGATATACTATTACAAACTATGACCATTATTATACAATAATAACTCCGGGATACACTTTATATGATTACATTGTTGTTTCAAGCGATGAAATAGGCATTGTCACCTCTAGGAAGAGAGAAGTATATTACGAAGTAAGTGATCACATGATAACTCTCTACTTTGTGTAGAGAAACTTATCTCATGTCTATAATTGTCCCTCTAGACAATGGTTTTCCAAGTATTGCTTTTATTGCTTCCCCTGTATTAATTCCGGAAACTATGTATACTGGTATCCCCAGTTCTTCCGATAATTCTGCTGCACTTTTGATCTTTCCATACATGCTCCCAGTTTCATCCAAGTCTTTACTAAGAGATAATATTTCAAGCACATCTTCTAGGTTCTTTCTATTGATAACATTAATTATTTTTGCGTCTCTGTGTTTTTTCGGGTTTTTGTCATATACCCCGTCGACGTCTGTTAGAAGAACTATTCTTGATGGTTTAATGTATTTCGAGAGAATTCTGAAAACATTCTCTGTAGATAAAACAGTATATGTGTTCTTTGAATTAATTATGCATTCTCCATAGAGTACAGGAATTATTCCTTTCTCGACTAGTATTTTAACTGGATCGAGGAATACTTTATATTCGTTATTCTGTTTCATTATTATAGCTGATGTTTGTATAGTTGTTGCTAAGATATTGTTTTCTAGAAGTTTATCTACAATAATATAGTTCAATTTCCTCGTAGCCGAATGACACCTTACTAATAGTTCTTCGGGGCATGCATTTTTATATTTTTGTACAACTGGGTGTGCAAAACTACCGCCACCATTACCTAAAAGTAAGCTTACTTTCTTCCACGTATTCTTAATAATCGCTACTGCTTTGTCTAAAGCATCAATATTTAGGGTGAATGGTTTATTTTTCAAAGTTATAAAGCTACCACCAAGTTTTACATAAACGATTTCTTTAGACAATACTCGTCACCATGTTATTAGAGAAACAAGTCTTTACAGTATTAAGTTTAAATTATTTAGTATAGTATTAATTTATTCCTAAGGAAAAGCGTTGAGGAGTTACGGCATAAGATAGTATAGTGTTATTGCTTGTCCAAGGGAATTGTCTTGAATAAAACAAAAATGCTGGGATCTCTTAAAAGATTATTTTTATATAAGAATGGATTAGTAGGGCTCATAATAGCAAATGTCTTTATATTAATATTTGCTCCTACGCATTGGCTTTATTATGATGTTAGGTATTTTATAGAGTGGGTTGATGTTGTTAAGCAACATGGATTATTCAGTGTGTACTTGTATGCTCATAAAGTAGCCTATCCACCGATCCCTGTTATGGTATTTACTTTAATGCATACTCTTGCATCTTCTATAACATCCTCTACTTACCTGATCAGATTAATTGATAAAATACCATTAATATTAGCTTTCAACATTATTTATTACTTGTTAAGGAAACACTATGGTTTAAGTGCTGCTCACTTATGGTTAGTTAGCTATGCTTCCTACTTAACTATTTTCGCATACCAGTTTGATTTACTCACAGTATTGTTTTTATTAGCTTCATTCATAGAGTTGACAAAAAAGAATCCTAGCCCACTATGCCTCGGTTTATATAATGCATTATACTTATTAGTTAAACAAGGCTTAGCCTTCTTAGCGTTTATTCCATTAATTTACCTTCTTAAAAAATACGGTGTTAAACCCGCTATGAAATATGTATTAGTAGGACTCGCTACAGGGCTTGTATTCATACTTCCCTTCATAATCTATGACCCATGCTCCTTTATCGAGAAAGTATTGTTCTTCCACTCTGCAAGATATCCACAAGAACTTAGTTTATGGGCTATACCAGTTTATTTAAGTAATTTTAACTACACAATAATACCGACCTGGTATTCTTGGTTATGGTTCCCGATCTATTTGTCTGCTACAATTTATTTACTATACAAGTTCTATAGGTGTAAACAAATTAACGATAAGATAGTATTAAAATACATTATTTTACTCCTAATAGTTCTATTAGTCACTAACAAAGTTGGTAATGAGAATTACCTTGTATGGATAATACCGTTTCTTGCAATATTTCTATCTCTTCATCCGGAACACCGAGATCTCAGGCTTATTTATATAGTACTACCGGTCATGAGCAGCTTGCTTTTTCCTCTTGTAACTTATTTTGCTGCAGCCGTTGCCCAGGGATCGTTGCTTATAATGGAGGATTTATCACATTATTCTGCTATGTGGCTCATGGAGAGATCATTTGAAAGAGGTGCAATAATCTTTCCTCTAATAGATTATGCTAGAATATACTTCTATGGTTTCTTTGATGCTCTATATAAATGTATGTGGGTATCATCTACGATATTCGTTGTTTTCTACAATGCTTGTTTACTATATGTTTTTAAGAAAATATATTCCAATAAGTACCCGGGAGAAGAATAAGTGTTTTTCACTAATGGTGATATTGTTTGCTTATTTTTATTGGAGCGGGTTTATCAATTAATCACTTAACGATTGAAGCTATAGAGTGGCTAAAGAAAGCAGACAAGATCATTATTGATTCGTACACTAACATCATTCCAGACTTCAGTATTGATAAATTATTTAAAATCATAGGAACAAGGATAGACGTCATTATCGCAAATAGATCTATGCTTGAAGGAGTATCTATAAAGAAAATCGTGGAGGAAGCACAAAAATTAAACTTAGCGATCCTTGTACCAGGCGATCCATTCATAGCTACAACGCATGATGCGATACGTGTAGAAGCAATAAAACATGGTGTTCAAGTGAAAACAATTAATGGGTTATCAATATATTCTCTAGCTCCCTCCAGAACAGGTTTACAAGCATATAGGTTTGGAAAAACAGTCACTCTTGTCTATCCAGAAGCTTTTAAACCATATTCCACTCTTGAAACTATCTATGATAATCTTAGCAGAAATCTCCATACATTGTTATTACTAGACTTAAAGCTTGAAGAAAATAAAGCCATGACTATAAATGAGGCTGTCGATATCTTAATGGATCTTGACGAAGACAGAAAACTAAATAATATTATTGCAGTGGGGTTAGCAAGAATTGGTTGTAAGGATGAGAGGATACAAGCTGATAGACTATCTAGGTTAAAGAAATATGGTTTTCCTCCACCTCCTCATAGCTTAGTAATTGTGGCTAAGCCACATCCCATAGAGCTTGATTCTCTTAAATACTTGTGTAATCTACCTGACGAAATATATAGGGAATTGTTGAATAGAAGGAAATATCCTTGATACTTATATTTGTTTTCCGTTAACTTTTAATATCTTCATAATATATCCATTTTCTAGCTTGGACGAGGTGGCCAATATGAATAAATTAATATCCATTGTATTAGTAACAGTAATTATATTATCCCCAATTACACCTGGATATATTATAACATTTGCCAACAATGCTCCCAATTATATTCTAATAAAAGATGCTTTGGGAAGAACAATTAACATCACAGAGAAACCCTTAAAAATAGTATCACTGGCTCCTTCAATAACCGAAGAAATATTCTACTTAGGACTACAAAAATATCTCGTAGGAGTTGACAACACGTCTTACTCGGATCCTCATTTTGGAATAGCAGACTACCTCAAAGAAAACAAGATCACACCAGTGGGTGGTTATTGGTGGAGCACTATAAGTGTTGAAAAAATATTATCGCTAAAACCTGATATTATATTTGCTGATAAAGGAGCACATATAAAACTCTTAGATTTCTTTAACAAGTATAATATAACTGTAGTATACCTAAATGCTGGAGCGTCTAAGTCGCTTCAAGATATGTACGAAGATCTCAATATTCTAGCAACTATATATGGTAAAGAACAACTAGTAACGGATTTCATTAAAAAAGTGGAGAAGAATATCGCTGCATATAGAGACAAGTTTGAGGCATTGAAATATAAGAAAATACTAGTAGTGGTCGGGATCTATAACGGTATATGGGTTGCTGGTAAATCAACATATATCGACGATATGCTTAGCAGGCTAGGACTAGAAAATGTTGCCGATGTAATAGGGTGGAAAAGCGTTAATATAGAGAAAATTATTGATTGGTCTCCACAAGTAATCCTTATAGCATCAATGGGTGTAACAAGAGATATTGTTGAGAAATCAGGACTCTATAAAACCGGTGCTCAAATAATATTCCTCGACCAAAACACTACAGATGCATTGTGTAGACCAGGTCCTCTAATAATTTATCTCCAAAGCCTTCTCTACAAGTGTTTGTCCAGTACAAATATTACAGAAACACAGTCAGAGACCAACACGTTAACTAATACAACTTCTACACAAACAGAAAATACTAGAAACGTTACAGGTGATATTGGATTAATTACATTGATCACTGCAATATTCTTTATTATAGGAGTTGTTACAGGGTATTATATTTCTAGAACTAAAAAAGGTTAGAACAATATGACTAGAGATACCCATAGATTAATTCTGCTTTTTTCGCTCCTAACGGCTCTATTCCTCACCATATATGCCTCATTATTCATTGGTTCTGCTAAGCACGTAAATCCCCTGGTAATGGAGTATAGATATACGAGGGTTATAGAAGTCGTATTAGCAGGTTTGGTTTTAGGTGTGTCTGGAGCATATTTACAATCATCTCTACGTAACCCGCTTGTAGATCACTATATATTGGGAATTGGTAGTGGAGCTTTGTTTAGTGTTTACATATTTATACTATTCTCTAGCATTTACTACTTAATACTGCCCTTCGTAGCAATAGTCGGTGGATTAACTGCTTTATTTCTTACAATAACAATTGCCGAGATCATAGGGGGAAGCGATATATCATATGTTCTAGCAGGGATAGGTGTTAATTCATTGTTTGCCGGTCTTGCTCATTTACTCTCTTATCTCATCCTAGTCAAGAACCCGTATGCATTATACTTGTTAGCCGGAGGTTTTACACTTGCTTCGCCAGATTACAAGATCCCTCTCATTATCTCGGCCATAATTGTTTTAGCTACTTATCCCTTCCTAGCTAAGCCTTTGAATGCATTACTTCTTGGAGACGAACTTGTTTATCAAATAGGCTATAATCCCAGATATTATCGTTTATTAGCAATAATAACTGCGGGTATGTTTTCCTCAGTAATTGTTAGTTATTTTGGACTCATAGGTTTTATAGGGCTTGTCTCGCCCCACATCTCTAGATTTTTACTAAGAACTGGAGATAATAGATTCGTAATCCCCCTATCTGGTATTGTTTCGGCACTATTATTATTAATAACAGATGATCTAGCAAGAAGCGTTTTCGTAAATATTGGTATCGGAGAAGTACCTGCCGGCTCAATAGTCGCTGTTATCGGTGCCCCGTTTTTCTTATTTCTTATACTCTCTAGATATCGTGGTGTATTACATTGATCAGAATAAAGAAGCTAAGAGTTAAATATAGGTACGTGGATGCAGTGAGAGATGTTACGCTCGAAATACCAGTCGGTAAAGTAACATGCATAATCGGCCCTAATGGTGCTGGAAAGACAACATTGCTTAGATCTATTTCAAAAATAGTCAAGTTTGATGGCGAGATATATCTTGATGGATTGGAAGTGTCCAAGACACCATTGAAAACAATTTCAAGAATCCTATCCTATTCAACAAGTGTATACTTACCAGACCTATTATCTCTTAAAGTAATAGAAGTGCTAAAAATAGCTCGATACCCTGTATCTAAAAGATTTTTCGAAACGAGACAAGACTTGGAAATGATCCTTAGAACAGCTAGGGAATTCAAAATAGATAATTTTCTCGAGAAAAAATTGTCTGAGCTAAGCTCTGGAGAACTCCAAAGAGTAGTTCTAGCAATGTCAGTTATAAAAGATCCTAAGTATCTATTACTAGATGAACCTGATTCACATGTGGATGTGAGTAATAAAGCTGAACTCATAAATATCTTGAAGAAATTAGCAGTTTCTAAAACAATAGTTTTAACAACACATGATGTATTATTTGCGAGCATTATTGGCGACTATTTTGTATTAATGAATAATGGTAAAGTAGTATTTGTGGGGGATAGGAACGAGTTCTTTAAAAACAAGAAAGTCTTAGAGGAAACTTATGGTACTAGATTCTATGATGTTAAACTAGGAGGGGTTCTAGTAATGGTTCCTTTATATGTTCTTGAAAAATATGGAAATAGTTAATAATACTGATGCATCATAGAGGTAAGGTTGATAATTTTTCCAGAAAATAATGAGTTCATCTTGTCTAGTGCTCGAAACATACTTGTTAATTATTTTCTCGTATTTCTTTTTCAAGTATTCTGGTACACGCGGAATGATTATATTAGAATTTGTTTGGCAGCAAATCACTTCTATAGAATTGGGATCCTTTATATTTATGACCAAATGGTCTCTAAAAACCATGATTTTTTCTTCTAAAATACTGCAGAGATTTGGTATTATACTGATCATCGATATCTTATATTTATTCGTGATCCTTTTAATATTGATGTTTTCAAGCAATTTAATTGTATTTGCTGATAATTTTAGAGCATACACATTTTTCTCGATCATTTTGTGTTTTATAAGTTTCTCTATTAATGTTCTGACTCTTCTTTCACTTAATCCTAGTATTTTTGATAATCTCCTTCTCCCAATTAACGGCTGGTCTCTGAGAACTAGTATTAATGCTAATGAATAGATTTTTTCTTCATTATTTCCGGGAAGTTTTTCTATTAGTTCTATTATTGGGTTATTCTTTGTACTCATTCTTCTTTACCAAGCACCTTAAGTACTTCGCTGGTTTTCATTATTTTTGCACCATAGACTTGTTTCATATAGTTTAATGCGTATTCATGGTCTTTCTCGCTAAATGCTGCAACAGCATCTTCTACAACTATTAAGTTATAGCCGTAGTAGAAAGCATCCCAAGCTGTGTGAAGGACACATATGTGTGTATGAATACCGGTTAGTATTACTGTGTCTATTCCAAGGTCTCTAAGGAGTATGTCTAGTCCTGTTCCTCTAAAACCACTATAGTTCCTCTTATATAACACGTAGTCGTTTTCATCGGGTTTTAGTTCATCTATTATCCTTGATTCCGGACTATTATACATAGCGTGAGGACCCCAGATTTTTAGCTCGTGGTCTACTGGGTAGTGCTTGTCTGCGAGATAAATTGTCGGGATACTTTTCTTTCGCGCAGCTTCTATTATTTTCTTTATGCTTGGTATAATATTCTCTGCTTGCGGGCTTCTCAGTCTACCATGGACGAATTCTTCGAGCATGTCTATGACGAGAATAGCCGGCTTCATTGTTCTCTCCCCCTATATAAGAGTTAGCGTCGCTAGTTATCTCCTTATCGCTGGTACTAAGAATTTTTTACCCTCATACTCTACTATCTTAGCTATTTTATTCCTCAGCAGTTCATCGATTATTTGCTCAGCGTTTTTTCCATGTTTTACAGCTAGTTCTGATACGTAATCTATTCTTATAGGATGCACGTATATCGTGCTAGCTATTTCCTCAACTAAGTTATCGGTGAATTTGAAGGATTTCGGCTCACTACTGATCAATAACTCTACTTTACTTCCTAAGTATTTATGGAAAATATGATAGGCTTTAGTAAATTCATCCTCTGATGGTGGTTTTACCCATTTCTCAGCTGGGGGTCTTATAGGTGCTTGTATATAGACTTTATCTACTCTCAGACCTGCTATGAATTCAGCTATAGATTCATATTCTTCTTCATTATCATTTACTCCCTTAACAAGCATCGTCTCTGTTATTAATCTACCCTCGTATTGTTTAGAGAAACTTTTGATCGAGTCAAGAATTTCTTCCAAGCATAATTTAGGATGCGGTCTATTTATTTTTCTCCAAGTTACATGTTTTACTGTATCTACTTTAACAGACACTATGTCAAAAAACATTAGATCGTCTATAACGTCCTGTCTAGTTAGAAGAGATGAATTCGTGAAAATCGCTAATGGTAGATTTAATTCCTTCTTTATTAGCTCAGCCTCTCTGCCTAAGTTAATATCAAGTGTAGGTTCACCATTAGGTACGAAAGACACAACATCAGGTTTCTTCTTATTTGCTTCAACGATGACTTGTTGAACAAGCTCATTAACTTCATAAAACTTCATTCTATCAATAACCAGTCTCGTCGTTCTTCCTGCCTGACAATAAATACATGAATAGCTACAATACTTATCATATACATTATTCACTCCCAAGCTATAACCAAGTCTCCTAGAAGGTACTGGTCCAAAAACAATTTTCCTCATTAACTCTCGCTCTCCCCAATCTTGGTGATAAATGTATTATGTAATATCTTAATTAAGCTATTATCAAGAATATACTTATCGAGCAAAATGATGAACGACTTCGGTACAGAGCATCCCTACCATGCGATGAAGAACCGTGTGAGGGCTGAGAAGTAAGCATTCGGAACCCTCTCCTTATTATTTTATATAATGATTTATTTTTCATAAAACAGGCAGCATTCATTGAAAGGGGTCAGCGACCCCTCATAAGAGGGTGTATATCTAGGAGAACCGGGGAGTTTCCTCCAAATTACTACTCTTCTTGAAGGGGTCCCGCCCCTCGCAAGGGGCACCCAGGTCATGAGAGGGGTGCTCGCGGTCTTGGGATCGGAGAGTATCTGGGGAGAACCCCCCGGTT
>JAGGVR010000046.1 GCA_021157925.1 Staphylothermus sp. | reverse complement strand
TATATAGACTACATATTAGAAAATATAGAGGATAATATTGAAGAAAATCCAATAATTATTCTAAAGCTAAAAGACAATTTCTTATTAAAGATAGGTGGTTTTTTAGCAGATCATTTTTTAGACAGGGTTTTCGATCATGAAAATGTTGTAGGCATAATAATAGATAGAAATAATGTTAATAAGGGATCCATAATAAGAACTATTTGCATTAATAGACATGTGTACTTATTATCATATTTGTTAATTATAAGTCGCTTACCGAGATTCATGAAAAATATATTGAAAGAACCCACTAGGATCATGAAGTTTGGTTTAGTGGGATTATCCGGGTTATTGGTTAATATATTAATGGTGCTGGTGTCTACAACAACGCTAAAACCCATAATGGGGTCGAGCAAGTTTGTCTATACTATAGCTTCAATAATAGGGTTTGAAGTAAGTCTTACATGGAACTTTATACTACACGAACTGTGGACTTTTAAAGATCTAATTAAAAACAAGTCGATTAAAGGAGCGATTCTCAGATGGATTAAGTATCATATAGCATCTATAGGGAGCTTATTAACGCAAACCACGTCTGTTACACTATTATCGGGTTACTTCATGGTACCAGTACCTATTTCTGTCACGATTGGTGTTTTTCTAGGATTTATAGTCAACTATGTAGTTGGAAGATTTTATGCATGGAAACCAGATTAGTATTCATTAATATTTATAATCTCATAATACAATCTTGATTATAATGACATTTCAGAGAAGGTGGTAATACATGGGCTTAAAGCATGGAAAATATGCTTACATAGAGAGAAAGGATGGATGGTATATTAAAGTAAGGTTATTAAATATACGGTTAAAGAAGAAAGGAAAGAAGGAAAAATATAGTTTCGATATAAACGATCCAACAAAATACATCATCGTGGGCACAAAAACAAAGAAACCACCATATAAGGCACAAATAATAAAAGAAGACGACCTTCCAGAAGAAGTCCAAAAAATAATTTACAGTATCTAACATCAATGATTTCTTACGGAATTAATAATATATGAGACTATTTTATCAATGTGGTCGAAATGGAACTAGATAAATTATTTACATTATTACGTTCCCGATACGGAAAAATTCTAAAAGAAAAACAAAATGGATTCTATTCTATCATCCTATATAATTCTTGTAAAGAACCCAAATACATTATATGTGTTAAAACTCGTAGAGATTTGATATTTGGTAAAATCTGTAAATTTGATAGTATTAGTAGCTTGTCATGCTACGATCTGCTATATGAACCCTCAGGCTTATACATATTCTCTAAAACAATAGAAGAGTTTTTAGAAAAACTTGATAAGAAAATGAGGCTTTTAAGATGATGAAGAAATATAAAGCCATAATAGCAGACCTTGACGGGGTTGTTTGGAGAGGTAAAAAACCTATCACCCCTAATATCGAGGCATTAAGGAAACTTGAATCTAAAGGTGTTAAGATTATTTACTTATCAAATAATGCTACAAGATCTAGAAAAGAATACATAGATATTCTTAGAAGCCTAGGATTATATGCAGATGAATACACTGTTATAAACTCAGCTTATGCATCAGCACAGTATGTTAAAGAAAACAATGGGGAAAGAGTATTCATTGTGGGTGAAGCTGGTTTATTCTATGAAGTCTCTCTAGCGGGTTTATTGCCGGTAACTATAGGTTCTTCAGCAGATCATGTATTAGTAGGACTGGATAGGTTTGTAACATACAATAAATTAGCACATGCTAGCAACCTAATAAGAGAGGGAGCAAGATTCATTGCAGCAAATACGGATAAAACACTACCTGTAGAAAACACCCTAGATCCAGGAGCAGGTAGTATAGTCAATTTCTTAATAACTTCTTCCGGAAAGGAACCTGATGCAATAATAGGAAAACCTAATCCATATATCTTGGAGTTAGCTCTCAGAATAAATAACTTAGATAAAGACGAAGTTCTTATTGTTGGAGACAGACTAGATACCGATATTCAACTAGGTATAAACACAGGTGTTGATACATTACTTGTTCTTACAGGAGTTAGTAAGCTTGAAGATATTGAGAAAGAGGGTATATCTCCCACTTTTGTAGCGAAAAACCTTATGGCTTTTATCAATGATTATCCTGAACTATTTAGCTCTGATTAAACAAGTTATTAATACTTATTTTCACGGATGTATCTTCTACTTGTATTAATGCATAATATCCTCTCATAAATGGGCCTGGATTAACAATGTATGTTCCATGAACTATTGTATACCCGCTATATTCGTGTAAGTGTCCCGTGATCCATAATAAGGCGCCATGTTTTTCTAAAAACCTCTTCAACACAATTGATCCAACGTTTTCACAGTTTATTTCATCCATCACACCATTTATTGGGACATGCGTTACCATGATCAAATCATCTTTACTTATGTTATACGCTTTTGATACGAGTTTATCTATTTCTTCTTCGCTCCACTCGATCCAGGTAGAAAATGGTGTTATGTTGCTACCTCCTATTCCATAGTATACCTTATTATGAAAAACTACTGGGTTTATATGAATATTTAAGATGTTTTCACTAACCTTTTTAATATTCAAAAGATCTGGAGAATCACAGTTTCCGGGCACAAATAGTATTGGTTTTTGGACCACATTATAAAGCTTCTTGAGTACATTAACTGCACTATTAACTCCTCTGAAGTATGTTAAATCTCCTGCAACAACGACGAGATCTATGAGATGTTTATGCACTATATCTTCTAGTAATTTGAAATATCTTGTTTGACCATGAATATCTGTTAAAACTAATAAATGAGTCATTAGATCACCGTTAAAGCTCTTTGATAGGACTATTCTTAATCCATGGCATTTTCGGAATAGCGGGGAAAACTCTTTTATGTCTTGTGGATTTATGCATTTTCATAATCTTTATCACCACATCTGGATCTACATCTGTATAGTTAGGCACTTTATCAGGTGGTATTCCTAGATCAAATACGGCAT
>JAGGVR010000124.1 GCA_021157925.1 Staphylothermus sp. | reverse complement strand
TTTTATATTATTAATTATTTCATTGAATAGTTCTGTTTTTTCTTCTATTTTTTTACTAATTCTCTTTATGTAATGTGCTTTAAGAAGTAATGATGCTATATGAATAGGGTCGAAGAGTTTCTCTAATTCATCAATGGGTGTTTCTTTTCTAATTTCTACGGATGGTTTTGTTTGTATTGTTAAGGGTTTAGTCTCAGAAATTCCTCTAGTTATAGTTGGCTTCTCAATTAATTGTGGTTGTATTGTTCTAGCCGATATTCTTAAATATCTCCCTATCGAGTCACCTAGATACTTCATAGCTTTCTTACAATATTTCTCATTAACAGACTTACAAGCAAACGATACCTCGACTCTGGTAAAAGGGAACATTTCAACTAGCTTAATATTAACAGTCATTTCACCATTTTCACTAACAATATACATATAGATAGTATTTTCATCAATTTGCCTAACAGTAATCACAAATACTTCTTTAGTACTTCTTAAAAAACTCTTCCAAATAACTTCAACAATATATCTATTATCAGACTTCTCAACAACATTCGCTCTAGGAATACTTTTAACAAACGAATCAATATCCATTAAGAGTTCTCTAATAATGCCTTTATTTAAAGAAATATCAAAAGTCCTGGTCTCACTAACTAGTACCAATTTATTCCCACCAACATACTCAAAGATAGATATGTGGGAAGCAAACTACATATTAACTTATACATACTAGATGAAATAAATATATAATTGATCTGGTTTAAATTAGCTTCTTTAAAGTTGAGCGGGAGTGAAAGATAATTATATCTTCTCCTTCCATAACTGACGCATTTTCCTACGTTTCTCTAAGAACGTTTCCCGTTCAATATACCTATATACAGTACCGTGTCTTCGTCCTTCAATTAATAACTCTATAGCGTTTTTAGCTATGTTCGCTGACTCAAAATCTCCTATTATAGCAACATAATGTTTATAGATAGAAATATATGTTCCAGTCATTTCTTCAATAATCCTTCTGGTTTTCCCACTCTCTCCAATTATTCTACCCTTAACACGTTGTAAATGGTTAGGTTTATCACCAACATATTGCTTTAAGTCTATTACTAAAAGCACTTGATCTTCATCTAGTAATCTAAATGCTCTTTCGGGACTAAAACCATAAGCAATAGCTCTTACAACATCACGTGCCTTCATTAACTCTAAAGCAGTTGTATTAGGTGTTGCTGGTTCAATTATGACTGTCCCTGTAGTTGAATCTACCGTGATAATTGTACGTGTTCTCCTCATTAATTCATCCTTGATTTTTCCCTCATGACCTATAAGTACACCTATTCTATCAAGTGGTACTTTCTCATATAACCTAGTAACACCCATTGTTAGCTTGCCTTTTTGTTCTTCAGACAATGCTCAAGCTCCTCCAATAATTCATTTTCAGAAATTATGTTTTCCAGTTTTACTTCATATTTAAAGAACCTATTAATATTCCTTATATCTCTAATCAAAAACTCACGAGCATTCGGATGATCTATGTGAACAGCTTGGCTAACATCTATAATTACTATGTCAGGTCCTGGCTTAACCATTATATTATATTCTGATAGGTCTCCGTGAACAAGATTTGCTTTGCACACGATTTTAAAGATCTCATTAATTATTAGCTTATATATTTTCTCTAATTCTAGGATATCCAATTCATTATAGACTTCGTGAAGCAAAGGATATCTTTTCATATCTTCACCGATAAACTCCATAACTAACACATTGTTTAGAAACGTAATAGGTTTAGGAACTTTTACACCAGAGTTATATAATCTTTTCAGATTCCTAAACTCTTTTCTAGTCCAGGCATAAATTAATGATCTCGTATCACTGATCTTTACATTTTCAAAACGTGGATCACCAATTATGTATTTTAATATGCCTTTTCTAAAAACAGCTGTTGATGTAAGATAAATTTTTACTGCTAAGGGGTTATTTCGCCAATCGAATCCTAAATATACTCTTGATTCCTTCCCCGCACTTATAACGCCATTCATTCTTTTAATTATCTTTTTACGCATGAGAGAAAGAAGTGTATATAATGTCTTAGTATCAAAAACTTCCTCAACTGTTTCGAATAAGTCTTTATCCTTATATCTTTTTAGGTCCCTTTTCCTTATTAGTGGTTCGTAATCATCAATAATCATATGTACTCACTTAACGCGTCTAAGAACTCCCTTGGTAACACGCCTTTCTCGATCAGTTTGACTACCTCGCCACGACTATACTTGTGTATAACTTCTCCTCTTTCAGGGGAAAAGTCCCAGATCGCAACAAGTACTATGTCACCTTCATTCATCCATACACGTCTACGCATTTTTCCAGGGATCCTGACTTTTCTATCCATACCGTCTAAACACTTCACAACCATATAGTCACCGCCTAAATGCCTTATAATTCCACAAATTACTGTCCCCTCTGTAGGTAATGGCGGTTCCTTACTTGACTCTTCAAATCCTCTTCTTTTCTTTTTCTTAGCCATGTTATCACCATTATTTTCTTATTTAATTAAACCATTATTCATACTTAACTACATAGTCTTTATCTTTTACTCTTACAAACCTAATCTTGTCTCCTTCCTTTATATCAGCAAGATATTTTGTCAACGGGTATTCTTTCATTTCGCCCGTTTCATCATTAAGAAGATATATTGTACTCTTATCCTTTGCTATGACACTGTATATCTTTCCATAGCTCATGTATCCTGGCTTAGATAGTTCTCCTCTCCAATAAGCATCATATCTTACATGCTCAACTTGGCCATCATCTAATAACTCCACATCAACACCAGTTGATTTTATATTTCTTATAACACCCGGTCTTCCACGATATTCTACTAAATCTCCGATCTTTAACGAAGGAAACCTCACCGATAGCGTTGTTATTCCAGTCCACTTTCCTTTATCAGGATTATATTTTGTCGGCTTAAATGACTCAGTAATTTTTGCTCCTTTTGCCCTATTCAATATGGTTGAAAATCTCTTAGCCGTAACGCTTGAAATAAATTTTATATCATATCCGTACTTATTTTCTTTAATCTCCACTACCTCGCTCATTATGGCAGGATCACGGAGTACTTTTTCAACTAGTCTTTTTTCTTCATCACTTAAAGAACCATCTACACTTCTTACTTGAACTAAAGCCCTATGTATTTTGCCAGCATATGAAAGACAACGCGGACAAACGGTTCTTGAGAACTTAACTATTATCTCGGACTCAACATCATTTACAATATACTTACCTGAAACAAGTAGTTGAAGAGAAGCCTTCACAGCATATTCTGATTCATTAATTTTATATAGATCAGATAATATTTCTAAATCTACTACTTCTAGTTCTTTGTGCAAAAACCTGTAAGCTTCTCTTAAGAAAATTCTCCTTAATATTTCCTTAATAGGTAATGATTCATGCCACTGGCCTTTATAGCGCCAAGCACCACATCTACTACAAATAGAAACCTCGATTATAGGTCTAGTTACGAATATGCCTTTATATTTCAGGAAACAATCAATACAATACCCATTAATATATGGCTCGTCCTCGTGGATTACTCTTCCACATCGTACACAGTATTTTTTATTCATAGTATCTATACCCTTAGAAGAAAATAGTAAAATAAGGGTTAATATAGGATTGCGAACTGCGCATGAGGAATATCTTTGATATATAATATTGCGTCCTCATGAATTAACCCATTATTTTTAGCTGCATTAACAATGTTTTTACCTACAAGATTAGCTATTGATGCACGTTTTAAGAGTTTTATTGCCTGAGTTATAGAGAGAAGTTCTCCCTTATAGAAATATGGATCAACGTAGAATTTTATTCCTTTTTCATCGTCTACTATGTTTTTACCAAGAAGTTCTTCATCACAAATAGCAATTATTCTTTCTCCACCATATTCATGTACTTTAACGTAAACTCTTATCTGTTCATAATTCATGAGTATAATTCACCAAAGATAATAAAACTGTTATTCTCACTAGAAAGCTTGTAAAGTTGTTTCTGCACCACATGCTTCACATTTCAATATGAATACTTTCCCCTTCTTAATGAGCTTAGTGAACCTACTACCACAAGTAGGGCATATCACATACTTCTTTACAAACACGTCTATTAGTTTATTTATGACATGACTACTAAACCTTCCTTGAAGAATTAACTGACCAGATTCATTAATATATGCTGGAACACCTAGTTCTTTTACAAAGTATTTCTGTATTATTTTTGGTTCACGATTTAGAACATCAGCGATTTGTTTGAAATTAAGAATCAACGTTTTACCTCCCACAAACATTACCTCAGCTCTTGGAACCTCAAATGCTTCTTTCTGCACAGGCCTTGATGGCAGTTTAGAATAAGCACGCTCAAGTAATTCCTCATAAGTATAATCCCTTATCCTCTTATAACCGCTCATTAACTACTCACCACACCAATTAACCGCATATATTCTTAGTGATATTATACTTTTATGAGGGGGTATTATAAACTATACATTTCTAGCAATAATACAAGATTAGAGAAATGGGTCAATCAGTATGAGAGTATACATAGAAACATATGGGTGCGCCCTGAATAAGGGCGACGAATATATAATGAAGACTGTGCTGTTGAAAAATGGTTTTATCCTAGCTAATAGTATAGATGAAGCTGACGTCATAGTTATTAATACATGTA
>JAGGVR010000008.1 GCA_021157925.1 Staphylothermus sp. | reverse complement strand
TCTCCATAAGCTTCCTAAGTTTATAAACTACTCTCTCAGTAGCGCTCCTAGTATTTGTAAAAATTAGTGTTGTCCGATGCTTCTTTATTAATTTTACAAGAGTACGGTATATCGCATTATTTATCTCCTCGGCACTCGCATGCACAAGATCTCTTACAGGAGCTATTACTCTTATATCAATGGGTTTTGCGAATCTTGCATCTATAATGTAACAATCCCTCGGTTCACCATTATCACGATAGCCTACTAAGAACTTAGCTACTTCTATTAAAGGTGCTATGGTCGCACTTAGTCCTATACGCTGTAAGGGTTCTCCAATAAGATTTTCTAATCTTTCTATACTTAAACTGAGATGACTTCCTCTCTTACTATTTGCAAGCTCATGAATCTCATCGACAATTATTATTTTGGCGTTTCGGAGTTTCTCCCTGAACTTAGGAGCATTTAAGGAAATAGCGAGACTTTCGGGTGTTGTAATCAATATATGTGGTGGATCTTTAACCATTTTTTGCTTTTCATAAGGTGAAGTATCGCTTGTTCTCACAGCAACTTTTATCTCAGGTAGTTGAATACCCATTTCCTCAGCAACTTCTTTTATTTCCTTAATTGGTTTCAATAAGTTTCTCCGCATATCATTATTTAAAGCTCTTAATGGGCTCACGTAAACAACGTAGATGCCCTTGGGAAGTTCACGTTTTTCTTCGTACGACTTATATAGGTTATCTAGTATTCCAAGAAAAACAGCAAGTGTCTTACCTGTACCTGTAGGACTCGAAATAAGTACGTTGCGCCCATCTTTAATAAGTGGTATAGCCATTCTTTGTGGAGGAGTGAAAGTCTTATATGTTCTTTTAAACCATTCTGAAACATATGGTCTAAGTAAACTGTATAGTTTTTTATCAGTGTATTTATGTTTCCAAAAAACAATTGGCAAAAATAATCACCTTATATTGTTTTATTTGAAAACTATATCTTCAAACCATCTAAGACACGTATAAAGATATCCCAAACTATACGTTATTACCCATAAGCCTGTACATACTATATGCAAATGGAATATTGTTATAAACCCCAGTACTAGAATAATTACTCCAAGAACTAATTCTGTTGGAAATCTTAACTTGCTAAGACCTCTTGCTTCGTATTTTCCTTTAGGTGTTCTCTTGTACTTTACCTTGATCCTTAGTAGTGCCTTAAGAATAGCTTTTATAAAAATAGGGGTTAAAGCCGTTGTTACAGCAGCTGAGCGTCCAAGGTTAACAAGTATTCTCCAAGTACTATTTTCTCTCTTCTTTAATGAGTCAACGTAGCAGTAGCCATATATTAACGCCGTGATTAACCAAGGAAGGCCAAGGTACCAATACATCTTCATATAGTCTAATTGAGTGTATAAAACACCTATAGATAATAGGACAAAACCTGCAAAAGTGAGTACAGCTGGAAAGTACTGTAATAAGTAATTCATGCTCTCAAGCTTAGCGTACCAAGGAAGTTTTGATAATAAGATATGTTTAACTCTTGTAATAGCCACGTCTGTTGATCCATAAGCCCATCTTTCCTGCTGTACGCGGAGACTCTTGTATCTCCGTGGAACCTCTACGAGGACTTTACAGCTATCAATATACATTATTTTGTAACCATGATACATCATTCTAGAACCTATTTCGAGATCATCTTGTATTCTTTCTTCATCCCATCCATTAAGTGTGTGTTTCAAAACATAAGCTCTAAACAATGTACCTGTTCCTACGGGGAACACTGGAAGGTTTAGAGCACTTCTACCCCTATATAATGAGTCAATAACGAACTTCATTGATGAACTAATTGCTTCAGATAGTCTTGTATCATAGTTTTTACCTCCCCATCTAGCTACTACGGCAGCTATTTTTTCATCTTTTCTCATCATATTGATTGCTTTTCTAAAAAATGATTTATCTATTCGACTATCAACATCCATTATGTATACGTACTTGCCTCTTGAAAGAAATAATCCGTCATTAAGTGCCCCAGTTCTAAATCCTCTCGGAAAGCTTCTCCAGATAAACTGTATTTTTTGTCCTTTGTTTTTCCACTTGTATACGATGCTTTTGATCTCATTAACACGTTCTACAGGGTCATCGGAAACAATGATAATCTCTATATTAGGATAACCTAATTCATGAATATTTTGCAATGCCTCGTCTAGTAACTCTATTGGTTCTTTTCTAATTGGTATAATTATTGATAGTAATTCGTTTGTCTCTTCCTGTCCGTGTACGATTTCTTTATACTTTTTACCTTTGAAATAAAATACCGAGTATATGGTGAAGAAGATCGTTCCCGGGAGAAATATTAATAATAACCCCAGTAATGGTATTACATTCAATATCTTAAATCACCTTTTTAACTTAATTTGTTCCTATTACCTCCGAATCCCTCATAATTGGATAGTTCCTCTTGTCGTGTTTTCCTTATTATTTTTGTAACCCATTAACTTCATAAAACTATTTTGAAAAATAAAATAATTTTCTATACATAACATGAGTATATGGTGAGAGAAAATATGGTTAAAATCATTTGGTGCGGGCATGCATGTGTGGGGATTGTTAGAAGCGAAGGATACACTATCGTGATTGATCCCCATGATGGAGTAAGTATTGGTTTACCTAAACCAAGCATAAAAGGAGACCTTATACTTGTAACACATGATCACTTTGATCATAATGCAGTTGAGGTTGTTTCAAAAGAAGATAGTAGAATTATGAAAGAGTTCCGAGGAGAAGCAATAGTTGATGATATAAAAATAACTGGTATAAACACTTACCACGATAAGTTCGAGGGGAGAAGGCGTGGTGAAAACACTATTTATGTTCTTGAAGTGGATAATTATAAGATAGCACATCTAGGCGATCTCGGTCATATTCCTTCAGAGAATATATTGGATAATCTAAAGGGGTTAGACTTATTAATTTTACCAGTTGGTGGAACATATACAATATACCCGGATGAAGCATGGAAAATAATTGAATCAGTAAAACCTAGTAATGTACTGCCAATCCATTATTGGGTACCAGGATTAACTTTACCCCTACACCCTATAGATGATTTCATAGTTTATGTTAAGAAATATCATGTTGTGAGACTAGACACTAATGAATTCTCATTAGAAGAATACAATCATAATGTAATTATTCCCTCGATCAAAAAGAAATAAGTAATAGTTCCAAGAGGATGAATAATGAGTCATTATGGAAAACATTTAGAGTCAGTAGAGCAAGAAATACGAATACTAGAAGAGCGCTCTTTATCATTCTTAACAAATATTTATGGATACAACAATTATGAAGCAAGAGAAATTATTAGACGAGGAAAAATGATCTGGAAAATAATACAAGATCTCTCATATAATGGTTTATTATAGATTAAAAACATTTGAGTCTAGTGATGATGAAGCCCGTTGACTTGATTATAGATGAAGATGGATCAACCGGCTGAACAAACAGTTTATAGAAGAATATTAATTACTCTACAAGAATTATAATGATTTATTGGGATGAGCGTATCCCGCCCCTTGCATTGAGGCATATAGTTTGCCGATGAAGCTGCCAGGCCGGTTGCGACCAACCACTATACAATGACTAATTGTTGTAATTACTCAGTATTCATAAAATAAGTTGTTTTAAACCGTTTTATTATCTAAAAGAAATCATTATACATTATGATTAATCGTTTGTGGAGATGGTGTTGTTTGGCATATACATGGGAGCCTAAATGGGAAGAGTACATTGTTGAGATAGACGGTATAAAGTTCAAGACATGTAGGGATAAAATAACAGGTATGATAGCTTGTCCTATATGTATTCATGCTGCTTCTAAGTGTTTAGGTCTAGAGAAAGAACCTTTTGGATACAATTATGAAAACAGTTTCTTCTTCTCGGAGCATGATCTAATTATTCATATCCGCGAATACCATGCACGCGGAAATAATCGCTCGATAATATTGTCCAATATAAAAACCGTGAGAGGTAAGGAAAGGAAAAAATGATGAAGGTAGTATTGGTAGGTAATTTTACTTTAGATAAGATTTGGATAAATAATGAATTCCTAGGGGAAAAACTTGGAGGAGGCATATATTATTCATTATTACCATTTCTTCATAAAGGAATAAATGTAAGAATTCAATGTGTTTTTAACCCATACCTATATAATGCCAAAGAGCTATGGAATGATAAGGTATTATTGTGTAGAAACCAATTTTCCACAGAGATCACTACATTTAGATTAATATATAGTCGCGACGGCAGAAAATTATTTGTCGAAAACATAGCGCCACCAATAATGTTGACTCAATTCGATTATGATGAAGCAATATATGTTTTGAATCCTGTAATGAATGAGATATCGATTAATTTGATAAAAACCATTAGACCAAATGCTTTACTTGTTTCAAGCGATATACAAGGTTATATTAGAGAAGTTGGTGAAAACAATAGAGTAATATATAAGGTTCCACCAAATATTAATGATCTTTTCAAAAACATAGACATATTGCATATTCACTTAGATGAAGCAAGATCAATAACTGGGAAAAATAATATCGAAGATATTGCTCATTGGATTCAGAAAAGAATTAATAAATCATACATAATATTAACTCAAGACACTGATCCAGTATACATTATTACAAAAGAGTTTATTAAAAGAATTGAATTCGACCCTGTAGATGTTAAAAACACCACTGGTGCAGGAGACTACTTGTTATCAGCAACAACACTCCATTACTTAGAAAGCAATGATATCGTTAATTCAGTTGAAAAAGCAATTGAAGAAGTCAAGAAATGGTTAATAAAAATAAATACCTCATCGCGGCCCACCACCCCCGAACCACCACCGCCTAACCCATGACCCCCGCCTGGACCGGTTCCTGACCGGCCCTGGATAAAATCCCTAGCGGGAGCTCTGGTTAGGGGTAGTATTTGTATTTTTACTTTGATTGGTTGTATAACAAGATTTTTGAACAATGTTATATCACGGATGATAAAATTGCTCGTATAAAGTACTGCTGTAAAGATATTGTTACAATTAATATCTTTGATTGTACAACGGCGGTGGTGGTTTAACGTATTAATTTAGATACTGTGGGTGGTGGGCCGCTCGGCATTTATATATTTGTTTAAAGATACTAATAAAATTTTGTATGGTTTATCAATTATCGTCTTAATTCTTAGGGTTCAATCATTGCAGCCGCTAGAAACCCGTAATCCCATATACGTGCTGCTGTTATGAATGCTTCCTCTTTTATAAACGTGCCTTTGTTTAGCCTGTCAAGTATTGCTTCTTTTAATTCTTTTTTAGAAGGTGATCTTCCTATGAACATCGTTTTTCCATTAATAAGGATCTTCGGTAGATCAGCATACTCTATTCCCAGAGGATCACCGATCCATGTATGGATAGGAATTATTTCAACCCATATACCTTCATTGTTTAAAAGCTCCTCTGCAGTTTCCCAAGTTATTTGTAATGCTTTCTCACTTTCCTCATCAAAATCAAGAAATAAAATTACTTGTACCTTTAATGGTTCAAATTCATTTTCTATAGTCAAACCCTTTCACCTGTTAAGAGAATAGGATTAAGACCTGATTTATAACGAGTTATAGAAAGTAATATCTCAGTAATACTGTCTCTCCTATTTTATATCTAAAAGGTTTTATATTTAAGCAATTAATAACTTGAAATATTCAATAATGTGAAAATAGATTGTCTATGTTTCTTTTTTCACTGGATGAATAGCATCTATGGGGGCATTTTTGAATATCTCGAGATATTTCCTCAATACTTTCGGAATAACGACTGTACCGTCTGGTTCTTGGAAATTCTCGAGTATTGCTGTTATAGTTCTTGTACTTGCTATTGCTGTGCTGTTCAAGGTGTGTAAGTATTCTTTTATCATGCCTCGTCTTCTTATTAGTCTTATTCTGAGGCGGAATGCCTGCCAATCGGTTACATTGCTACAGCTCACCATTTCTCTATATCTTCCCTGAGCAGGCATCCATGCTTCCAAGTCATACTTCTTAGCTGCTGGGGCGCCCAAGTCCCCGCTTGCAATATTTACTACTCTATAAGGTATTCCAAGTCCTTGGAATAGGTGCTCGGCATTGCTTATTAATTCTTCCATCAGTTCCCAGCTCTCTTCTGGTTTTGCGTATATGAACTGCTCAACTTTATGGAATTGATGTACTCTGAATATTCCTTTTAAATCCCTATTTCCAGCACCAGCTTCTTTTCTAAAACAAGGGCTTATGCCTACATATTTCAAGGGTAGAATTTCCTCTGGAAGATCTTCTCCTGCATGAAGGGCTGCTAGTGGGTGTTCGGCTGTTGCTATGAGATATAGGTCTTCACCCTCGATCTTATAGATTGCGTCCTTGAATGTATCCATGTCTATTACTCCCATCATTATCTTATAGCGTAGCATATATGGTGGTAATACTAATGTATAACCTTTACTTGTCAAGTAATCTATTGCATATGCTAGCAACGCCATGTCAAGAAACACGATATCATTGAACAAGTAGTAGAATCTACTCCCAGCTACCTGAGCAGCTTTATACGTATCTCCTAATTTCAACACATTCTCCAACATATCTGCATGTCCAACAGGCTTCCATGATATTTCTTCATATTCTACTTTAAACCCATACTTCTCAGTCTGTTCCTTAAATTGTTCAATATATCCACTCCATACTTTCGGTTTACCCCAAAACCTTATTGGTACATTGTATGAATCGTCAGGGCCCATAGGAACACTTTCATGAACTATATTTGGTAATGAGAATAATAGCTTCATTCTACGCTCTTCAAGCTGTTTCAGTTTCTTCTCGAGTTCTTCAAGTTGTCTAAGGACTTCTTTAGCTTCTCTTATCTTCTTTTCTTTTTCTTCTCCCTTGAGTTTAGGGATCTCTTTGCTGATAACATTGTGTTTGTGCCTAAGCTCTTGTATAACTGTTAGTGTTTTTCTCCACTCCAAATCTGTACGATAAGCTTCGTCAATAATGCTTGGATCCATAAATCTTTTCTTAACATGTTCTTTTAGCACTTCAGGGTTTTCTCTTAAAAGCTTTAGAATACTCCAACTCAAGCCAATAGCACCTATTGCTATTAATTTGATTAAAACTATATATAACAAGAAAAATGTTTCTCTTACTTACTCCCATATGCTTTTCTATATTCCTCAACTATATCATAGCCAAATCTTTCCTTGAAAATCCTTCTACCCTTTTCTGTCATTTTCTCAGGTGTCCATGGGGGATCAAATACCAGTTCTATATCTGTTTCAATACCAAGTTTTCTCTTCAACTCCTCAGCAACCATCATTGGAAGAATATTCGCTAATGGGCAGAATGGCGTTGTTAAAGTCATTTTTATCTTAACGTGTTTGTCATCAATAACCTCTATATCATAGATCATTCCAAGATTATATACATCAATCCCTATTTCTGGATCAGCTATCGTTTCTAAGACGCTTATTATTTTCTTTTTAAGCTCTTCTTTCGCACCGTTAGTTACTTCATTATTCATTCATATACACCATGGTTATATTGTAGAAGATGCGGGGGACAAGTCCCCCCAAGTCATCCCTTACCCCCTTGCTTCGGGGGCGTCTAACTTGGGGGGCGGCGCGCACGTATTGTTATCTTCATAGAGGTTTTTATAAAATACTCTATTATCATTATGTAATCATATCATTCCAAGTATTCTTTTCAAGAATGATTTCTTTTTCTTATTCTTTTTGTCCTCATAGATGTTTTCTCTAAGAAACATAGCCCATGCTTCAGCATCAGATACTTTTGAGTATCTTATTGCAAGGTTATACAGAGTCTCTATTTCCTCAGCTGATGCATAATCTAGTGGTATTCCTTTTCTATTATTTTTCTCCCATAAATCATATAATTTAGTCAAGACCTCGGATACGTAGGGGTCTGAGTAAAAAGCTATTTTTCTACCACTTTCTTTGCTTTCATCTATTAATTTGATTATTTCTTGTTTCATTTTCTCAAGGTCCATTCTTATTCTTCCTCTAGTGTTTCCTCGAATAATATCTTTCCTATACCTCCCTGTTTAATTTTTTCTAGAGCCCACCCAAATCTTTCGAGAAGAACTAAAATCGCTGCCTGGGGCGGGATCACACCTTGTTCTGTGATAATGGCATCTATGTATTCCGGAGGGGTGACGTCGAATGAGGGATTCAGTACTTCTACGTTCTTATGCTTATTTATCCATTCACGAGGAACTATTTCTGTCGGATCTCTAAATTCTATTGGGACAAGTTCCCCTATCAATGTTGCTGGTGAAAACTTATATGTTTCAGCAGCTACGAATACTCTTACTCTAGCTTCATGTGCAGCTAGAGCTACTTGACTAGTACCGATCTTATTGATTACTGCTCCATTGCTAGCAATAGTGTCGGCTCCGACAACAACTTGGTCAACTTCATGCATAATGTACCTCACAGCACTATCCGGAATCTGTACGACTGGAACACCTGCTTCAAGTAAATGTCTTGCAGTTATTCTACCTTGATAGAACGGTCTTGTTTCAGTACTATAGACTTTCACGATTTTACCCATCTTATAGGCATTTATGATTACAGAAGCGGCAGCAGTGCTATGACAATGTGTTAACACTACTGAGTTATCCTTGATTCTTCTAGCCCCTATTTCTCCTATTTTCTTAACTGCTTGTAGACTCTCATTGATGAATTTCTCAGCTGATTTTATTACTGCTTCCTTGAGATCATTAATGTCCCCAGTGGTTTTCCCTAAATGATACATAACATATATAACTGCGTTGGGGAGGCTAACGGCTGTAGGCCTAGTTGAAAGTATGAGATTTGCTACCTTGTTCATGTATTTCCTAAACTCATCTGGGTCTTTTGGTCCATCGTATTTTTCAGCAGCTATTTTGAGGGCTTCAGCAGCTGCTCGAGCTATTTTACCTGCTCCTCTTATTTTCATTGTTTTAATAGCTTCAGCTATTTCGAGTACTTTCTCAGGAATCTTCACCTGTATTCACCTCTAAGTTCTACCAGTTCTTTGACTATTTCATTAACGGGTCTTAGCTTAGGTGGGAACCCACCATATACTTGTCTTAATATTACAGGGACAGCTTGCGGTGCAAATAATCCGTATTCTGTAGCTATTCCGTCGATGAGATACGGTGGTGTAACATCATAGAGAGGTGCTCGTGCAGAATAATTTTCTGGCAAGGTCTTCCTCGCATCTTCACTCATTAACAGCCTCCAGCCGCCCTCCGGTAACTCGATGAGTTCTCCATATATTGTTTCAAAACTAAACTTGTATAGCGGGGCAACAACAAATACTCTTACTCTTGCCTCGTTAGCTGTTAGACATAATAGGCTCGTCCCTATCTTACCTACAACTGCGCCATTAACAGCTATAGCTTCTGCACCAACAAATACTTTTTTAACATTCTTCATGAAGAACCTAGCAGCCGAGTCTACGATCAAATAGGTTTTCACACCTAGACTATCTAGGTAAGAAGCTGTATCTAATCCCTCCATTCCAGGTCTTGATTCAAGCACATATACCGAGAACTTCACACCCTCATCAACTAATATTTTAAACATTTTCCTAACAGCTAGGCTATTGCTTATAGTCATTAAGACATCTCCATCAACAACCCTGTTGGCAGCAATCTTAGCAGCTTCCCAAGAATCCCTTTCGATCTTATTTTTTAAATGTTGTAAGTACTTGCTTAAACCACTAATACCGTTCGATAATACATATTCCCCCACCATTCTCAGTATATTCCAAGAAGCCATACTAGCTGGTCTTTCCTTTTCGAGAAAATGCATTATTTCTAAATACTTGTTGATAAATGAATCAATATTATTTTCTTGCAGAACATTTTGTAGGTCATCAATTATTTTCAGTGCAAGACTTGTGCCAGTTAATCTATTTGAATAACCATGTTTCAATAATTTGTTCATCAATTTAATCTTACCCGTCTTTGTTTATTGATAATTAATAGTTTTCAGAGGATATAAATTCAATTATATTATCAAATACATCAAGATATTTATCACTCTGTATTTTCAAAGGTATATCGTATGATTTCATAGGTGAACCTAACAAATCTAGAATATTTGAAGTCTTAATATTCCATGGATCACCTTTATAAGAATAAACTTCGACGGCTTTTCTATATCTTTCACCACTATATAGTAAGGCCTTTCCTGGAGCAACAATAATTACTATATCAACCATCAATGATCCATATGTGGGAGCTGCTGCGTCGTTAAAACTTTCAATAATTAATGGGTTAAATTCTTTTAAATAATTCATATTCTCGTCTAGAGCCGAGTAAACACTAGGATTACTTAATAGTTTTTCCAAGAAAGCTGCCTCGGCTTCAACGAATAGAGTATTCTTATCAGTTCTTATATTTTCGATGACATCGTTAAGAATAGATCTAGTTTCTATGGATAACTTCATGTAAGTATCTTTGAAGAAGAAATATACATGGTATGGCTTAATGGTATTGGATTGTTCTCTAATATTTCTGCTTAATCGCATTAAAACAGCTGTTTTAGCTAATGATGACATATTATCAACGTAAAGCCTGATCCTACCCTTAAACAGTAATGGGTCTATCGGCATGCTTAAAATATCTAGGGGATTTATTATTGATAATTTATCTAGTTGATTAAGCTTCTTAGCAACAACGTATGCATCATGCCCAATTAGTAACTTATTTTCAATGGTGTGTAGAAGAGTTTCATACTGATACCATCCATTATGTCCTGCCAATGGTTTAAAGTAGCCAGGGTTATAACCAATTCTTAAAAATCCGTCAATTAAACCAATCACAAACTCTGTTTTTCCCGAATCATA
>JAGGVR010000133.1 GCA_021157925.1 Staphylothermus sp. | reverse complement strand
CTGCTCTTACAAACTCTATCCTTCCTTTCTTGATAATAGGTATTGGGTGCTCAGGTGTGACAAGGAGTGTTCTTCCATTACTATATTGTATCTTAATGAATTTATCAGGAGCTTTATGCCTACTGATTCTATCAGCTCTTGTTACTATAACTTCGCCCGTCAATGGATCTAGTGTTTGTAAGAATAAGTCTTCTACTGGTAATATTTCTGTATCTAAGCCTTTAATGACTAGGTTTTTATGTTTTTTCATTAATGAATCAACATATTCACCGATCCTAATCTTTTCCCCATTTGCAAGTATTATCTCGAAATCTTTGTGAAAACTTTGCTGTTCCAATGCTTCATGAATAGCGCTTCTATCTTCTTCCCTCATCTTATCTATCTCATCGATACAGTTATGAACTATTATTCCCTCAGCTAAGAAATTATGTAAGCCGGGTACGTAAAGGTCATATACAGGGCCATTGTAATCAATGTATTCAATATTCACTATTCTATCTAGGTAGTAATCCTTCTTTAATGCCATAAGCATGGTCTCTTTGATATGCACTGATATATCATTATCATAGAATTTGTTAAGAATGCTATTCAACAATCCCCTTGTAAGAACGCGTTTTCCTATAGATGCTTCATATAATGTACTCCATAATCCCAATTTTATCAGTGTATATGGCTTAAATTCTTCAATAAGTCTTCTTGCTATTTCTACTGAAATCTTTTTCGGAATAACATCTTCTTTCGAAGATATGTTTTTCTTCTTAAGAGGAACTATAATGTTTCTAACCTTTACACTATATGGTTTAATAATTTCCAGAAGTCTTAATACGTTTTCTCTACTAGTAATTTGGACTTTAACAGTGTTTCTCGTTTTCCTTATTCTCGAATAAATATCAAATCTCCTTAAAATAAGAGGTATCATTCTTGCCTGTTCCAGATCACTCAAAATTATATCGACATGGACAACCTCATATCTTTTATTATTTCTACGAGTTCTTTTAATCGAGACCGAGCCATCAGAATCTATTAAGCCTGCAATGAATGCTTTTAAAACATTATCGGGTAGCCTTAGTATACGCTTTAGACCGTCTTCTAAGAAATAATTGATTATATAGGTAAGGAGTAATGATCGAATCGTAATAACAACGTCGTCACTTACAATTTTTCTACCATGAATTATTGATACAATACGTCTTCTACGCATATGAGGCTTTTTACCTGTAATTCTAGTTATGTAATTTACAATTTTATCAATTATTTGTTTGTGTTTTAGAGACTGTGTTATTGATATAAAACCTCTCCTTTCATTTAAAACAATGTATCCATCGCCATGGACAAAACCCATCAAGTATCCGAGCTCAGGTGTAATCTTATATATAAGTAATGACTCTGACTTAGCTTTTCTTGAATATTTTATCTTCTTGTTTCTCCACTCATTGTATTTGTTTGTAAGTTTTAATACGCTTCTTAGCAAACCAACATTTATGTATAATTTATTGTGTGCTGTATAGAATTTTTTACCGAGCCTTGTAGCAATTTTAGGAAGATCTATATGTGACTGAATCATCAATTTATTAAATTCATCTTTTTCCTTACCTTCTAAAACCGCTGTCCACTCTTCTGGTATTATATCTAGTATATAAATATCGTTATTGTGCCCTGGGATCTTCTGGATTGATAGTACTTTATCACCTACTTTGAATTCCGCTGCTTGTTTCCATTCGAGAGTATCGCCATCTATTAACAAATGATCAGGCGTTACTAAGAGTTCATAACCACTTTCAAAAACTAGCTTGACGATCTTTCCTTTCCAGTGTTTTCTCCTTATAATTGTAGATACAACTTGCTTAGATGATAGGTCTCTCAAATCTATTCCAACAACTTTACCTTTTATATAATTAAGTTCAATAGGTTCACCATTAGAATATGCTTTAACAGCATTGTTCTTCTTAAAAAGCTCTTCTATTTTTACGTATTCCTTGTTGATGATTACCCGTGTATTTGGATGAAGACAGGCTACTCCTCCATCGGCCAATACGAGGGCTCCTGCTTCTAAGTAGTATTCGCCAGTTGTTTTATCTCGTAGAACACTAGCTGTTAATCCAGCAGCTGTTGATCCTTTTCCGCTAGTATATATTCCTCTAGGTGCTAGTCTAGCAGTATATTGTAGTAATTGTGACTTAGCTGTACCGGGGTCTCCAACGAGTAGTACGTGTATATCTCCCCTAATTCTAGTACCATCTGGTAATAGTTTAGGAACTCCTCCGAATAATAATAACGCGATTGCTTCCTTAATGTTCCAGTGACCATATATTGCTGGAGCAATACTTGCAATAATTTTCTCCCTAACCCAAGGATCCCTTGCTAGTTCACGTATTTTCTCCTCATCTTCCCTAGTGATCTCTATTTCCTCAAGTATTTTCTGCTGAACATCAACGTAGTTTGCTTCAAGGTAGAAACTAAATACTGATTTACCAACTCCTCTCTGAGCAGATGTTGTAGGCATTACTCTCAAAATACCAGTAATCATAACTCTGTCTCCAGGCCTTGCAGAATCAACTAAGTCGCCTGTTAGGACAACCTCTATGCTCCTAGGAATTTGTCCAGGAGGTATTTCTTCGGGCTTCTCCTGAACAACAATTTTTTGCCAATCAATAAACCTAGACTTATGAAGCAATAACTGAAACTTTCCAGTCTTACCACATACTGGGCAGTAAGGTGGTTTTTCTATTCGTTCACCCATCTCGCCTTCTTCGGGCCACTCAAACTCAGCACCACACTCGGGATCAGCGTGTTTATATACTGCTTTAACCATGCGAGCCTCTACTTTTGTTAATCTAGTAAGTATTCCCTCAATAGCTACGAACTTACCTATATACTCGCTAGTAAGCTCTCTAATCTTCAATACTCTGCTAGGGTTCCTGAACCTAGGATAAAACTTCTCAATAGACTCGGCATATTCAGGGTTTTCCTTCATTAATAGTTCTTTTATAGCCCTACTCGCAGCTTCAATAGCTGTGTCAGGGTCTCTTTCAATAGTATGTGCTAATTCACGATCAAATAACGTTATGTCATTAAAATCTATTATTAAGCTCCTCTGACCCATTAATGCCATCTGGCTTAATCTTTCCCTATATTTGAACAATCCTGTCTTTCTATCCCTAAAATCCCATAAAAACTTCTTAAACCTAGTAACAATGTCCAGGACTTCTTTAGATTCTTTAAGTGATAATACCATTTCTCCACATCCTCACCCAAATAATTCCTTGAATCAAAGTTTTTCAACCCCAAGATTCTTAATCCATGACCATAATATATCTCTCATTATCATGAATAATGCCTTCTCCTCTTCACTCATTCTCATCAATAAGTCCTGTGGTACATCAGATAATAGTAGTAGATATAAGAGTTTCTTAATCCTTGTCTTCGTAATAGTGTATATGAGGTCTTCGTACATCTTATATTCTTGTAGAAGGTTAATATCGGCAGTCTCCTTTAACTTCCCCTTAATTTTATCAACCTCATTCTTTACAATTAGGTATAAGTACTTTGGAACTTTCATTAATTCAGGTCTATTAGCAGTAGCTTCTTCATTGTATGCTATTGTTGATAATCTCTCAACATCTATTACGTCCTCCTTGATCCTAACGATTCCTTTTGATTCAAGCATATATGCTATCCATCTAGGAATATTATATTCAGCCCCTCTACTCAGCTCTATGAATCCCTCATGAGTAATAACTCTGGGAGCTTTACCAATAACCTCTACTCTAACCTCACTCTCCAAGAAATCCCTGATCAAAGACTCGAAAACCATGTTTATTAAAAGCACTGAAACCGAGCTCATTTCAGCCTCAGCCCTGCACAAGATTACTCTATCATATTAAGCAATTGGTTAAAAAGGAACTATTTTATCCCACGACCCCATACATATATCTTTGTGGAACGGAATAGATAATTCTTAGGTGTATCACGTTATGAGTAGTTCTAGGGAAGTACTTGCAGAGCTCTTATGGGCTGAAAAATATAGGCCTAGAACATTAGATGAAATAGTTAATCAGGAAGAAATAGTTTCTCGTTTAAAGAAGTTTGTTGAAGAGAAAAATATGCCTCACCTACTATTTGCTGGCCCACCGGGTACTGGTAAAACTACGGCTGCACATTGTCTAGCCCATGACCTATATGGAGAAAACTATAGGCAATACATGTTAGAGCTAAACGCCAGTGATGAGCGTGGTATAGACGTTATACGTAGCAAGGTCAAGGAATTTGCTAGGACAAGAGTAGCAGCAAACATTCCTTTCAAGATAGTATTACTTGACGAAGCAGATAATATGACAGCAGATGCGCAACAAGCATTACGTAGACTAATGGAAATGTATACAGCTACCACTAGATTCATACTCATAGCCAACTACCCAAGCAAAATCATAGAACCTATCCAAAGCAGATGTGCAGTCTTTAGATTCACACCACTCAAAAAAGAAGACGTGGTTTCAAGACTCAAATGGATAGCTGACCAAGAAAAAGTAGAATATGACCTAGAAGCTCTTGAAGCAATATATGAACTAAGCGAAGGAGACATGAGAAGAGCAATAAACATTCTCCAAGCAGCAGCCGCTCTTGGAAAAATAACTGTAGAAAGCGTCTATAAAGTAGTAGGCCTTGCACATCCAAGAGAGATCAGACAAATGATCCAATTAGCCCTAGCCGGTAATTTCAACGAAGCACGAGACAAGCTAAGAGAACTAATGATAAACTACGGTCTCAGCGGATTAGACGTGATCAAACAAGTACATAGAGAAATATTCAGCCAAGACATAAAATTACCAGATGAATACAAAATAATCATAGCGGATCTCGCAGGAGAAATACAGTTTAGACTAGTCGAAGGAGCAGACGATGAGATTCAATTAAATGCTTTCCTAGCCAGACTAGCCTTTATAGGTAAAAAACTCAAGTCTTAAGGAAAGGTAAATAAAATTGCCCCGCAAAATACCTTGGATCATAAAGTATAGGCCGAAGAAAATAGCTGATGTTATCAATCAGGATTCTGCAAAGAAACAATTCATACAATGGCTAGAATCTTGGCTTAAGGGAAAACCATTAAAGAAAGCCGCCTTACTTTATGGTCCAGCTGGATGTGGTAAGACAAGTCTTGTGGAAGCAGCAGCAAATGAGTACAAACTTGAAGTAGTAGAGATGAATGCTAGTGATTTTAGAAGAAAACAAGATATTGAAAGAATAGCAAAAGTAGCCGCTACTATGCGTAGCTTGTTCGCTAGAGGAAAAATAACTCTCCTAGACGAAGTAGATGGTATAAGCGGAACAGCTGATCGTGGAGCCATAGACGCTATATTACACCTACTAGAAGTAACTAGGTACCCAATAGTAATGACAGCAAACGATCCTTGGAATCAGAAGCTGAAACCCCTAAGAGACGCATCACTAATGATAGCATTTAAGAGACTAAGCGAGAGAGACGTCATACTTGTACTTAAGAGAATTTGCCAAGCCGAACGACTAGAATGCGAAGACAATGCCCTAAGAGAAATAGCTAGAAGGAGCGAGGGAGACTTGAGAAGCGCTATTAACGACTTACAAGCAATAGCAGAGGGTTATGGAAAAGTAACAATCACATTGGTCAGAGAATTATCAGCTTATAGATATAGAGAATATGCTCCATTCGAGGCACTCCAAAAACTATTCAATGCAAAATACATATGGCAAGCAAAAGCAGCTATAACACAAACGAACATAGACTATGAAACAATGATGATCTGGGTAAATGAACACATACCAACATATTATGACGACCCAGAGGAGCTAGCAAGAGCATTTGATGCACTAAGCAGAGCAGACGTATATATGGGTAGAATAAGGAAAAGCGGCTCATGGGACTTGTTAAGCTACGTATTTGACATGATGGGGCCAGGCGTAGCATTTGCGAGGAGAATATACAAATATAAATGGAAAATATTCAGATCACCCAAGAGACTACAACTCTTAGCCCAGACTAAGAGGAGTAGAGAAGTAAGAGAAGGAATAGCAAGAGCCTTAGCACCAAGACTACTAACGAGCAAAGCAACCGTGAAAAGAGACGTTATACCCTTCCTCAAAATAATATTTACAAACAATCCCAAGTACGCCGCCAAGATAGCGTTAGGATATGAGTTAACAGAAGAAATGATCAAGTGGTTGGCTGGGCCTAAAGCGAGTCAAGTCCTAGCATATTATAAAAAATATAAGAGATAATCACTTCTTTATCCTAAACAATCTGAGCCTACCAAATCTTCTTTCTTCAACTAAGCCTTCTTCAACTAGCTCTTTCAACCTTTTAACTAATACTCTATAATGTATCCCAGTGATCCTAGCAAGCTTACTTATATTAAGCTCACCATACTTTTCTAAAACCTCGAGTATTTGCTCCTTAGAATTACTCATCTCCTAACTACCCCGAGCTTTCTGTAAACTAGGTCTTCTACATGTTTCTCGAACAAGTCTAAGGGACCATAATGTATACTTATAAGAGTAGTTCTACCACGCAAGCCCTTACCACTAGTTCTAGCATCTATAACGCCTGCTTTCTTCAAATTCATAACATACTCATAGATTTGTGTATGTCTCCTAGGCTCTTCGCCAAGAACCTCGCAGAGAACCTCGTATTCTTTCTCAACCTCGCCCATTTTAACATATGGTTTACCAGTTCTTCTTAATAGCCTTATAATAGCCCATAACAGTATTAGTTCATGTAATGGGCTGTAGAGGATTGATTCTGAAACATTTATTATTTCGCGGGAAGTCCTCATAATAGCTTTCCTTACATGTTCTAAATTGATCTTGGTGCTACCCTCGCTATCAGCGATATCACCAGCTAATAAAAGGATTTCTATAGCATGTCTAGCATTCCCTCCCCCACCTCTATCGCTTCCCTCATACTCCGCAATGAATCTTAAAACCTCATCATCAACAACGCCTTCGTAAAAGGCTTGCGAAGCTCTGTATTTAAGGATATCGTATAGTTCTTTAGAAGTATATGGTTTCAGCTTAATCATGTGTCTTAATAAATAACTTTCAGTAGAGCTGTCGAGAAGAGATAACTTGGACGTGTCCAATGATATGAATATAAAGTTAAGCCTCTTAATACTAGTCTCTATATCATCATATGTTCTAACAATGAAGTAAACAGCATCACTACCAGCAATGCTAGCAAAATAGTGGAACTCATCAAGAGTTATAATAGCGTAGAGGTCGTGGTCTTCTAGATAACCCAGTATAGCATCATACATTTCCTTAACGGATAATCCTCTAGGTGGAAGAGGTATTTCTAATTGCTTAGCAATATCCGCTACAACATTATATAATGTCCTATTCCTATGACAGTTTACATGGACATATCTGATATTATATCCTCTCAGTCGAGCAATACGAGTAAAATCTCTTCCAAAAACACGGGCAGTAACTGTTTTTCCAGTACCAACACCACCTATGATTAGTACGCGTTGGGAAATGCTTCCAGGGCTAGTTATTAGGTGTTTAAAAGCTGATACAAGGGCTTTGATCTCGTTTTCTCTATGAGGAAGAGTATCGGGAACGTATTCTGGGGTTAAGCTTTCCCTGCTTTTAAATAGAGTGGGCCTGCTGAGTTCTTCTTCGATTATTTTCCAAGTAGATATTTTGTCGTCAATCATTGTAAACACCATAGCCAAACTTTCACTACACTATACACTATTATTCTATTAATTAAGTTGACCTTATAAAATGAAACCCGCATGGATTAGCACTTAGCCCTACCAGCATAGAAGGAATCATCAATAACCTCAACATACAAACAAATATTTGAACTTGGATCATGTCTAGAATTTTTACGTTTCAACAACTCTTTAATTCTCTTCCATATAATCATACTTAATCCTCTTCTACCCCTTACTCTTAGCTTTACCTTGATTTTCTCACCATAACCTACAATATTCAAGATCTTATTTAGTGCATCTATGTTGAACTTATCGTATACTTGAACAGGTATTATTTTTTCAACAAAACCATATTCAGAACTCAAAGAAATAGTATAAGCTCTCAATGGGTCTAGTTTTGAATAAACAATTAAGAGGCCAGGATACTTCGTCTTTACAACTCTTACTTCGGGATCATATGGGAACAATACATTCCCTATTTCTTCTTCACACCAACCCTCACTACCTGCTCTACAAGTTATAATCAGAACAGGCCTCATGGTTGCAGCTCCTTAATCATTTTTTCAAGATAATCAGCACGTACAGCAAATAAGATACTGTCATTCTCTTTCAATACAAGATCTTCTTTGGGGAATAATGCGTCTTTATCACGATAAACGAGAAGTATTCTTGCCTTCTCTCTATCATATTTTATATCATTTATCTTCTTACCGTCAAGGGTCTTGGGGACTCTGTAAAAGTAGAACCTTATATTTCCTCTGATCATTAAGGAGAGGTTTAGGAGATTAAATCCTCTCAGAATAGAGAGAGCTTGGGCAGCTATTAATCTACTAGTATTAATGATATCGCTTATCCCCATATAGAGTAAGAGGTCATTGTAGTTTGGATCTTCTATTTTTACAATTATTTTCTTGACCCCAGCAAATTTTGCCAAAATAGATACTATTATATTGTCTCTATCACTACTCGTTAGGGCTAAGACTACGTCGGCTTCCTTGATCCCAGCTTCCTCGAGTACTTGGGGATGAGCAGCATTACCCTTTATTATTAAGCAGTCAAGGTGTTCAGCAAGTTCATCTGCTCTCTTAGGATCAGCTTCTATTAATACAACGTCATGCTTCTCCTTTATTAGAGCTTCTGCTAGTTCAACACCTATGTCTCCGCCGCCAGCAATTATTATTCTCAATGCCTAGCACCTGCTTGGAACAACTTACCAAATAGGATCAAGTGAGGCATTATCTCGACTCGTCCAAACCACATATCTATTATAAGCACTGTCTTGGCTAATAATGGTAGTGTATGACTAGATAAACCAGTGCTTAAACCAGTTGTTGCCAAGGCTGATGCTGACTCAAACAAGCTGTCTTGAAGTGAATAGCCTTGGGCAGATATAATAATTGTTGATACTAAGAGAACTAAGATATATACTGCTAATAATATGAACGAGAATAGGGCTTCATCCCAGCTCACCCGCTTACCGCTAATCTTCAGAGATAAGACAGCGTCTTTAGGCAATAATTGTTTCTTAATATAATGAATGACTGTTTTACCAATAATAATTATTCTTAACTGTTTAATACCGCCACCAGTTGAGCCAAAACCCGCTCCAAGAATCATAATCGTTGATAATAAGAGCTTACTAGCATCACTCAACAACTTATTATCTACTGAGGTATAACCAGTTGTTGATAAAGCTGATACTGTTTGAAACAATGCAGAGGAATAACTAATTCTATCAAAAAAGTAGAGACTAATAGAACCAATAAAGACTATTGTGGCAAAACTAATGAGTTGAGGATCACTAAGAATTCTCTTGATATTCCCTTTTTTTACGAAATAAAATAATGTAAGAGGTTGTGCACTAATAAACATTAGAGCAACAGCAGAATACATAGGTACTCCGCTGAAAAATGATAAACGTGAAAAACCGCCTGTGCTAATAGTTGTCAATGCATTGATAATAGAATCTACTAGGGATAAACCCGAAACCAAGTATACAATTACATAAATAATTGTTAATGAAACATAAATAGATAAAATAATTCTAATAGTCCTAGAGCTAAGAGGGGTTATCTTATATTTACCCAAATGCGCTAAGTAGATACTATAAGCAGCGGATCCCGGAGCAAGCATAAACGATACAACAAGTAATGCTATACCTATTCCGCCAAGCCATTGATAATATGCTCTTAAAAACTCTATACCAATACTCACTTCTCCATAATCAAGTACGGATAAACCCGTAGTTGTAATAGATGATACCCCTTCAAATAAGGAATCTATAAAACTATAACCATGCATCATGATCGGAAACGCACAGGTAAAAGCAGGTATTATAAAAGACAAAACCATTACCGTAAATGCTTCAACAAGACCAAT
>JAGGVR010000041.1 GCA_021157925.1 Staphylothermus sp. | reverse complement strand
GGCGAGAGATTTGAGATGATACATAGGACTCTAGAACATGAGGGTATTGAGAGGGAACGATACTGGCTGGTACCAGTACCAGATATTAATAAGCCCCTCGCATGGACATCATATATTGTATCAATGATACCACGTGTAGAAGCCGTGGCTTCGGGAAACCCTCACGTCCTCTACTTGTTCAAGTGGTTTGGTTTGAAAACTATAGAGCTAGACTTATTACTTCCTGAAAAGTACTGTGGGACAAGGATTAGGGAATTAATGTGTAAAGGGGATGAGTGGAGAAAATATGTTCCCGGACCGGTTTCTAGGTTTATTGATGAAGTAGATGGAGTTGAACGCGTGAGGAGATTGTGTCTTGGCAGATGTTATTGAAATAGATGGTAGTATGGGCGAGGGTGGGGGACAGATACTTAGGTATAGTCTAGGATTTTCAGCTGTTACCCTGAAGCCTGTTAGAATATTCAATATTAGAGCAAAGAGGAAAAACCCTGGTCTTAGGCCTCAGCACTTAACGGCTGTTAATGCGTTGAAGACTATAACTGATGCTGTTGTTGAGGGAGCATATGTTGGTAGTAAGGAAATATACTTCGAGCCACATACTAGGAGGAGTGGGAACTACGTATTCAATATAGGAACTGCTGGCAGTGTTACATTAGTGCTTCAAGCAATACTACCGGCATTATTGTTCAGCAAGGGTAGGAGCAGGGTTGAGATCGTTGGCGGGACAGATGTTCCATGGAGTCCCCCAATCGATTATATGAGGTATGTATTTCGTCATAATTTGGGATTATTTGGTATAAATATAGATATAAAGCTGTTGAGACGCGGCCATTATCCTAGAGGTGGTGGTAGAATAGTTATTGACATAGAGCCTGTCAAGGACTATATTACCCCGATAAACTACGTAGATGCTGGAGGAATCGTTGAGGTGAAAGGTATTAGTCATGCAGTTAAGCTCCCCCGACATGTTGCTGAAAGACAAGCTAGGAGCGCAGCATCTTTGATTGAGAGAGTTCTGGGTATAAAGCCATTTATAGAGATTGAGTCTTACCCACCAGAACGTGATCCTCACTTAGGCCCCGGTAGTGGTATAGTATTATATGCTGTGACGAATGCTGGGACAAGGTTGGGAAGTGACTCGCTAGGGGCTAGGGGAAAGAGAGCTGAGATTGTTGGGCGAGAAGCGGCTGAGAAGCTCATCGAGGAAATTAGGAGTGGTGCAGCATTTGATAGGCATATGGGTGATATGCTTATTCCATACACGTTCTTAGCTAGGGGGACTAGTACTATAGGTGTATCAGTATTAACTAACCATACTGTTACGGCGATCATGGTTTCTAAGAAGTTCTTGTCAGAAGCCATAGTAGATATTAGTGGAGAAGTAGGTGAGAAAGCGAAGATCAGGATTACGGGGGTTGGGTTTTCTCCATAAGTTTATCAACAAGTATTTTCCTAAGTTTCTCGAGGTTAATTCCTTTTTCAGCCGATATGGGTAAGGGTTTTTTACCAATTATTTTTTCCAAGTAATTAATTCTCTCGAACAATAAGTTGTTTGGTGTAATGTCTATCTTGTTTACTATAGGTATTATTTCTTTATCTCCCAATAATTTCTTGATACTAGTATATACGTTTAATTGCTGGTCTATTGTATAGTAGCTGTTCGGATTTATGTCAAACATGTAGAGCACTATGTCGGATAAGTGTTTTAGTGCGAGTACTGCTTTGTATTCTATAGGGTTTTTCTCTTCCAGGGGTCTATCCAGTAATCCGGGTGTATCGATTAATACTATTTTACCGTACGGATCCATATTGATGTGGCCCGCGATTATAGTTTTTGTTGTAAATGGGAAAGGCGATATCTCGGGTTTTGCGTTTGTTAGTTTTCTTATTAATGTTGATTTCCCAACTTGGGGCATACCAGCTATAATAACTACTAGATCGCCTGTTATATCTGGTAGTTTCGATATCTCTATAACTGCTTCTTTTATTAATTGAATTGCTGCTGAGTTTCTGCGATAAATAGATAATAGTCTCCCAATACCTGCTTTAAAGTATCTCACAGTATCTCTGCCTGTAAGGCTTGTTTTTATTGCTTGTCTATATTCATTATATATTTTCCGGGCGATTCTTCGGTAAGTCTTGAACTTCTTTACTAATTCTTCGGGACGTTTTCCTGTTTTCATCATGAATAACTCAATGTAGAATGAGTGCATCTGGGCTATCGTATTAAGTAATTCAATTAATTTCTCGAGCTCAGCTTCTACTGTGTTGTAGGTAACGCCTAGTTTCACTAATAATGCGTTTTTAAGTTTTGCTAACTTGTCTCTTGTACGCGGTGGTGGGGGTATTGATGCTGTCCGCATTCTTTGATCAATTAGCTTATATAACTCGGCATATGTTTTGACATAGTATTTTTTCAGTTTTTCGGGCTTCATTTTCTGTACTTACCACTATGTTTTTATTATTGCTTGTTCCTAGAATAGGATTATTTAATAAGGTGTTATATGTGTGGTTCTATTTCTTGATTATTGGTATATTTGCTTTCATGGACAGGATCTTTTTAGCTAATTTTATTAGTCTTTTATAGCTTGTTTCGCTTATATTGAATATTTCTATTACTTCTTTTTGTCCCGGGAAGAAGTTTTTGTGTATATATGTTGAGACAATGTATGCTAGAGCATATTTTCCTCTACCGCTTCTTGCGAGCGCTACTGGGTGTATTTCTTCTATGATTCTTAGTCCATGCTCTATTTGTTTCCATAGTTTCTTGTCGGTGATGTTTTTCTCAGCTCTGATCGTTGCTGATGATTTTATCGTATTGATCATTTTGCCTGTTCTAAATATTTTTTCATAATCAATTTCTAGCCAGGGCTTATCTTTTACATAGCTCTGTGCTTTTATATATAGTCTAATGTGTAATTTATATTCGTGTAGTTTCTTATTCTTTTTCGGGTTATTCCTTATCTTTATGTTTCTCCATGTTATTGTTTC
>JAGGVR010000155.1 GCA_021157925.1 Staphylothermus sp. | reverse complement strand
TTCTATGACTATTTAAAAGATGTTTTAGGAATGATCGAGGAATTACTTGTACCAGTTATACATATACATGATGTAGATGATAAAGGTAGAGAACACCTAATAATAGATGATGGGAGCCTTAGTTTTAAAACAATATATAAACTGGTCAGAGTACTTAAACCAAAATATATTGTATATGAAATGTTTAGATCGAGAAAAACAAAGATACACATAAACGAGATTGCAAAAATTATTGGTGGACAAAAAAGTTGGGTAAAGGTATATCTAGTATAATAATAGGAATTGATGAAGCCGGTAGAGGCCCGGTTATAGGAGACTTATTACTTGTAATAATAGGGTTTAATACTAATGATTTATTACACTTAGAAACTATGGGAGTCAGAGATAGTAAAGAACTATCCCCTATTACTAGAAAGAAATTATTCAAAAAAATCTTAGAATATTCATTGGTTATTTATACAGCGAATATTTCACCAAGGACTATAGACAGGTTTAATATTAATAAGATAATTTATGAACAAATAGTACAAGGATTAACGATCTTGTCTAAAATACTTAATCCATATAATAATATTAAGATCATAATTGATGAAATAAAAGGCTATGATAAAAAACTAAGAAATAAGATATACTCCATTTTCGTTAACAAAAATATAGATGTAATTATTGAACCTCACGCCGATAAAAACTATGTTGCTGTATCAGCAGCTAGTATCGTTGCTAAATTCATTAGAGATGAGAATATCAGTGTATTAAAACATATATATGGTGAAATAGGCTCTGGATATCCATCAGATCAAAAAACGATTAATTGGATCAGGCAAATATACGAGACATTAGAAGTCCCGCCACCATTTATTAGGTCAAGCTGGGCTACTTTGAAGAAAATAGCTCCTACATGGTACTCTGGGTCCAAGTATAAAACACATAAAACTCTATTTGATTATCTCGGTAAAGGTGGTAGAGTAAATGGTAACAAACCTACCGGCCGAAGCGAGGGCTAAATGGATCAAGGTAATGGAAGCTAAGACTATTGAAGAAAAGATAAGAGCACTAGAAGAATTCCTCTCAGCTGTCCCGAAACATAAGGGAACAGCTAATCTCAGATTGTGGGCTACTAGAAGACTTGCTGAGCTAAGGGAAGAACTAGAAGAGCGACGTAGGAGAAGGAGCGGAAAAGGAGTTTCATTTTTCGTCGAGAAAGAAGGAGCTGCACAAATAGTTGTTGCAGGATTACCAAATTCGGGTAAAAGTACTCTCGTAAATAAATTAACCGGTGCTAGGACTAGAATAGCTGATTATCCTTTCACTACACAGAAGCCTATTCCAGGTATGCTTAAGTATAAAGACATTTACTTCCAACTAATAGATACTCCACCTATTCAGCCAGAGGGAGGTATTTGGAATAATAGAGTAATTGGATTAATAAGGAATAGTGATGCACTAATACTTGTATTAGACAACACAAGAAATCCTTTCGAAGAATTCCTTACCTTGAAAAATGAATTGGAAAAGTCAGGTATTCTCTTATATAAACCACGTGGGCGAGTAGTTATTGAAAAGAATAGGGCAGGGAGACTCGGTGTAAGAGTTACCCTCATGGGGAAGTTGCTTGAAGGAACAATCGATGATATTAGAAGATTAATGGAGAGCTATAGATTGTATAATGTTCATGTGAAAATATATGGAGAAGTATCATTGGATGATGTAGAGCAAGCAATTTTTGAGAGCAAAATATACAAACCATGCATAATCATTATTAATAAAGCCGACAAAGATCCAAGTAAAGCAAGAAAACATGCCTATAAGATCCATGAGATAAGCAGAAACACTCCAATACTCTTAGCATCCGCTAAACACGTTAAAGGTTTAGAAAAATTAGGCGAAATACTCTTTAAGACATTAGACCTTGTAAGAGTGTATACGAAACAACCGAATGGATCAGTAGCTGATAAGCCATTGGTGCTTAAACGAGGAGCGACAATCTATGATGTAGCTAAATCGATACATAAGGATTTTGTAAAAAAATTCAAATATGCTAAAATCTGGGGTCCCTCTGTCAAGTATCCTGGAGAAAAAGTAGGGTTAGACCACGTTGTTGAAGATGGAGATATAGTAGAGATTCATGTTAAAGGATAAGAATACCAGCTTATAATCTCTTTATTCTTGGAATTATCAATCTTAACATTCTTCTAACATTATCTTTTTCAATCTTTGTATTCTCAATATCAGCGTCTCGCGGCAGCTTTATTGAAGCATGATACCTCTTGAACTTTATTTCTCTGTAAGCACCCCATCTTTCAAACGCTATTTCTTTCTTTAATGCACATTCAATTATCAGCAAATGATCCTTTATGCTAAGAGTTAATGTCTCGAAATCAGCATATGGCAAATCTATTACAACCACGTACTTGTCGGGATAGCGCTCTATTGAGACAAGTGGTTCAAGCACACCATCAGCTGTCCACATTGGTTCTAATTCTCTAATTTCCTCTTCAAATTCATCGATTAATTCCTTTATACGATTCCTTATTTTTTCAAATAATTCGTCAAAACTCATATTTATCACCTCTACTGATACATGAGAGGCATTTGCATTTCGTATTTCTTCTGCATTTCAGCCATTGTTTTCCTCGTTTGTTTCATTAATTCTCTAGTCTGGAGCTTGAATAGCTCTGCTTCTTCTAGTAATTTCTTTACATCTATCTCGATATTGAGTATTTGCGACAGGATTGTTAATGCTACTGCGGCCGATTCGGGATCAGGAAGATCTAGGAACGATTCAACGAATATTGTTAAGTTATTTATTCCTCTTCTACGGGCTTCTTTAAGAATTATTCCATAAGGTCCGACAACAAAACCCTCTTTCAACTCCTCTAAACCTAGTTTTGTGGCAAGATTTGCTGATTCCTTTGTGCTAGCTAACCAATATGCTTTTGGCTTCTCTATTTGTAGCCTATTCGGAACAGCTATTCCAGCCAGTGATATGATATGCTTTACACCTATTTCTCTTGAATATTCGAGTATAGTGTATGATAATGGATAAACTGCTTGAACGGGTATTGGCGACTCAGATAGTATTAATAAGTATTTCCGATCATTAGATGAATAGACTTGTATAGGGCTCATAGGTGTTTTTTCATGTACAACAGCTACTGGCGGAAAGTATGCAGGAGAATCTATTTCGCCGACTAGTTTTAAGTTCTTACTCATTACTAAGTATTTAGACGCGATAGAACCGACAAGACCGGCATCTGGAAGACCGAGAACTATGTATTCTGGAACTGGTTCTTCATAGGGATCAAAATACTCATGAATTAAGAGTCTCTCGTAGCTAATAGTTCTCCTAGGACGCCCAAGTTTTAACATAGAAGTACTTTCCATAGAATGCACACCCCTTATTTTACCAGTTAATTACTATATTCGAACAGAGTTTTAAGAATTCAAATACAATGCTCTTTGCTCTTTCGAAGAATAGAGTACTAATAATTCTCTAAAAGTTTTTCTCAGCTTACCTCTTTATTGTTAGAGTATTTATTTCCCCAGGGCTCTGCTACCCCAGGGTTATTCTTCATATTGATTCATGGGCATGACTATCTTCATTGCCCCGGGGACTATTAATAGTAATTACATATGGCGGTTATTCTGTCTTTACCACAATTAATGCGTACCGTGTTTTTCCGCCCATATCTTATATGCTTCCAACAAGTTCTTCTCAATGCTTGGCTTTCTACTCTTAATTACCTGTATGAAGTCCTCGGTAGTAATTGGTCTTAATACTTCTCCATTGCCTTTTTCTAAGAATTCCTCCGCTAGGTTTGCTTGTGTCTCTTTTACTATCGAGTAAATGTCTGCAGAGCTATATCCCTCTGTTAGTTCAGCTAGTTTATCGTAATCTATATCTTCTATCTCATATGATTCACTTAGCTTTTCAATATAGTGTTTGAATAACTGTTTTCTAACCCTCTTATCTGGTGGAGGTACATAGATCCTTTTCTCGAATCTCCTGATAAACCCGATGTCTAGTTTCCATGGTTTATTAGTTGTGCCTACGACGAATACAAGGAGTTTATTATTTTCTTTTTCTTTTAATCCATCCATTTCCATTAAGAACTGGTTTCTTACTCTTTTCTCACCACCTACTTCCTCTCCATACTCTTGGAGTAGACCATCTACTTCGTCAATAAATATAATGACAGGTGTTCCCCTACGAGCTATCTCCCGGGCTTTCTCAAATACTTTTGCAACATTTTTTTCTGCTTCGCCCAGCCATTTAGACATTATTGTTGCAGGACTTACATTTATAAGTGCTGCATTTATTTCATTTGCCAACGCGTAAGCTATAAGGGTTTTACCACATCCTGGAGGACCGAACAAGAGGATTCCCTTAGGCCATCCGAGCGGATAGAATTTTGGGTTCTTAACCGGGTATATCACGGCTCTTCTCAAAGCCCTTTTAACCTTCTCCATATCCACTATGTCATCGAATCTTACCTTGCTCTCCCTCTTTTCAGGCATAATTACTTCTACTTCCTCTGCCCTATGACTATTCCCGTTGCCACCGATTGATACTTTCTCAATGTGTTTCTTCAATAGCTTTATTCTACTCTTGTATCTCCTGATGAGCCCTCTATAAAAGTCTGCCATTGAGCTATCTGGATATAATCTTAGATACTTTATGAATAGATCTATCGCTGCTTTGTAATATTTTATTGCTGTTTCATAATCGCCTTTTTTGTCAGCAGCTACTGCTTTATGAGCATACTCTGTACCTTTCTCTATTAAATAATGCATACTCATAAATATCCCTCATCCATTCTTTTAGCCCAGGAGATAGCCCGTTTGCGTTTAACGCTTTAGCTTTATTAATCCCTCTTCCTCTAGTTTCTTCAGAGCATCATAGACTATGTGTTTTGGTACCCTGTACTTGTTAGCAAAGTCTCTTACTACGAATACTCCTCCATTCATCTTGATTTCTTCGATTATCCATTTCTTGACCAGAGGTAATGGTACTGGACTATATTCCTTGACTTTTACAGCTACAGGGGTTGTTTCAGGCGGTAGTGGAGGCAAGATCTTTTGTTGTGTTTCACTTATTAATTTTGAAGCCTCATTCTCCACTTTGTTCTTAGTATATGATAGAGCATTGAGTGCTGAAGACATGTTCGAAGACGTCATTATACTTGTGACCTTTCTCTCTACCTCGAGTAGCATTGTTGACAGTTCTGGAGCTATCTTCTCTACCTCTGGCTTGAGAGCTTGTAGTTCTTGTATTACTTCTGGTAATTGTCTCATTGGTTCTTCTACAAGCGTTAATGTTTCTAACCTATATCTGACTCTCATTAGATCGTATTGTACTTTGTTAAACATTAGTATGAGGCTTTGAATATGTTCTATTTCGTTCATGAATATATCTTCATATTCTTTCCTTCCTTCACTAGCGAAGAACTTAGCTCTCCTGCTGTGTTCCTCCCTCATAGACTTTAAGCTCTTCTTTGTTGCTTCAATAGAGTTTATCATTCTATCAAGTACAGCCATAGCGTCATAAATGCCTTTGGTTATCGGGTCCTTTGGTCTTCTAAATATTCCAAATAATCGCCCAAACCATCCCGGTTGCTTAATACCTATTGATGCAGACACTTATTCATCGCCTCTCATCATGAGTTGGGGTATAACCCATTGATTTAATCGGTCTTGAAAAATCTTTTTAAATTCGGGAATGGGTAGTATCTGAGAAATACCTTGGTATTCCCTAACCCTCTAAAACAACTACTGGTAATGCTTGGGTTTCTTCAGGTGCTTCTTGCTCAGTAACTGATACACCTATGTCTACTGGTTTACTCTCAAGAGCATCTATTCTTTCCAAGTGTTTCCTTACGCTCTCTTTTTCTAATTGTGCGTGTTCTAGGTGTTTCCTGATCTGATCAGCAGCTGCTTTGTAGGCTTTATCAGGTATTTCTCCAGCCATGTAGCTTATCTTCAAGCTTGTCATAGCTTTCTCAAGCTCAACAATTATGTCTTCTAACTCATACTGTCTTTTCCTGAGCATTTCCTTTACCTTCTTAGCTTCTTCTCTAGCCTTCATTAATGCTTCATCGACTTTTTTCTTGAACAACTCATAAGAATGTCTAGGAACTTCTTTTTTCGCATAAAGGTCTTCGAGCGCTGCAGCGCGTTTCCTTAGCCTCTCTAATCTGTTCTCGATCTTCTTGGCCTCATATTCCCATTCAGGTACAAGTATGATGTCTCCTTCATCAAAGCTGAATCTATCAATGCTTATCTCCTTGAATTCAAAATCTCCTAAACTTATCTCTAGAGCTGTAACGTTTCCATCTGGATCGCTGTAGAAGCTGACGATGTATCCAACTCTTCTACCGTATGGGTCATTAACTGGTTTACCCAAATAGTTTTCTATAGCTTCTACAGTTAATTCAGGCAAACTAATCCCCTCCTGCACATAGGTATTCGTAGAATATATGGAGAAACGGTTTAGTTAAAAGGAGAAAGGCTAATGAAAATACATAGAAAAGAGATCAAATAATATGGATCAGCAGCCTGGCACCTGGCATCCCCCGCCAATAGGCGGGGCTAACCACGCTTTCAACCCTCATCATGTACAGTTTTGATATAATGAGTCTTTCTCTTTATCAACCTATCTATTAAGGATATTTTTCTGGGTAAAAGGGGTGATAGTATGGGTCTAGAAGCACTTATCCAGGCAGGCCAGGCTTTGACAAGTATTTTCTCAGGAATAAGTGGCATTGGTGCAATCCTAGTAATAGTAGGGCTTGGCATATTACTGGCTATAGGCATAGGATTCGTAGCATATGTGTTTATACAGTTCTTAAAGTCCCTGCCAAAAATGACTCCATGGGAATTCTTAAAGTTCGTCATAGTTAGTGCATTAGCATTAATCATAATAGGAGTAATAATACCATAGGGAAAAGAATAAAATAATGTGTTTTTATATTATGGCTTCCTTGGAAACATCTTAAATCCTAAATACATAGGCTTTTCGAGTTCTTCTTCGATCTCTAATAATCTATTGTACTTTGCTGTTCTTTCGCCACGAGCAGGTGCTCCTGTTTTAATTAAGCCCGCAGATAGCCCAACCGATATATCGGCAATGCTTATGTCTTCGGTTTCACCGCTCCTATGACTAATTATTGTTCTGTAATTATTCATATGTGCTAGTCTGACAACATCCATTGTTTCGGTCAATGTGCCTATCTGGTTTACTTTGACCAATATAGCGTTACATGCACCTACTTCTATTCCCCTACTTAGTCTCTTTGGATTAGTTGTGAACAGGTCGTCACCAACTATTAAGACTTTATTGCCCAATCTCTTAGTTATTTCGGAGAATCCTTCAAAGTCTTCCTCGTATAATGGATCTTCTATGCTTACAATTGGATAGTCATTCACGAGTTTTTCGTATAGCTCTATGAGCTCGTCGCGGCTAAGTTCTTTTTCTTCGACAATATATACTTTCTTCTCTTCATTGTAGAACTGGGAACTAGCAGCATCGATTGCTAGAGCAATTTCTTTTCCGGGCTCATATCCGCTAGACTTGATTGCTTCAACTAATAGGTCAAGAGCGTCGGTTATTTTCTCTATAGGAGGTGCATATCCTCCTTCATCACCAACGTTTATCGCTGATAAACCATATTTGTGTTTAAGGATCTTTTTTAGTTCTTGATAAACTTCCACGGCTGCTTTCATAGCCTCACTAAATGAACTAAACCCTGCTGGAACAATCATGAATTCTTGGAAATCCAGCTTATTACCAGCATGTACTCCTCCGTTGATAATATTAAGCATTGGTACTGGAAGAATATTTGCCTGCTTACCCCCTAGGTAGTAATAAAATGGTACCTCCATTGTTGAAGCAGCTGCCTTAGCTACTGCGAGACTTGTAGCTATTATTGCATTTCCACCTAATCTGCTCTTATTCTCTGTACCATCGATCTCTATCATCTTGTAATCAATTTCTCTCTGTCTCCTCGAATCCATTCCCTTCAAAGCAGGAGCAATTATCTTGTTCACATTCTCAACTGCTTTCCTAACACCTTTACCGTGAAAGTCTTTGCCACCATCCCTTAGCTCGACTGTTTCATGTTTTCCAGTAGATGCACCACTGGGAGCAGCTGCTACACCTATACCTAGTCCCTCAGTGGCTACCTTTACTTGAACAGTAGGGTTTCCACGTGAATCAATGATCATTCTAGCTCTTATGTCGCGGATTTTATATATCTCATCTAATACTGTTGAATATATAGTGATTGTCATACTCCTACACCTTGTTAATGGTGTATGTGAGAATGAATAATATATACTTTAATGAATACACGTATTTTTATGTTCTATTACTAATGTGTATTATCTGGTGTATTTTCTCTTATGTAGTTTATGGTAAGATAAAGAAAACTTGGCTCTATTTATTATTTCCGATTACACTCTTATCTATCCCGATCATACATTGTATTTTATATTCTTCTGAACAAACAATTTATACTTCTTTATTGCTCATAATCTATGGTTATTATATCTACAAATTATTTTCTTCCAGAATAAGTAAGAAAGATACTATATTAATACCGGTTGTATTATTCATAATAAACATGTATATAGCATTAACGAAGCCAGAAGGTGTATGTCTGCTTGCCCCGTAGAAGAAAACAAAGAGAAATAGCATGTCCAAGATGTGGAAGTAAAGAATATGAAGTAGTCAAGCAATGGCAACTAGTCTCTCCTCTTCCAGATAAGTATGGAAGAATAACAATTACAGTTATGGGAGTTGTACAATGTAAAAAGTGCGGACATAAATGGAAAACTGTACTAAGTAAACTTAAAGTAGGTGGATCAGGTGTCGAGATCGAGGGTAAAAAAGGAAAGAAAGTCATCGGCGAAGAAAAAGAAGAACCCCGCAGAGTAAAAGAGATCGTTCTTGACTTAGATGAACTAGACTTAGAAGAAGAGGAGTAAGACTCAAATGAATATAGGTAAAATGAATAAACTAGAGATCATAAAAATACTCGTGATTATTTCTTTTTTACTAATCGCACTAAATATTAAATCAATATTGTCATACACGACAGGATCCGAGACCCCTATAGCAGTAGTTAAAGGATATAGTATGTTTCCTCTCCTTCGTGAGGGCGACATAGTTTTTGCATACAAGCCTGCACCAAATGATATCCATGTAGGAGACATAATTATCTACAAGAGTATTGATGGGAAACTAATCATTCATAGAGTTATAAAAGTAGTCATTGAAGATAATAGGTATTATTACGTTACAAAAGGAGACAATAATCCTATACCAGACTATCCAGAGTTTAGAGGACCTGGTGTTCCATATGAGAGAGTAGAGGGCGTTGTTATAAAGATAAATAATGCAACTTTCAAAATACCTTACTTGGGATACTTGTCTCTATGGTTTCATGGCGGTGAATAATTTTCAATTACTTCTCTCACCCACTTCCCAGTAGATCTTAGTTTTCTAAGTTGTTTCAAGTAATCATTCCAAGAAACACCCTCCTTTTCTCTCCAAATAAGATACTTCTGCCTAAGGATCTCTAAGGCTTGGTAATGATACTTACATAACCCGTTTCGATACTCTTCCCTATTACATAGCAAACACTTCTTTTCAGGAGAAATAAGACCGAGTCTATACGAAAGTAGTTTACCTATAATATTCTTTTTTTCCTCAAAAGAATTAATCAGCGATAAGAGTGTTTTCTTAGCATCCCTCACAATATCACTACGTTTCCTCTCACCTTTTCGTATTCTCTCCATTTCTTCTTCAAAATAACGAGTCAGTTCAACACATGTTATTTCGGGGAAATGTTCTATTAATACTTCTACGACGCCCAGTCCGAGATTTGTTGCTTCTACCTTTCCCCCGACACTTCTTAGATATCCTCTCTTGAAAAGTAGTTCTATTATTCTTGCTCTAGTAGCTTCAGTTCCTATCCCTACGTTCTCCATCCATCTAAGTATTTTTATCCTAGTGATTTTTTCTGGTGGCTTACTATATGTTCTTCTAACCCTTACGCTATATACAGGTACTTCTTCCCCTAGTTTAAAGCTTGGTATCATTGTTTCACGCGGCTTACTAAATGGATAGTATTTGAGCCATCCAAGAAATAGTATCTTTTGACCAGTTAGTTGGAAAACAATATTCTTACGTGTTTCACATATGGGTTTAAAAACAACGTTTCTGTGAACTAATTCAGCCTTGGATGCGAAAGCTGCCATAAACCTTCTTACAATTAAATCATATATTTTCCATTCGTCTGGTTTTAAATTAACAGGCTTGACGCCTGTTGGATAAATTGCTGGATGTGCAGGATCGTCCTTGGGTCCCTGAACTGGTTTGAGAACGCCTTTTGTTTCTTGAAACAATGTGCTTACTAGTTGGGAATAATTAGGGATGTTTTTGATCTTTTCGAGGATCCCCCTATAATTAAGTGTTGGTGGTAGCTTCTGGCTATTTGTTCTTGGATAACTAATTAATGCGTCAAGATAGAGCTTTTCTGCTATACTTTGTGTCTTATAAGGGCTGAACCCATATATTCTAGCAGCTTCCTCTTGGAGATCCCCTAGATTAAATGCTGGTGGCGGGTGTAAGTATACTTTCTTTTCCTCGTACTTAATTACTTTGAGATAACCAGCTTCTCTTATAGTTTTAGCTAATTCGCTTGCTTCGAGAAAAGTATTGATCGATTCACCTTTATATTCTGGATGATATTTTTCGTTATTCTTAACTATGCTAACAGATAACAAGTATGAAGGTATTGGTATGAATAAGTTCCTCTCAATTTCGTGTTCTACTACGTGTCTAAGTGTTGGTGTCTGTACCCTACCAGCACTAAGAACAACTTTCTTACCTGAAACACTTTTGACAGAACTCATTAATGCTCTACTAATATTTATGCCCCATATCCAGTCAAGCTCATGACGACAAAGACCTGCCTCAATCATTTCCCAATCCAGCGTAGTTAGATTGTTAAATGCATTTCTGAGCTCAGACGATGTAAGGCTAGAGAACTTCGCTCTCAGAGCCTTCTCGAGTGATCCATGAAATAATATGATTAGGTAGCCAATAACGGATCCTTCTATATCATAATCGCATGCATTTATATAGTAGTTGGCATCTTTGCATACTTTTTCCAAGAGCTTTATAAATTTCTCTGTATGTTTAGCACTTGGATCAATTTCGTGTAAAGGCCTCCATTCATAACTAAAAACAGGATAGCCTCTCTCGCTGGTATGGAGACCATACAAATGACCAGCTGCACTAGCAATTATTATTTTTGATTTTTTATTAGTCATAATATAATATGGTATTCCATAGATTTTCTTCACCATAGGCTTACTAGTTAGAGCTAAAGCTATCTTCCTAGCAGCTTTTGGCTTCTCAGCAATTATTACTACTTTACCGCTTAATTCTCTAATAGTATACTTGGTCTTGATGGTCTTAAAACTAGGTGTCTTAACTATTGTCTCTTCCTGTTTTACATGTATTTCTTCCTTCTTTTCTTTTTTCTCGCGAATCTTCTTCAGGTAGTCAAGTATAGTTTTCCGCATCTTACACTTTATCCCTCTTATCACATTATTAATATATCCTATAAAGTTTGGTTAAAGAGGAATAGGCATTGTTAAAACCAATAATAAGAAGTAGAGCACTAAATACGCGTAGCTCTTATCATTAGCATACTGATTCGCTGGACCTGGATGCGGTTTTCTACCTGTCAAGAACTTCAATATAGTTAAAACTATTGATATCGCGATGAAATATTGACCGATAATATTATTGAAGAATAATAGTCCCATTACAGCAAAGAATAATATGACTAAGTAGTTTAACTTCTCATAGGATGAGGAACTCATAATTGATCTTATAACGTGTCCGCCGTCTAGTTGCCCTATTGGAAGTAGATTTAGGAATGTTACAAACATTATAATTAATGAAGAAAATGCTAAGGGGTGTAGAACGAGTATATAGTTTTCAGGCATAGGCTTTAGATGTGTAAGAAGTGCAATTATGAGAGGCATAAACGATAATTCGCTAACCTCTCCAGTCCTGATCAGTTCTTCCGCGTGTTTGATCGGTATAGCTGGTGATAAGTATATACCTATAATACCTATTATTAATCCCATGATAAATCCAGATAATGGGCCGGAAATCCCTAACAAAGCTAAGTTCCTCCTATTACTTGGCAAAGTTTTCATTCTAATAATTGCTCCTAGTGTACCAATGAAGCCTAATTGTATTGGAGGTGCTGGAATAAAATATGGTCCATCTATTAATATACCGTTTTTCTTCGATGAAAGCATATGTCCGAGCTCGTGTATAGACAAGGCTCCCAGAAAAGATATCGTGTATACGAAGCCCCAGAGAACTATATTGGCTTTAATATCTAGTATTTGTGTATATGAAGAAAATAATCCATATCCTGTCATGTAAACGGTAATGAATGTAGCCATTAGTAGTACTGTTTTAATGATTTTACCTTTAACTGTATTACAGTTTCCCCTTACAGGTAATAGTCTTAGAATAGGGTAATCATGTTTTATTTGAATTATCATGCATTTATATTTTTTAATAACATAAGCATATAATTTGTCGAACAGATCTTGATCTAGTGGATGTTCTAGCTCGATATCTATTATCGTTCCTATTTTCTTATCTTCGAAAATTCTATGTTGTCTTACTGAGTGCCCAGCTCTTAAGAGTTGTTTCAAGATATCTTCTATTATCTGGGGATAATATCTTGGATATAGGGAGGAGTTCGGCTGTTCCATCAGGTTTCCGCCTTCTAATCGTCATAGGAAGCAGACCTTTTAATAATTCCACTATAGAAATGGCTATAGGGTCTTTAACCGGGGCTTCTTTAGGATTAATTAATGGAGGCGCACCTAAAGATAATTGAAGAGCTCTTGCACCAATTACACGTGCTATTTCGTATCTAGTTAATTTCTTTGACCAAGCAATTATTTGTTTGTCAAAAACCATATTCCTATCCCTTGTGTTATTGTATGGTTATTCTTAGGAAAAACATGTATTTATGGATTTAAAAACATTAGGATTAGAATTGTTTATTAGTTATTAAAAACTTGTTTAAAACTTTCCGCCGAAGCTACTTTTACCTTTTTCTTTCTCCTTTTCTTCTTTCTTCAATGGACTAGCACTTATGATGTCATCGATCTTTAGTACGGTTGTTGCTGCTTCAGTTGCACTTTTAACGACATTTGTTTTAACTATTAGGGGTTCTACTACGTTTATCTTTGTCATGTCTTCTTCTACTTTTCCATTTACTACATCAATACCTGCAAAAATCTTGCCCTCGCTGTGGAGCTGTCTCAGCCTCATTAATGCTTCTAATGGGTCCATACCAGCTGTTTCTGCCAGGATCATTGGTATTTCTTCTAGTGCTTCGGCAAATTTCTCAATTGCCAGTTGTTCTTTACCACCAATATTTGATGCGTATTCTCTTAGTCTTAGAGCTAGTTCTACTTCTACAGCTCCACCACCTGGTAGGATCTTGGGTACCTTCATAACGTTTCTTAGTACGTTTAATGCGTCTTTCAAGCTTCTCTCTACTTCATCTAAGATCATGTCATTTGCTCCACGTACAAGGATTGTTACGGCTTTGGGGTTCTTGCAGCCTTCTACGAATACCATTTTGTCATTGCCAACTCTTCTTTCTTCCACTAGTTCTGCGTATCCTAGGTCTTCTGGTTTCAAGTCTCTTACACTACTCACGATCCTGCCGCCGGTTGCTCTTTCTAGTTTTTCCATGTCGCTTCTCTTTACTCTTCTTACTGCTAGAATGCCCTTCTTTGCTAGGAAGTGCTGTGCAACCTCATCAATACCCTTCTGACAAATAACAACATTAGCACCAG
>JAGGVR010000069.1 GCA_021157925.1 Staphylothermus sp. | reverse complement strand
TCTAAAAAGTGTTTAACCAAGCATTTCTTTCCAACGCAACTGTCTCTCGTACTTACTGTGTGGTTTGAACCTAGTCTTTATGTTTTCTATTTTTTCACCAATAATTGGTATTTTGTCTGGGTCGATTCCGCCGTAACCCCATTTTGCTAGGAAGTATAGGTATCCTATGTCTCTTGGGTCGAAGCCCATGCCATATGCTACAGCAACATCTAGATTAACAGGGTTTGTTGATGCAAATACTACTCCCCATTTCTTCGGTTCTCCATTTACTGGTCCGTTGCCCTCCATACCTATTACTCCATCTACTACTCCTAGGTCTGGCATCATTTTGGTTGCTAACAAGGCTATATTATAGTTTATTGAGTAGTATCCACGATGCATCCTGGGTTTATATCCTCTCCTAATACCGCCCATAACCATGTTCTTGATGGAGAGAGTCACTACTACTGTGTCGTGTGTCTTAGCTCTACACGGTGATACCTTGACAAAACTCTTATCGAGGAGAAGCCTTGATACATAGACACTGAATTCTTCTCCATGTTCATCTACTAGTTTGAATTCTACTTGATCATAATCATCAAGATCACCGAATTCTAATCCAGGATACTTTTTCCTAAGTTCATAATAGCCATAGTTCCTATAGCCCTCCTCGGCTCTAGCACTTGCAGGTGATTCAGCAATTAATACCTCGGATACATCATAGTTTTCATACAAATAGTTGAGAATAGCATCAACAGTCTCCTTGGGAGTAGCTGATAAATACACACTTGTGGATACAAAGTTGGGTTTTATCAAGAACTTCTTCCTACCACCAACAACACCACGGATCTCGGAATCAATAAGCTCTAATGCCTTCAAAGTTCCTTCATAATGAGTATCTGATCTCACTATGGAAACCGTGCCTCTATCCATAACTATCAAGCCCGAATACTCCCCAGTTCACAGAAAACAATACATCCACAAACATAATTAATAAACATAGCTAAAAATCATTAATAACGAATTAAACATAACATACTTAGCAAACATTAACTGAATATTAGAAGGCATAATACTGTTAACAACATACCTCTTATATGGAGATTTAGAATACTCAGCAGACAAGACGCCAAAACGATTGCAAAAAGCCTTTCTGGGTAAGAAAACAACTAGTACAATCTACAACAGACTAGGATTCGTCATAGACTTCCTTTTCCCTCAATAACTCTCTAAACATGGCTTTGAGTTCTTCGATTTTCCTATGCATGCGGATCTCTACTCTCTTTGTATATATAGCCATGATAGCCAGTATTAATGAGACGAAACCTGCAACAACAAGCATTATGGCTATTAGGCCTTTAACATAGTATTTGATCCCTGTGAAGAAGTAGTGATAAGCAACGAATCCTCCGAGAATAAGTCCAGGGATTAGGAAGAGTGCTCCAAGCATAAATATAAAGTATGCTGGGTTATAGCGCCAAGCAAGTCTCACAATATCCTTAGCAATATCTAGTCCATGGAAAACTCCCAGCTTTTTCTCCCCCAGTCTTTTACGATAATCTATGGGTACCTCAGCGATCCTCCTACCAGTCATAGCCATGTGCGTAGCGATCTCGGACTCCACGCTGAAGCGGTTCATCTCGAAATCTATTTCGCGAAGAATGCTTGTTCTACAAACATACATACCGCTCAACACATCTGTTAGCGAAGTACCGAATAATATGTTGAAGAACCGTGTCAATACCCAGTTGCCAAACCTATATATTGGTCCCTGAGACTCTTTATTCCATTTCCTAGCTCCAATAACATAATCATATCCTTCCTCAAGCTTAGCTAGAAGCTCGCAAACATGCTTAGCGGGGTATGTATAGTCACCATCCATGAACAAGACATAAGGAGTACTAACATATTTCAGAGCAGTCTTGACAGCCATCGCTTTACCATTACCTTCCTGAAAAATAACCCTTACTCCCCTAGACTTGGCGATCTCAACCGTACGATCAGTACTATGACCATCAACAACTAGTATGTTCTCACGAGGAAAACCAATACCTATCAACTCGTCAAGAACACTCCCAATAGCCTCTTCCTCATTGAGAGTAGGGATCACAACAGTTGTTTTAGCAAACAATTCTTTACAACTACTATGCAAAACTCTCCTGCACCACAGGTTCATCTCTTCCAAAATAATACTTGCTAAAATAGAAAAACTTATATCGAAAAATATACCTGCTAACCAAACACGATACACATAATGAATGAATACATGTTATCAATTTAACTAGTGAATTATTATTTTTCACCACTACTAGTCTCCTTAGACTTCTCTCCACTCTTTTCCTCAGACTCTTTTTTCTCCTCACTTGTTTCCTTCTTTTCCTCTTCTTTCATTTCCTTCTCAAGCTTCTTGAGTTCTTCTTCAAGCTCCTTCTCGATCTCCTCAATAGGTTTTGGTGGTGGAGTTGTTGCTAATGTGTAGCCGATCCATCCGAGTATGCCGAAGACTCCGATAACAGCTATTGTACCAGTAAGCTTCAATAATAATATGTCTAGTCCCTCCCATAGGGGGAACCATACAAGCCATGCGTATACTACAATAACTATTGCTGAAACGACTAAAAGACCCCATCCAATTAATTGATCCCTGCTCATGATATACACCACATATATTATGTATCAGAACTGCACAAATATAATAGTATTCGAAATAATAAAAACCTTATCAAATACTCCCAAGATAAGAACCATCAATGCCTACTAATAAACACGTACTTTCTATAAGCAGCACTAATAGATACTAATAAGATATAGAAACTCATAGAAACAAGAATAGGTTCCAGCCTAATACCCCAAGGGGTATAGTTGAGAACAAGACCTATCAAGGGAACAAGAGCGAGAGACAAACCAATACTGAGAGCAAGCCTCTCCAAAGGAGAAAGCTCCCTTTCCAAAGGATAAAGTGCCTCTATAGTAACATAGCCAGGGAGAAACAAAACATAGATAGAGCCGAGAATGTATCTAAGATAAATAATTCCTTCAACTATACTAGTTAAAATAATTGATAAAAGCGTTAAAGAGACAAGTACTACCACAACCCAGAACCATAAGGAGTAATCAAGCCTGAACAAGTACTCATAGAAACTCTTAGGAGGGTTAGGATCAACTAGCTTGATCCTCCCCTCTAATACCTCCTTGTAAACACTATACAATATCTTGTAAGAGGCCCCTCCACGGCTAGCGACATATTCTTTGAGAGAAAACCTCTCCCTATTACCCCTCTTCCCAGCCACTCCACTAACCCCCTAGTGGTGACTCCAATACTCTGACATAGAGGTGAACCCATCTACCAGTATATACCAGGCTACGAGTACTGGAGTCGAGAACCCATAGTTCAAAAACCAATGCAATCCTAGAAGCATTAGTAATAGAGACATTTACTGGAACAGATACTTTGAAAGTAGTATTATCATATTTATCGAGGAATACATCCCATTTAACAAGAGTAGTGTTGGGAGAAGGAGTAGTATTTGTAGGTATATGGTCTGGATCAGAAACCTTGTATCTAACCTCAAACAATGCCGCGTGATCGAGATGATTATCGATAAAGATACATAGAGTCACGTTATCACCATTAAATACTGTAGAAGGATAATCACCTATCTTACAGTTCTCGTTCAAGAGACCAATAGCTGTAAAAGGCTCCGGGTTCTCAGGTCTAAAAATCATTGCTATCGAGAAAACAGAGCCAACAACAATTATTGCGAGGATGACTGCGAATACTTCTTCGTCGAGCAGATTCATTTTCCAACAACCCATTTCTCCCTTACCTTATACCATATCCGTAGATAGATTCTTGGGAAAAAGAAATAGAATAATACTGGGAAGGAACCAATCAATACGGCAAGCGTTACCTTTTTGAAATTCTTCCAAAACACAAACGAGTCCTTCTCCTCATAAAGCTTTGTAAGCCCGGGCAATATCTTATCAAGAATATTCTCTGCCGAACCATATTCTCCTTTCTCCAAATAATCATATGCTTCCTGAAGACTGGGTAAGTAACTAGAGATATTCATACCAGCCTTGGAAAGCTCAACAACTATTTCATATGCTCTGAACCACTTATCCCAAACAACGTTTTTATCACCACTATTTGAGGAAAGAAATGATCCTTGGCTAAAAACTACCTGTATGGTCTGAGAAAACAATACAAACACTACCAATAAAACCAATAATTTGAAGCCCTTTTGGTTACTGAGCGACAAATTCTTCACCAATTAAAATATACCAGTTACAAAAATCTTATTTTGAAAACTAATATTACTGATACGATTTGTAGAGAATTAAAATTATTCCTAATCATTATAATCACCTTTTACGAGCTAGAGACTTGACTAACCCATATAGTTTATTCCTACCTAGACTCAGAACTACTAATACGAGATTCAATAATATGAAGCCATTGACTAAATAAACAATTTTTTCAAAAATATCAGTTAATCTGCTACTATAGAAGTTATCAGTATTTCTTGATACTTTTTGAAATAGTTCTTCTAGGGTAAACACATCATCTCCGTATCCATCCATAGTTGTAGGTTTGAATAATGATAATCTAACATACACTAACTGAGTAGTGTTACCAAATAAGACTAGTAGTTTGAAAGTAATGTATGAAAGCAATGATAACTTGTTATCCTTAGAGATGAGCATATAGTTAATCACTATGTTGTTCCTAATAGTCCAGCTTTTCACAACTCTATAACCCTGAGAAGTTAGATAGGTGTACCAGCTATGCATTCTACTAGGAGTCTCAGCTACCTCGAGATACCCGGTATAAATCGAGTTGTTGTATGCAATAGTTATTTCTCTAACAATGGGTGAGCCTAGAACTATTGTTAGATGCTGAGCTGGTTCGTTTTTCAAAACACTTATACCTGTATTGTTAAAAATAGTCAATAATGGGTTCTCAGCAAGAGCCTCTACAGATGGTAAGACTATCGACTCACCGACATGACTTGCTGTTAAACTATTAACGAGAACCCCGTAACCAATGCTCATAAGCAGTAATACTATGAAGCTAGTAGCCAATGCATTGTTGATTAAGTCTTTCTGATTCAGCGAGACATGTGTTTCTCTACTACTCCAGGTCTTTTCTTCCATAGTTTTCCGCAAGACACAGAATCCTGAAACTATTGCCAGTACAATGCAGATTACATAGATTATAATGGGTGTTTGGTGAAAAATAACTAGTGCTAAATCATAGCTATAGAACCTAGTGATTAGGAAAATAGTAACTAAGTACAACAAGTTACCTAACAAGATAGTCCCTGAAGACACCAGTATACTTAGGAGAAAAGCCTTTATCTTAATCCCTAGATCCTCATCCGTCCTCATAATAACGTATACGAGAAGAGGAACAATAGATAATACACTTGCCAAGCCAATAAACCCATTATAGGCAAAAGTTATCTCGAACAAGTGCTTGTTACCAACACTATCCATTACCCATACATAGAAACTATCACCTGCATGCTCTGCTTCAGCACCAACAAGAACAGATGCAAGATACCCCATCACATAGGATAAGTTTTTTGATAAATAATTTATCCATGAAAGAGGTGGTGGAATAAACAATAACATCAAGAAAACCAATACAAGATAATACCTTATATCAAGAGGCTTATACACAAGAACAATAAAGCTCCAAACAAGGAAAATAAAAGAAACAACTCCATATTGAATAACAGTATCACTATAGAACCTATAGACTAAGAAGAATAATAATGATGAAAAATATATCCCCAGACTCAAAAACAATCTATCAATTGATAAACCAGCTGGTTCAAAATAATTAAGAAGCATATACAATAATACGAAGAACAATAACGGTACTAATACATACATATAAGAGTACTCATACATTAAGAAGCTACTTATATAGGCAAGAAACATTCCACGATAAATAGTAGAAACTACAAAACCAATCAAAGAGACAAAAACCACTAATACGACAAGGCTCCTCGGCGGAAAATAGTCTTTAAAACTACTCATTAACTACACCCATTACCTCAACATTATAACCACTATTTTCGAGGAAATATTTTAGGAAAGCATTTTTTAATACAGATGGAGAACCGTGTATAATAGCTATGTTTCTACTAGGTAATACATTGTTTTCTATAAGCAACCGGATAATTCTACGAGAATAAGTAATACATGGATGTGAAATAAGTCTTACCAAAGAAGATTCATTCATATACTTAATCATATCACTAACAATGCTCATAGAAATAGTTGAGGAGACAGCCTCATATTCATATATTATCTTTGGAGAAGACCTAATTAACGCATTTGTGAATGCATTAAGCACGTCTACAAGCTTTCCATGAAGGAAAACAGCGAGGCAACCGACAACAACTACTATCGAGGTTTCCGCAAAGGGACTCTTAGTAGAGGAGACCACGAGCAACCTTAGAAACTCCTTAACAAGCTTATCGAACTCAACAAAACCCCTAACACCAAGGTCCAAGATAATGACGGGTCCTCGCCCATCAAAAACACCTAAGAGATCGCTTGATGAGCCACTAACGTATTCTTTGACATAAAGCATCTTTCTAGAAACAGTTTTCTTCCAATGAATATCCCTCAACTTATCTCCAGGAACAAAAATCCTAGTACCATAGTACTCACCAATATCGGTCTTTCCACCACCACCTAGGCCTCCTCGACCCATACGACCCATAGGTTTCTCATAAGTAATTCCCTCAAAATAACTCCTCAACAACCCTCTCAGCAAGTAGCGGATATAGAGGGGGAGACCAGCTAGTAGAGAAGCAAGCTCACCAGAACCAGAAACCTTTATTACGCCCTCTTCTCCTCCAAGAAAGTAAGCTCTAGCCTCAACAGGTTCAAGAACCCTTCTAACATCTATTCTCGCTAAGATGTTTTTCCTTGAATACTCTAATAACTTTTCATACGAGGGAACAACATATATAACAACCGGTATTTCTGCAAGAACTCTCCTAACACAGAGAGTGTCATCATAAACAATCATTCTCAACATAAACTCCTTTCTACCCAAAACATTACTACTAATATCTATACCTAGAACAGCTTCTCCCTCAACCCAATAAACTCTGTTCATATCGCCACTAGAAATACTCAATAAAACTCTTTTACCCGAAGATACACTTATACGTATCTCTTTTTCCTCACCATAATATATTCTATTAGGATACTCTACATTATTCAAAGAAACTCTAAGCAACCCAATATAACGGAACAAAGCATACAAAAGAACAGACACGGTAAAAACACTAATAGATAATACGATGTGATAATTCAATAAAGCAGCGAGAGAAGAAACGACAAGAAACTTTAAAACCATAATTGTTGATAATGACAAAGAACCAAAACCGCCCAGAGCTACCTGTGACTTGGTTAAACAATAGTTTCCCGCCAACTTAATAATAATAGGTGCTAGAACAAATAACAACAATACTAGATACGTATTAAGCGAGGAATAAAATAGAGATAACACTATCAATACATAAATAGAGAGTAATAGAGAGCCCTCTCCACGCATTAGAATAGGTAACACAATAATAAATAATGGTAACAAATACAAAATGCTACTAAAACTCGAAACAATTACTAAAGCCATTAAGGAAACAATTACTACACCATAATAGTATAGTGTAGCACTATTTGGTGAAACCACTTCTCTCACCATAATAAAACAGTACTAATATAATGAACAAAACTATGAATTCAGAGAGAATCCTTATCCAATACTCTCTCCTAGACTGAAAACCATATACATAAACCTTGAGGTAGTCATGAAAAGAAATATCCAAGCCACCGAGTAATACATGTCTATGTTTCTTACCGTTGATCAGTGACTTGAAGAACTTGTCATTATCCCCTAATACTATGTATTTATTGGTCAGAAAATCTAGATCGGAAACGATTACGAGAGTGCCTTTACCATGGTTTATAATTATAGCAATTGGTTCTGAACCTATGGAATCACCAACATTAAAGTATCCGTTAGCATCATTATCTCTCAAAGAATATCTCGAAGAAAAACCAATAATTCTCACATCGCTATTGTTTGTCCGAATACTTATCACTGCTGGTTCGTGGAGATAACAAGTAAGATTAGCGTTGTTGATAAATACTTTTATTGAGGGAAGACTTCTATCGCCTCTATAATTGAATATATCATCATATACCGCAGCGTTCTCTACTCTAATGCCTAGTCCGAGAACCTCTTGAAGAAAACCATTTATATACCCATGCTTGTCTAAAACAATTATTCTTCCACCCATTTCAAGGAACTTCAATAAATAATTACTCGTATAATTATCTAGTCCATGCAGTAGAGGTATAAGTACAACTGTATCTTGTGCTTCTGATAGCTTTATAGATGAAATATTGATCAATGGTGTTAAAGAATATTTATCGAGCAGTAATGAATAACCGTTCCCACCAGTATTGAATACACTATATGGAGTGGACGTGGGGACCTCTAACAGTATCGAAGCAAACGTGATCATCAATGATAAGGCTAAAAACACCACTAGTATCTTAGGCTTCATCTTCTCACCATTTTCAACAATGACTTGTAGAGATGTCTAACAGTTTCTACTGATACGGTTCTTGCAGAATAGAGGTCTTGTTCAAACATTATGAATAACTGGTATAAGACCTGGTAAGCTCTCTCTGGTAAAGCATTCTTTATCCTAGACAAGTATTCCCTCAAAGTCTCTGAATCTCTCGGATAACCCACAATCTTGGACAGAAGCGCTAAGACGCTCCTATAGTATCTCTTTGTCTTGAAAACCCTAGGCTTTAACTGAACATATCTTTTCCTAGCAGACATTATGAATAGGAATTCGTGTTCTCTACCTGGCTTCCTCCTAGTAGAGAGATTACGGATTCCATGAAATACTCCCGTAATCGTTGAAGAAACTACTGGATGCATATAGACTAATCCAGTAAATACTATGAGAAGCATTATGAATAATGGATTAATGAACAAAACACTATACGAAAACCTCGCGGGAGAATAACCCGTTCTCAAAGGTATTATTTCAATATCTACATTCCTAAACCATACTATGAGCGAGGAAATAGAGAAAGGTGGATTGACCACAATACTGAACTTGTTACTAGAATACTTTCCCTCATAAACCCTCATATTATCGATCCTTACAATTACTTTGTAATCATATTCTCCTTTAACAAAACCCATTATATTGAAACTTGGTGTTAAACCAACAACGACTCTTGGAATGCTTAAAGATACACTAATAGAGGGAGATGTAATTGTAAGAACTGATATCCATTTTGAGGAAATATATCTTCCCCGGGGCTGCGACAAAATAATGACTGTATGGTATCCTATGGTTAATCCATGACTACTTATATTAACAATGTTTCTACCGGGATAAATAGTTGTATTGTATAATAGTGTCTTATTCGAGACTTCATCAATGTATATGGATACGTTTAACGGCTCCCTAGCTTCTGAGACAATATCTAATAATAACGTCTTATTCGCAGAAATTATTTTTGGTGCTTTAGAGATTATTCTGGGTTTTTCAAATAATAAATCAGTACTGATAACACGGTGTCCTCTTATTACATGGTTTTTATAATTTGCTTCAGCTTTTACAACTATTACGAGGCTAGTATAGTATTCCCCATTGCTCTTCTCAACGATCTCGATGCCGCGTCTATGTAGGATTTGTGCTCCCGGCGCTTTAAACTTATATGTAAGAACAGCGGGTAATACTATATACTCGTTATATGTTTCCTCGACAAAACCACCTACACTAATTGTTATTGTGATTAAAGCATTGAGTTTAGATACAATGGATTCGTTATAGTGGGGTATTAGAGTGATTTTTAACCATACTGTTTCACCACCATATATTTTATCGGGATAATGAATCTTGATCTCTATCCAATCCGTGGATAAGTTATGTTCAAGCATTCTATAGGTTTTCTCGAGTTGTTTAAGCACATCATCGATCTTCATAATCAATAAGTCTGTTTTAGCAATTATATCTTGTTGGTAAGTAATGAAAGATTGTCTATCATGCATGTATCTTGCTAGAGTAGATAAGTATTGATTAACCATGTCTTTTAAATCAGTTTTTAATAAGAAGAGATCATTGTATGTTCTCCTAATATAATTCTTAGAGTTTGCTTCGTTCATAGAGGAAATAGTTTGTTCTAGATACAGTGTTTGATTTAATAAATTATTTATCCTTGAAAGTGATCGGTAGAGTTTTTCGTGAATGTATTTGAGGTTTGACTCATTTATATATATGTTGAGCCCAATATTGATTAGACTCATAGAGTCAGCATATTTCTCGTTAATCATATTAGTTAATATATCATCTAATAATTTCTCATAAGAAACGGGATCTATCGGTATCTCGCTAACCACTATGTTAGTAAAACAACTAGATAAAACCATGAACAATACTAGTACTAAAGCCTGGGAGCGAGTCCGCGTTAAGACCATTATATCACTCTTATACCGAGTATAGTTAATACTCTGTATGCAACAATAACCATGAAGACTGTGAACAATAAAATGTTTACGTATTTCATATTAGTATTTTCTCTAATTCTGGTATCGAGAGATATGTAGATAAAGTAGACTAGAATACCTATTGACATATATACGTCGGGCCTATTCTCGCCTAACAGAACAAGTATGATCATTGATACAATGTATATGGTTGAAAACAGCAGTATTGATAAATCAATAGGCTTCATGATTATCTACACCAACTCAATTGCTTGTACATAGTTATCCTCAACTAGTTCTTCCTCCTTAAATACAGCTTCTCGATTGGAAACAACCGATAGTAGAGCAATACTTATGTATTTTAATGGATTAACGGGTTTCTTTACGAGATCAATTACTTCTTTCCTCAACCCATAATATGTTATCTTGACTTCATCTCCCGTTTTCTCAACTCTAATATCTTTACAGATATTGTATTCGTGAATTATTTTTTCTCTAAAAATAGATTCCAAGCTATACTCATCAATTACATTCCCAGAGCCTTCTAGTGGATAGGAAGATGTAAGCATTGATAACGGAATAGCTATGAATACTTTACCTCCAACAACACCTATACCTGGATAAACATCATTACAACTAACTCTTCTATGACTGAGCACTAATAAGTTCTTATCTCCAAGACATGTTTTCACAACTCCACCATAGAGTAGATCAGAGTCTTCAAGTATTTTCGTAAATAACAACGATATTATCCTATAACTCGCACGATACAGCTTATCTAATGGCTCAACATATGTTAATCCAATAGACAATATTATTACTCCAAGTATCATTACTGAGAAACTAATACCGAGTAAAACCTCTAGATTTTGAAGAATAGAGATTATCACAAAACCAGTCGAAATAGCCAATATGTTTAAACCAATTATAACATACCGATAATCCACTGCACACCACCTACTAGTAGAAACCTAGCAAAAACATCTATGATCAATATAACTGGGATAAGGTTCTTAGTATTTATTGAGAAAACCTTGAAAGAATTAACTATGAAACCATAAACAATCATCCATGGCTTGACAAAAACTATTAAGGATGATAATAGAGAAAACAATAGTCCTGCGGGAACCAAGGGAATTCTTTTTCTTAAACTAGTAGTTTCTCTATAAACCAATGTATTACTGTATTCTATGTAGAGATAAGAAGCGAGAAAATACTCTATAAAAGAACCTAGAGAAACCCATAACTCGTATTCGGGAGAATAAATCATAGCTAGCAAAGCTATCCCTAGAAAAATATACACATAGTACTTTTTCAACGAAGATACTGTCTTCTCTACTATACTAGGCTTAGAGATCATGCCTAAGGCTAAGATACATGTAAAATAATATAACAATAAGGCATAATCTTCTCCAATAAACAAATACGTTATTGAGGACAGTAACCATGCTAAGGGAAATAACCATAAGGGGAGAACTATAGGAGTTCTAGTAGATCTATATACATAAACGTTGTAGCTTATTATGAACAATATCAATGAAGCCATTATTAATACGTATTTATTAAACATGTCCTTGACAATATAAATTCCTGATAAGAGACTAGTTATAATCAATGTTTCCAACAATGATTTTCTACTAGATTGTACTAGGATCAAGAATAACTACCCGTGCTTTTAACTACTCCTTTGGCACAGGGACTTTCTTCAATGCTTCCTCAACTATTTCTTCAGCACTATATCCTTCAGCTCTATATTGTTCCTTAATATCTATTCGGTGAACAAGAACTGGTTTTGCAAGATGCTTAATATCATCTGGGATCACATAGTCTCTCTTATTTATCAATGCATAGGATTTCGCGATCCTATACAAGAAAATAGAGCCACGATGACTAGGGCCTAATGCTACTCTTTCATCGCTTCTAATATAGTTTACTAGGTCAACAATGTATTTTATTATTCTATTATCAACGTAGATACCCTTATCAACGAATCCTTGTAACCATCTAAACTCCTTTAAGTCAATACTGTCTCTAAAAACTACCTTGCCTAGATCATATAGTGTGTCAGCATTCTTAACGATGTCAAGCTCCTCCTCTGGTTCAACATAGTAGCTTACTATCTTGATCCAGAACCTGTCTTTAAGAGTGAGTGTGAGGGGATAAGTACCTATTTCTTTCTCAACAGGTATTTCTGTCGCTATTACGTGGAAAGGCCTAGGTATATCATATGTTATACCATCAATACTTACCTGGTACTCAGCCATAGCTTGTAGTAATGCAGATTGACTCCTAGGAGGCGTGCGGTTGAGCTCGTCGAACATAAGTATATTTGCAAACACAGGGCCCTCGATAAAACGAGTAGTACCATCAAGACTATAGACATGATAACCAGTTAGATCAGTGGGTAATAGGTCAGGATTACCCTGTACTCTTTTAAACTTACCCCCAATAACACGTGATAAACCATAAGCTATTAATGTCTTAGCGCTTCCAGGAGGACCCTCTATGAGTACGTGTCCCCCGGAAACAATGGTTGCGACAATAATCTTAAGCTCATCTATCTTTCCTCTAACAACGTTTGAAAGAGATGAAATAATTCTCGAAATATCATTATAAGCTCTTAGAAAGCTATCTGATTCACTCATCTCCATTTACCCTATACCGTGATTCCTCATCTCACAAATCCTATTTGCTTTATATAAGTTTATATCCTACGCAGGGAAAAGTGTGTTGCCTCATACGTATTAATTATTTGTACATGTGTTTCGAAGCTAAGTACATTGATAATATTATTAGTGTAGCACCAATTATTTGGTTGAAGCTCATGGTTTCGGCTAGAATGAAATAAGAGAATATTGATGCAAAGACTGGTTCTAGTAGGAAGACTATAGCTGTTACTTCGGGTCTGATTCTTTTCTGTCCATAGACTTGTAGTGAGAAAGCCCCAATATTACATATAAGGGCTAAATAGATGAGTAATAGAATAGCGTCAATTCTCATGAAAACGTTTTGAAAACTGTTATTGATCATGTCTGGTATTGCGAAGAAAAGTGTTGGTAGAAACATGAAGTATATGAATATGAATGGATCGCATTCAGAATATTTATCTACAGCAAGTATTTGGAGAGCCCACATAACTGCTCCAAGCAATACTAGGAAATCACCTATTCTACTCTGAATAGAAGTAATAGCATCAGTAGGCATTGTTAAGAGATATAATCCAGTAACACTAGTTAAGAGGCTCAATAATAATTCTTTCGAATACCTCTTATAGAAGACAGCGGTAAATACATGGACAAATAACACGTTCAAGCCAGTTATGAAAGCAGAATTACTAGCAGTAGTGTATCTAGTACCCCATGCTTGGAGCCAGAGACCTAGAGAATAAAATACGCCAGCTAATAAACCACCCTTTAAACACCTAAGAGTAAATGCCCTTCTAGCAATAAACCAGAGAAGATAAGGTGTTAGGAAAACTATGGAGAAGAACCCGCGAACCCATGTATAGGAATACTCGCTAATAATGTTCATCAAATACTTTATAATCGGAAAACTACTACCCCAGAAAACAACCGTTCCCAACAATGCTAGTAAATACTTATACTCTCTCACCATGCATCCTCGCAATATTTTGTTAACATATTCATGTCTAAACGAAGAGTTGTCAGAACTTAAAGGTTTCTTCACATCTCCGAGAGTACGGCCTTCATCATCCTATGGAATAATTATTCAAAATAATCATCTTTAATAATATTTATTTCAAAACCATTAATAGAATATGTATTGTTATAGCTGTGAATAATGCATATTTAATAAATAGTCTTTTAATTCGCTAACCTGCTGATTTATTTTAATCTGCGAAGCAAGTAATATGTTCAAAGCTATATTGTTAGTAACAATCATTCTTGTTGGATCATATCTATTCGTGATCCCAGAGATTATAACAAACACTTACGAGTTGCACAATATGAAGAGCACATATTATCCCTATATATTCTACCTAAGCATGAATCGTGAATTTTTCGTACTCTTTATATACTTCCTTTAACCGAATATATTCATTGACTGCACCACTTTATGCTTTAGGTGTATGTTATGAATCTGGTTATGGAGGGATTATATACTGCTATACTGCTTATATGGGTTATAATTGTTGTTCACCCAATAACAAAGACTCTATACAATTACATGAGGAAAAAAGGGCTTAGCCACACTAAGGCTGTTTATTACAATCGTAAAATTATACATATTTTTGCTGGCGGACTAGTGGTTATCCTAGTACCATATCTGTATTCAACACCATTACTACCAGGTATTCTAGCAGGAATACTTGCACTAGCTACTTATCTACCGCATAAGAAGAATAATCTAATGTACTGGTTCCAGACAGAGGATAACATATATGAGGTACACTTCTGCATTATGTGGGGCATAATAGTTACATTGGGATGGCTAATATTCAAGAACTGGTGGTACGGCGTAATACCAGTAGCATTCATGGCTTTCGGAGACGGAGTCACAGGAATAGTTAGGAACATGCTATACAACAAGAGGACGAAATCATGGATAGGAAACATAGCCATGGCAGCAGTAACAATTCCACTAGGATACATTGCTCTCGGCAACATAGGAGCAATAGCAGGCTTGATAGCAAGCATTGTTGAACACTTCGAAGTAGCCAACATTATAGATGATAACATAATTGTCCCCTTAACAAGCTTCTTAACAGTACTGGCAGGAACATATATAATGTAACCCTAATACAAACCCACATATTTTAGAACTAGAAAGGCCATTATACATGTCTAAAAAGCAAGGCAATAGAACATTATTAGTTTTAATAGTCTCACTCGTGATACTGATCCCACTAATGTCATTTTATAATTATATCCTTTATACTTATCTAGGAAAAACATAATAGAAAATTTAATTACAACCACTTCCCAAAAGACAACGTCCACCACATACGTGGAAAAAATTAATTTTTCAATAAATAGAGAAGTATTCGTAAAAAACAAGTATCCAGTACTGTCACCTGGTCCTGAATGAATTGATACTGCAGCCACTTATAATCCAGCAGTAGTCTATGTGAATACTACTTTTTACATGTTCTATAGAGCACAATACAGATTCCACGGAACATCTGTAATCATGCTAGCTATTAGCAGAGACGGGATACATTTCAACAAAACATACAGGGTAATCCTCTACCGTTCCCCGTCCTAGGTCATTGGTGGTCTCTGTAGGGCGGTTCATCACGGTATCTCTCCGCCAGAGGCACAGGAGCCCCAGCGGAGGTCACCAAGTCTCTAATATTCTAGTAAAGCTTATAAGTATTTCCAGACAGACACCAAGGCCCAACATACATCACAACAAGAAGAACATACAAAAGCATATACAATCATATAAACTTTGCTACGGCAGGTTTAGGCGAACGGCATTAGGCACATATGTAGCTTTGTTAAGGTAATCATTAATATGTGGTGCTATTTTAAGTAATGTATTATTGTTTCCATGATTCTATTATTATCTAGTTTTTCAAAGTCTTTATCAAAAGTATAGAAGTGTTTGTATTTCTCGTGTACAGCTGAGGCCAGGATTAGTGCATCTATTTCTGGGAGCTTATAGTTTCTCCTAATATGTGAAGCTTTAATGCATATATCTTGGCTCAAAGGTATAATCTTAAATAGGCTATGCAATGGTTCTTTTATC
>JAGGVR010000116.1 GCA_021157925.1 Staphylothermus sp. | reverse complement strand
GATGCCGCACCCACACTACTATTAGTTGTATAAAGTATTGAATACGATACTGGCCACAAGAAGCTATCATATGGGTTGAACAGTATTGACCTATTTACTTTATCAGCCCATGCAGACGGTGTGGCCTGTGGGAAAGATGCTACAACAGCAGTCAAGCCCTGACGATCAAGCGTTACCCATAAAGGCTCAGCAAGTAGATATGCACCATTAAATCCTGAAACAGTCCTATAAATCCTTGTTCCAGGTAAATGAATACTATTCCCAGTAATACCTGTAACACCAGGTTCAGCACCAGTAGATATAACAGCATGTGACACAGCAGTAGCTGATGGAAAGCTAACAATCATGCCCCTAGAATAAACACCTTCCTCCATAATCCTCTTAAACCCTGGCAACACACCCTCACTAGCAAGCTTATAAGTATAGTCTGCTCGTGCAGCATCAATACTCAATATCACGACTCTCTCAGCATACTTAGGGCGTTCATCAACCATTGTACCGGCATTCATTAAATGTATAGGAGTAGAGAGAAGAACCACTAATAGAACAAGAAGCCCAATAACTCTATATGTAGACACATTACCACCTACGCATATATCCTTGAAAACAATTAAATAAAAACATTATCCTATACACTTGATTTAAAACACTCTATTTCATCATTGTTTGTTTAATATTGTCTAACTATACTATCATATTAGATCAGTGGAGTTATTTATGCACTAGTTCCAATAATTATTTTCTTCAGAAACACTATAGCAGATAATAAAGGTTGTCCATGGATTGATCGGCCTTAGATAATCTCCTATTTATGGAGCCAGTATAGATGAAATGTTTCTAGCCGAATCTGTCAAAACTCTTAATCGCCAACTTTTCCACACTATACATGACTGTAACCAATATATTATATACCAGTATCCAAAAAGGCGCACTGAATCCTATGAGTATAGACATTGAATAAACATATGGATAGACAGATTTATTAAAATAAGACCAGTTGTACCGACCACCCATATATTATAAGTGATTTTACTGGTTTAATCACATCAGTGGCAGTTCCCGACAAATATGAGGGTCTTCGGAACTTAGCTCTAATACTTTAAAGTAACTCTCAAGATACGTGATGACTTCATCAAGTTTCATTAAATATTCATTTAGCATTATCACTAATCTCATCATACACAGTTGCAAGCAAAGCATATGTATCAATAACTACTTCTCCATATTTCTTCTCTTCCAAAGCAATTCCTCCTCCCAATCAAGTTCTCTTTCAGTCTCCTCAGCAGAACCCCTGCCCTTACCACAACCCCAAACCTTATCCCATAAACCAGGAGGCTTCAATACAATCTTACCATCATCAACCAAGACTTCAAGCAACATACCCTCCTCAATACCAGCCTTCTCCCTAACACTTTTAGGCAAAAACAATAATACCCTTCCTATACACCTTAATAATACTCAATAAAAACCACCCATACTACAAGTATGTTAAATAAACTAAAGAAATTTAACCAAAAAGATAAACTAAGAGGTAAAATATTTAGCTAGTCAAAACCGTTCCCAATAAAATAATACCCAGTGTTGAAACATACAGTATTCTTATCCAAGAAATAATCTAAATAATTCCTAGTAACAAATTATTCCGTGAGAAAGAAGTATGGGCGATTTTATTGGCTTTAAGTGATGAGGAGAAGAGGAAGATTATAGAGGCTCTTGAAGAGGATAAGGAGTTTCGTTATACATTAATGGGTTTACTGAGTTTTAAGGAGATACTAGATCGCATTACTAGGCTTGAAGAGCGTTATCAGAGAATAGATGAAAGAATCGCGAGGCTAGAGGAAAGATTCGCCAAGCTCGAAGAAAGACAACAAAAACTAGAAGAGAGATTCGCAGAGCTAGAAGAACGATTTGCTAGATTAGAGGAAAGACAACAAAGACTGGAAGAAAAATTTGCAGAGCTAGAGGAGAGGTTCGCGAAGTTAGAAGAGAGGCAGCAAAGGCTTGAAGAAAGATTCGTAGAGCTGGAAGAAAAATTTGCAAGATTGGAGGAAAGACAACAGAAGCTCGAGGAAAGATTCGCCAAGCTCGAAGAAAGACAACAACGATTAGAGGAAAAGTTTGCAAGACTAGAGGAGAGACAATATAAGCTCGAGGAAGAGATGAGGGAGACTCGTAGAGTATTAATTACTATTGCTCATAGATTCGGTATTTTGAGCGAAGCAGGATTTAGAGAAGCAATGAAATACGTTGTTGAAGAGGTTTTCGGCACAGCTATTGTTGAGAAGAAATCCCTAAAAGATACAGAGGGAATAGTCTACGGACACGAAGCAGTCATAGACATAGACGTGCTCATCCGTGATAAAGAACACATCATCATAGAGGTGAAAAGCAGAGTATCACGCGGAGACATAGTAGAACTCTACAGGATCGGAAAACTATACGAGAAGACATACAAAGTCAAACCAAGACTAGTAATAATAGGAGGATTCATAGACACTGAAACATGGGTAACCGCTTCAAAACTAGGCGTAGAGATAAAGCCCGCGTTTAAAACCTAGTAGAACCAAGTACTTAAACCTATCCTCAAATCAAACCTGTCCCCGCAACAAATACATTTATTTCTACAAAATCATTTTAACAATTGAGATAATGCATCTAGTAACCCGAGTAGTTTATACGAGGATACATAATGGTGGAAAGTCTCCGTGTAGTTCTCTATACATTATTCTTGGTCTTCATAAGGAAGAAAGTACTGGGGATATTGTTCATTATATTAACAGTACCGGTCGCAATTGAGGCCTCATATACTCTAGTCACGAATACTTTAGTAGAAGAAACCATATATATGTATAAAAGCATTGAACGAGGTAAAGGACTTCTAATCATAACAAATACTCCCGAAGAAAACACTAACTGTACTGACACACACCTATACTATTCAAAGATAGTCTTCAAGAACAACACTATAACCGCTCCCATCATAACAATGAATAAGGAAACCTACATTGAGTTTACAAAGTACTGGCCTAGAAAAGCCCTAGAAAATAACAAGACAATATATGTCTCGATACCGAGCATCTATAAAGTAATCTATGGTTTAAAACCTGGCGAAAAAATACATATTTGCCAAGGAAACACTTGTCGCGTAGAAACAATAGATCTCATCCATATAGGTAAAGGAGCTCTAGGTTCTTCAATAATAATTGTTACAACCAATAAGTCAATTAATTATATGGGTAAAGAATACTGCATAGCCAAGATAGGCAATAATTTATTGGAAGAAAAGATCGCGAATCCACTGATCAAGTCATTATCAGGGATTCAAGCTGAAACAACTATTCTCTTAACATTAGCGTATTTCCCAATAATGCTTCTAGGATTCAAGAAGATAAAGAAATATACAAGCAGAGAATACAATATCTTATACGAACTCGGTGTCTCAGAAAAAACCCTGAGAACAGGTATAGTATCTATCCTAGCTGTTCTAGGTATAATTATATGTCTCTATGGAGTATTCCTAGCTACACTTTTAACACATTTATCTCTGTGGATTCTAAGGCTTTATGGTATAATCATAGTGTCAAGACCATTACCAGATCCAATTTCTCTCTTCCCATATATAGCATTATTGCTTTCCCTCTACTGTGTTGCTGCCATCATAGTTTTCACTAGAAGAGAGGATGAAAGAACATGAGTTTTACCATCGTATATAGAGTGACTAGTAAGAAGAGCTATGGATTACTCCTAATAGTTACCTTGCTTTTCTTCATACTCGTGTTCTTAACCATAGGATTTGTTGAAGCAATATATTATTTACCAGAACAAATAGTATATCCCAAAGAACCCGTTACACCATACTATATAGTTGTTTCTTCATACTCCATATCACCATTTACATCCATATACAACTCTAGATATGTTGAGGAAAAAATTAATGAGCTAGAAGGCGTTATGAGAGAAGTACCAATAGTGTTTTCTCTTATAGAAGTTGATGGACAAGGAGTTATTCTACGTGGTATGGAGAAAGATGATCTCGGGATCTTTCTCGGGAACTATAGTATAGAAGGTATGGGTTTTGATAATAATTGTATTGGGTGTGTATGGGTAGGTAATGCTTTAGCAGACAAGCTTGGTCTAAGCATTAATGATACAATTATTGTTTATTCACCTCTATCCCGCTCAAGTTATATTGTATTAATCAAGGGAATAGTTAGAACTAATACTATCTCCAAATACGAGTTCATAACAAATCCCACAACAGCTAGGATAATTAGAGGTACATGCCCAGAATGTGTTTCTACAATAATACTGTTTCTACGAGACAAGGAGTGTCTTGAGGAAGCATATAGAGTCTTTAATATAACTCATCGAAGAGAAGGCTTGTTTGAGAAAGCATTACTTGTGTTGAGAACTAGTGGTAGACATATTAGTTGGGAACAATACGAGGCTTTATCAAGCATGTATTTATCTAGAATCGGTTTATCTAGATCAATGTTCTACGCATTACTGATCACATTAACCATTATATTATCTCTCGGATACAGTGTTTTAGCTGAGTCTATTATTCTTCTCAACAAGGACAACTATGTTATTCTATACGAACAAGGACTTGGAATAAAGAAGCTAAAACTCATAATAACAATGTATAATGCTCTAATCATACTATCCTCCTTTCTCCTAGCATTATTAATCTATGAGAGAGTTTCAAGCCTATTCCAAATAAGCTTCCTAAGCTACCAGCTAAACCCCTACATCGATCAACCAATTTATTTAGCAGCATTCATTGTTTTATTACTAATCAATATTCTAAGCACTTGGTTTGCGAGGGTTATAGATGAAAATACTCTCTAACAGTACTAGCAAAGCTGTTTTACTAGGAACAGTTCTCGTCACAGCATTATTACTCAGGATTGCACCGAGTTTTTATTCAAATAACTTGTTCTCTACAGATGTTTGGCCACTATATAGAGACACACTTGTTTCAATAAACAATCCCTCTCTAAAAATATTTGATGACAAATTCTTTGATGGATATAATAATCATTGGCCAGGAGTTATTCTCTCAACAACATATTACTCTGTATTAACAGGACTTAATCCGAGCTATGTATATATGTATGTATACGTCATAGTACTAGGATTATCCATCATGCTCGGATTCTTTATCCTAGCCAAAAGGTTTGAGAAAAACATTTCTCCAACAATATCTCTACTCATATTCTCTCTCATACCATCACTCATTGTCTTCACAGCTAGTCCTTTGAAAGAAGTCTATGCATACCCCCTGTTCTATATCATAAT
>JAGGVR010000057.1 GCA_021157925.1 Staphylothermus sp. | reverse complement strand
GGTATATGGAGTTTATCAATGTAGACTTTTGAGAACATTATTTCTTCTCTTCCCTTATTAGTGTATAGAATCACTCTTTTATCAAGTATATCTAAGTCATGTACTACTCCAACGATAAACTTGTATAAACCATATAGTTGTCCCGCCATAGTACTTGTTCCAGGCAGCATTTGAAAGATCATCTCTATGGTTTATTCACTCATTTGCTTAAATAGTTCGAGTATTTCCTCGAGTTCATCTTCATTAATTTTTGAAATAGCTACTCCAGCATGAACAATAACATATTCTCCAGGTTTAAGGTCTGGAATTGCCGAAATTACTTCTTTTATAATTCCACCCATTTTGACTTTTAGAACTTGCAGTCCCGTTTCTGATCTTTTTACTTCTAACACTTCCGCAGGAACGCCTAAACACAACTTCTATCACGTTATACCTGTTTATTTATTCTTGTTTTAGTAATTTGTTAATCCAGCTTTTAAGTATAGATGTATGAGTGAGAAAGATAATCCTTTATATATCATGCATTGTTATAATTAAAACATATGATTAAACGTGGTGAATAGAATGAATGCATTAAGCAAGATCACTGCCGCTATTATTCTTGTTATAATATTAATAGGTATAATTGCTGGAGCATATTATTACTGGTCAACAACAAGCAAGCCTACACAAACAACAACTACCACAACTACAACGAGCACAACCACAACAACAAGTCCAGCACAGACAACAACTACGACCACTACACAGCCAGCCAAGAAGATCAAAGTAGCAGTACTTTTCGATGTTGGTGGTAGAGGAGACCTAAGCTTCAACGATATGGCTTACATGGGTGCTGAAAGAGCTAAGAAAGAACTAGGAGTAGAAGTAGACTATCTAACACCCAAGTCAACCAACGACATGATTCCATTACTTGAACAATTAAGTAAGAGCCATGAATACGACCTACTAGTCCTAGTAGGCTTTCTATGGACAGATGCATTAAACAAGACGGCTGACAAGTTCCCGGACCAAAAATTCGCTCTAATAGACTCAACGACAGGTGTTGTTAGACCCAATGAGGTTGACATTTTGTTCCGTGAACAAGAATGCGCTGCACTCATAGGTATCATAACAGCTGGTATGGCTTATCAGTTAAATGGATCAACCGTGGGCGCAGTAGCTGGAATGGATATACCACCATTATGGAAGTTCCACATAGGATACTTATTTGGTGTCAAGTACTTTGAGAAGGAAACTGGTAAACAAGTAAACTTCTTATGGCAGTACACAGGCACTTTCCAAGACCCACAGAAAGGATACCAGACAGCATGGCAGATGCTACAGCAAGGAGCTAAAGTGCTATACGGTTTAGCTGGTTTAACACACCTTGGAATGTTTGACGCAGTAATTGATTGGAATGAAAAAGAACTAGGAAAAGCATTCGCTATAGGACAAGACGCTAGCCAAGAATGGTATAATCCATACTATATCCCACTTAGTGGTGCTAAGAGAGTTGATGTAGCAGTATATACAGCTATCGAGATGGTTGTCAAAGGTACATGGAAGGGAGGAATAACAACACTTGGACTAAAAGAAGGAGGAGTAGGTATTTGGGACCTAGACGGTGTCAAGTACTTCGCAGAAATAGCATATGAAGAAGGAAAACTACCAAAGGGATTAACACCTGAAAAAGTCGTAGAAATAGTGAATAAGACAAGACACGAATACATACCAGACAATGTATGGAAAATGGTTAATGAGTTAGAACAAAAGATCAAGAACGGCGAAATAGTGTTTAAGACTCCCCTATCACATGATGAATACGACCAGATAATCAACGCATTACAACAAGGAAACCTCAATGCCGCCTTAGAGAAAGGAAGCATTAGCTAATTAGATTAGGGAACCTTCTTTTCAAACAAAACCATTTTTTAACGATCCTTTTCCTTAACTATTATATAACCGGTACATAAATAGATTTAATCAATAATAGTGTAATTAGCCGAGTTTCTCATCTCATACTAATTTGCAAGTAGCGGTGAATAACGCATGAGCCAAAAAGAAATTGCTGTCGAGATGAGGAACATACACAAGATATACCCAGATGGCGTTGTAGCCCTTAAAGGAGTAGACTTCATTGTTAAAAAGGGAGAAATACACGGATTACTTGGAGAAAATGGTGCTGGTAAAACAACACTTATGAGAATACTGTATGGAGAAATCAAACCAACTAAGGGAGAAATAAAAATCTTTGGAGAAAGAGTAAAATTCAGTGGTCCATGGGATGCTATTAGGAAAGGAATTGGCATGGTTTATCAACACTTTACACTAGTACCAACATTTACTGTAAAGGAGAATTTATTCCTCAGCCTCTTAAGCATTAATCCAAAGGCAACCATAGATGAGGCTATAGAGAAAGCTAAACAGGTTTCTAAGCAAACAGGTTTAAGAATACCTTTCGACAGAGTTATTGAGGAACTACCTATAGGTGTGCAGCAGAGAGTAGAAATTATTAAATCACTTATAAGAGAAGCAAAAATACTCATTCTAGACGAGCCTACAAGCGTATTAACACCAGTCGAGACAAAGGACTTATTCGAAGCATTACTCAAACTAAAACAACAAGGAATAACAATTATCTTCATAACACATAAGCTCAAAGAAGTAAAGGAAATAACGGATCATGTAACAGTTCTTCGCCGCGGACAAGTCGTTGGAACAGTGGAAACAAGTAAAGTAACTGAAAAAGACCTTGCAAGAATGATGGTTGAGAGAGAAATATTGTTTAAGCTGGAGAAAAAACCAGCTAAACCAGGGAGAGAAGTATTAGTAGTAAAGGATCTAGAAGTCTATGATGATAGGGGATTACCAGCTGTAAAAGGAGTAACTCTAACTGTTAGAGAAGGCGAAATCCTCGGTCTTGCAGGTGTTCAGGGTAATGGGCAGAAAGAGTTAGCTGAAGCTATTGCTGGTATGAGACCTGTAGCATCGGGAAAAATCATTATTGATGATATAGATGTTACTCAGCTATCAGCTTTTGAGAGATATAAGCTTGGATTAGCATATGTTCCGGACTCTAGAAAAGTCGGACTTATCTATGATATGAATATCGTGGAAAACGTGGCATTAACGAATCTATACAGAATAATTAGTAAGAAATCGAGAAGGATGAAATGGGGTGTTGCAGAAAAAATTGCTTCCGAGGTAATCAGTAAGCTTGAAGTCGTAGCACCAAGCCTTAGTACACCTATTAAGTACCTTAGTGGTGGAAACCAGCAGAAAGTAATGGTTGGGAGAGAAATAGTCCGCGAACCAAGAGCTTTTGTTGTGACAGAACCGACTCAGGGACTAGATGTTGCTGCTACTGAGTTTATAAGAAAAACTCTTATTCACCTCAGAGACGAAGGTAAAGCTATTTTATTAATCTCTACTGATCTGGACGAAATACTTCAACTTAGTGATAGGATCGCTGTCATCTATGAAGGTAAGATCATGGCTATTGGAAAGCCTGAAGAGTTCACATTAGAAAGACTTGGTTTGTTAATGGGTGGTGTACATGCCTAAAGAAAATATACTATATAAATTTATTCGTTCACTTATTGAAAAGATCAAGATCAAGAAACATGAGTATATTATGGCTACAATAGAGATTGTATTATCTGCGTTGATAGGTTTTCTTGTAGCAGGAATAGTTCTCTATGTAATGGAATATGATCCCGGAGAAGTGTTTTACATTATGTTCAACTATGGATTCAATGATCCAGAATATCTGTTTGGAAAAGCAATACCACTGATTATGACCGGTTTAGCTTTCTCAATACCTGCTCTAGCAGGTGTGTTTAACATAGGTGGTGAGAGCCAGCTCTATTGGGGAGCATTCATAGGACTTATAACTACATATTATGTTACACAATACACAGGCATTGGAACACTAGGAACCATTATAGGAATACTTGCAGGAATCCTGGCTGGTGCAGCATGGGCTCTCCTAATAGCTGTTCTAAGAGTATATAGAGGTATAAACGAAGTTATTACAGCAATAATGTTAAACTGGATATCATATTTCACGATCATATATTTGATAATTAAGTTCTTCACAAACCCCATAATACCACATCAGAGCATTGAAGTCCCTGAAAAAGCATCTCTAACACCATATCCAGGCTTTATAATAGCTATTGTTGGTACATTGATAGTCTATTATCTCTTGTACTACACCGATATAGGCTATAAAATGAGAGTTTCAGGATTATCACCAGCATCCGCGAAATATGCTGGTTTCGACCCATCTAGGGCAATATTATCATCAATGATAATAGGTGGTGGATCAGCCGGTTTAGGCGGTAGTCTACTCATCCTAGCCATAAGCCACAATATAGATACAACGATGTCAACCATCTATGGCTTAGGCTTTACTGGCATAGGCGTAGGTTTACTTGGAAGAAACCATCCCATAGGAATAATTTTCTCAGCACTATTCTTCGCAGGATTACTGATAGGAGGACAATGGGTCGAGCTAAAAACAGGTGCTCCCCCAATGCTATCCGACGCCATTATGGGTATAATAGTGATCGCATTATCAGCTCCATATGCTTACAGGCTATTAATGAACTACTTATCAAGACTCAAGAAGAGGTGAGCCGGAATGATCGAGGACATTATTAACTTATTGTCTGGAACCTTTACTTCAATGGCTCCCATACTATTAGCAGCAACTGGGGAAATAATAACGGAGAAATCAGGTGTTGTGAATATAGGATTAGAAGGAATATTCATAATATCAAGCTTTACAGCAGCTGTTACTGCACTATATACTGGTGATCCCTACCTCGGATTACTAGTTGGGATCATAATCGGCTTATTATCAGGGATACTACATGGCTTCATAAGCGTTTATCTTCGAGGAGACCAGATCATTGCAGGTGTTGGTTTTAACAGCTTTGCATATGGCATTAGTGTCTTAGGAATGATAGCACTATGGGGAAGTTATTCTAACAGTCCACCAGTACCGAAAATGCCTAATATAATAATACATGTAACGGAAAACTCAGACCTAGTGATACCTCCAATAACAATAACAGCAATAGTAATAGCTGTGATCACATGGTTCTTCCTAGAAAAAACAAAATGGGGATTAAAACTCAGAGCATGCGGCGAAGAACCAAAAGCAGCTGAAGCAATGGGCGTACATGTTCTCAGAACACGATTCCTTGCCACAGTAATTGGTGCTGGATTAACAGGTCTTGGAGGATCATATCTAGTTATTGGCTGGCTAGGATCATTCATTAAAACAATATCTGCGGGAAGAGGATTCATTGCACTAGCAAACGTTGCATTCTCTAACTGGAACCCATTAATGGCAATAGTAGGCGCAATAATATTTGGATTCTTCGACGCCTTCTCAACCTATCTACCAATAACTCTACAGAAAATAACTGGACAGCAATT
>JAGGVR010000094.1 GCA_021157925.1 Staphylothermus sp. | reverse complement strand
ATATAATAATATTCATAGTAAACGGCAAGAAAATAGATAATATCACGGTTCAATCTAGCATTGAATACGTACTTTTACATAATTATCATATTAAGTACTATTTACCACAAATAACTACAACTACATCTACCACCTCAACAACGTCCACAACTACTAAGACAGCTACCGCCACAAATACTAAACCAATAACAAAAACGGCATCAATAACAGTAACATCTACAACCATCGCTTCACCTACAGCAGCCACTCAGCATTCTACCAGCATAACCCCTAGTTCAACAAATTCTTCAATTAGAAAAATACCAATGAATAACACAATTGTTCTTAGAGTATTATTCTCTATTATCATATTGATTATAGTTATTACCATAAAGAAGAGACAAACTACAAAAGTTTCTGTTTTTACTTCATTCTTATTCTAGTTGTCCCATCAAGATAGTGCAAATCATGTTTAATGGAGAATGGATTATTATTATTATTCCTACTATGGCTTATGGCCTTTATAGGAACAACACTGATGCCTTAAAGAGGTTTATCGAAGAAAAATCTGAAGATAAAGCTTAATAGTACAACTTGTAAGCCTCTGATTTTCCTGTATAGTCGTTAAGCTTATAATTAATCATTAAATTGTATATAAGAGAATCCTGTAGAACGCTAGGGTGAGAAAGAATGAGCAGATTAACTATATTTGGTGTTAAGGCTGCTGTTATTGCTGCAATATACACTGGTTTAACAATATTATTGGGACCATTATCGTATGGAGAAATACAAGTCAGAATCAGTGATGCAATGCTAATACTACCCTTCTTGCCAGGCTTCGGAATGGATGCTGTTATAGGGCTTACTATTGGTGGCTTCCTCGGTAATCTTGCTAGTCCTTTTGGATATATTGACTGGGTATTCGGGCCTGTAGCAAACTTTGTTGCTGCATTAATAGTGTATCTTGCCAAAAGAATTAGTTGGGGAAAACTATATGGTTTAATAATCGCTGTTACAGGAGCGATCTTAGCTGTAACATTAATCATAGGATATGGAGAACTTCACCTTATATTTGGAATGCCTTTCCCAGTTGTATTATATGTATTAATCGGTGAAGCAATAAGTGTAGGAATAGGGGGGACAATAATCTATATAGCATATATAAAGAGGATGACGAAATGAACAGTATTATCGCAGAAAAACTGTCGATCGGATACACTACACCTCTCTTGACTCATATTTTTTTCAAGTTAAACAACGGGATACACGTCTTACTGGGAGCAAATGGATCCGGTAAAACAACTCTTCTAAAAACAATAGCAGGACTCATTAAACCACTAAGTGGAAAAATACTTGTTAATAATAAAGAACCATATAATCTCAAGAGAAAAGAAGCTGCTAAAATCATCGGATATACTTGGCAAAACCCATACTATGGATTCATCGAAGCAAGAGTAATTGATGAAATCAAATTTATACTCAAAACAACTGGTATTGAAGGAGACTGGGAAATAGTGGAAATGCTTGTTGATAAAAATCTCTATGACCGAGACCCATATACTCTAAGTGGCGGAGAAGCTAAAAAAGTAAGCTTAGCAAGCGTGCTTGTAGCCGATCAACCCATATGGTTGCTCGACGAACCCTTTAATGAACTTGATTATGAAGGAACCATTACGCTTATTGAGATCATTAAGCGGGCTAGGAAAAAGAATAAACTAATCATAATATCTACGCATTTAGTTCCTCTAATAGACAACGTTAAGCCAGACAAATACTTACTGATTAAAAAAGATAAAAGACTAGAAATAGGAGATTGGAAACAACTAGATGATGACAAACTATCTAGTGCAGGAGTATTGACGAGGCGGATTATTTGTGGCAGTCATGCTTGAAGCATATAGGTTACAACACCGAAAAACAATTCTTCATACTAAGAAGGCATTGGTCCTTAAATTTCTGCTTCTCATATTTACTGCTTTATCATTTATATTCCTGAATAACATTATCTACATATTAATAATTCTATTTTCAATTTCATTATTTGCTTTTGTGAAAGAATTCAAAATAATAAGTGAGAGTCTACTCATCTACCTACCCCCCTCGACAATTATTATAGTGGTTGATTACTTAGCAGGAACTCTTACTCCAAAGATCATTTCATTACTACTATTCGGATATGCGAGCTTTCTAGTAATCCTCTTATTCTATGCAACAACCTCTGTTCAACAATTATATGACATCTTCGGAAGAAATATCATGACACTAGCACTACTTATGCTACATAATATTGTAGCAGAATTAAACGAAGTTATTGAATCAAAAAGAATAAGGGGATGGGAACCTGGATGGAATATACTTAATCATTTCCTCATAGTATTTGAAGGAATAAGACTCATGGTACTACGTATAAATACAATAGTTGATGCATTAAGGGCTAGAGGTGTCGATTAAAAAATAAGACTATATAATGTCTTCGTGGAAATAACCATTCTCGTAGACAAGGTCTCCATCAGCATAGACTTTATGTCTGTGCATATCCTTGATCATGTCCCAGTGTATTGCTGAAACGTTCTTGCCGCCCGTTTCAGGATATGCTGCTCCTAAAGCCATATGTATAGTTCCCCCGATCTTCTCATCAAAGAGTATTTCTTTCGTGAACCTATTGATGTTATAATTTAGTCCAAAAGCTATTTCCCCTAGTCTCTTGGCTCCTTCATCTGTCTCTAGCATTTTCTTTAAAAATTCCTCGCCTCTTCTAGCTTTTGCTTCTACAACAACGCCTCTTTTGAACACTATTTTCACTCCATCAACCTCTACACCACTCCAAATAGCTGGATAATCAAACTCAACATATCCCTCAACACTATCCTCTATTGGTGCAGAGAATACTTCTCCGCCTGGCATATTGTTTTTACCATCGTCATTTATCCATTTCCTACCATCTACTCGGAGGTAAAGCTGAATACCTGGACCTTCATATTTGAGCTCCGACACTTTGTTTAGGAAATCAACTATTTTTTGTTGTTTCTTCCTTATCTCCATCCACTTCTTCACTGGGTCGGGTGTATCTGCATATGTAGCGTGATAAACAAAATCTTCATACTCTATTATGGACATGCCAGCTTCTTGAGCCAATGCACGAGTAGGATAAGCTGTTACAGTCCATCTTAATTCTCCTGTGGCACTTCTCTCCATGAATATCTTACTTAACTCTATCCTAGCGGCTCTTCTCACTTTGATCTTTTCTGGATCAATGCTTGCTAGTGCCTTGGTATGTGTAGGCGATATAATTGAAATACTTGCATCTATTTTCTCAACAATTGCTTTCTCTAAGGGACTTACATAGGACAATACTTCTTTTCCAGCATATCTGTAAAATGCTTCACTAATCGATTCATCACTTAACGTAATAAATAATGGATACGCATTTTCCCCTACTAAGAACTTAACTATTTCCCTAACCAAAGGAATAGCTGGTATGCCAGCATTTATTATAACTTCGTCTCCTTTTCTGGCTTCAATACAATACTTAACAATAAGTTTAGCAAGATTTGAGACCCTAGGATCGACCATTATATTTTCACCTAGACGGCGTTATCGAATACCTAGTTATGTAATTACGCATATTAAATAAAATATTATCTAAATGAAATATGAATCAAAACATAGGTACGCAACAATTATTGTTTTTGTAAATTTTCGATAATCATGATAATGTGTTATGATAAAACAATTTATTGAGTTCATAACAATATCTCTTATACTGGGTGCTGGTATTTTGATTTATAATTTTCAGGGAAACAGGGTAGATTGGCCCTCATATTTCTCTTTATATAATATAGAGTACGAGATATTGTTGAATGCATTAGAACACATGTATTTCAACGAGAAGATATGTAGATTAAACGACATAATCAAACCTAAGACTTTCAAGAGATTAAATCCTCGTCTCGTAAATAAATTAGTTGATCGGGGATTGCTGAAGAAGATCAAAAAGAAAAATAATGAGTACTACGTAGTAACGACGAGAGGGCTTGTAGCGTTTTTCTCTATCCTCCAAATAATAGACGATGTTATTAATAAAGAAGGTGCTAAAATGGATGAAATACCTTCTCTAGTAAAAGATAACCTTTTTCTAGGAGGAATTTATAAGGTATTCGATGTACACAAAAAGCTATTAGAGAGAACTATTGTGTTTTCTCACAAAATAGGTTTTTATGAAATAGAAAATGGTTTCATTAAGCTCTCAAATGATAATAAAAGAATTGAGTCATTAATACGCTTCCTTAGACGAATAAGTAGTTTAACTACTATAAGGAACATAGAAGAACTTGTACACACTGCATGTAGGGCTCTGCTTATACCAGCGGAGAATGAAAAATCCATAGTTAACACTATTGTTTCAAAATCAACAGTCGTTCATGAAAGAGAACCTAGTAGGGTTATTACAGATTTAATATATAAGGTCATGAACCTCTCACAAGAAAAACTAAGATCCGGTAAATTAATTGAAGCAGCAGCATATGAGGCACTTGGAGTGGAACTACTAAATATTTTAGAAAAAACCGGCCTATGCAAAGAAGAGATCTGCATTGAGAAATCGAAACTATTGTTTTACCTATATACAATTTTAGGAGACTATATGTATAATAGTCTTGTATTTGACTTAGCTAGGATTATGTATCATCTAGCTATACAAGTAGCTCGGGATGATCCCTCTCTCACAAAAGAGGCAAAGAGAGTAAATGCCAAATATCTACTAAGTACTGCACGATACTTGGCACGGCAGGGAAGGTATGAAGAGGCCATTTTTCGCTTACAAGAACTTGTCGGATATTATAGATCAACTGGTTCTCTAAGAGAATCACTAATTGCAGAAGCTCTCATGAATGAATATTTAGCCGAACTTGAATTAAAGAAGAAAAAGCCATGTAATGCATATAAATCGTTTCTACGGTCCACAAGCATATACGAGGAAGTTGGTGGAGAATATAAGAGTAAAGCCGAGGCATTGAGGATAAAGACTCTTATATGTCTAGCAGAATGTAACATGATCAGTGAAAAGAATATAGATAAGGCAATAGAGAATCTGAGAAAAGCAAGTATGGAAGCAGAAAACATATTAAGTCCTCACCTCAAAAATGTCGCTGAAAGCCTTCTTCATGAATTATTAGCGGCAAAAAATGTTATTGAAGGAAGATACCTCGAGGGAAGCAAAGAATACATGATTTCGTCAAAGTATTACTCATATAGGGGAAGAAATTATAGAGCATTGTTGAACCTTGCTCGAGCATATAAGTTCGAAGCATATCATTACATAAATTCAAATGACCTAATTAACGCATATAATAGTTTAGAAAAGGCAAAAGATAATTACTACAAGTTGTTAAAGAGAATAATTAATAAGTATTATCTGAAGAAAAAGATCGATTATTACTTGTTAAAAGAATCTATTAAAGGCTACTTAGACGTAGAAGCCATGATTAAGTTAATATACGAAATAATTGAAGAAAAGAAGATTTCTGAAGAAACTATTTATCAGGTTAAAGAATTATTGATAGAAGGAGGAAGAATGAACGAGTATAGGATCCTCGAACTTTACCAAAGATCGCTTATGATAAATACTGACTTCCACAAACTTGTTAGTGAGGAAATAAATATAGAGGAGTTATCACCTAGAACAAAGGTTTTTCTAAAAATACTTACTTATTCACAGAATCAGATTCCGGCT
>JAGGVR010000007.1 GCA_021157925.1 Staphylothermus sp. | reverse complement strand
TCATAAACTCTGCTATTATTTTCATTTCTTCTTCTTTCATGCCCCATCGAGTTATTTCTTGAACTCCTATCCTTATACCGCTTGGATTCTTTATGTCTTCGGGTTTATCCCATGGTAACATGTTTTTATTTACTATTATGTTTGCTTTTTCAAGTAGTTCAGCATTCTTTGCTCCGCCACCATTTGCTTTTACATCTATTATTACTTGGTGGCTCTCTGTGAAGCCCTTGTTTTCTCCAATTACTTTTATTCCATGTTCTGCTAGAGCTTCTGCTAAGGCTTTAGCATTTTTAATGATTTGTTCAGCGTATTGTTTTCCGAAATACTTCATTTCTAGGCCTGTTACTGCTAGAGCCGATAATCTATGAAGGTGATGATTTGATACGAAGACAGGAAATACTATTTTGGAGACTTTTTTGTAGTCTTCCTTAGTTTTAGTAGCAATTAATCCTCCTTGCGGCCCTGGGAAGGTTTTATGTGTTGAAGATGTTAATATATCGGCTCCCTCGAGTAATGGGTTTGTCCATGCTTTTCCTGTTATCAGTCCAAGAACATGAGCTGCATCATACATTAACTTGGCGTCTACACTGTGTGCCGCTTCACTTAGCTCTTTTACAGGATGTGGGAAAATGTATAGGCTTCCACCAAGTATTACTATGCTTGGTCTTGTTTCCTCTATGAGTTTTACTGATTTGTCTATATCTATATTCCATTCCTCTATATCAAAAGGCATTTCTACTTGTTGCAATCCAAGTGCGCCAAGAGTTCCGTATCGTGTATGGCTTACATGAGCACCCGCTTGAACGGGCACTACTACGGCCTTATCTCCTGGCTTTGCTAATGCCTTAAAAACCGTAGCATTGGCTATAGTACCACTAATGGGTCTAAGCTCAACGTATTCTGTATCAAGAAGCTCTCCAATAATTTTTTGAGCTGTAACTTCTAGTTCATCGACATATTTTAGTCCTTGATAATAGCGTTTAAAAGGTTTGCCTTCAGCATACCTATGCATCATATCATTTAGGTAAAGAAGCATAGCCAGAGGACTCATTACGTTCTCGCTAGCGATCATGTTAATACATTCTTTTTTCCTCCATATAGTGTGTTGTATTGTTAAATTCAATACTTTCTCAAGTTCAGGATAACTATTAATAAGCGAGTCAAGCATTCTAGCATCAGCCTCAATAAAACTATATAATGCTAAGAGTTATTTAACTCAATACGTGAAGGGGGTTTCGTTGAAAACTATAGGATTGATCGTTAACCCTATTGCTGGAATGGGTGGAAGAGTAGGTTTAAAAGGTACTGATGGAGATGCTTACCTACTTGCCTTGAAAAAAGGCGCTAAGCCTATTGCGCCAAGAAGAGCTTTATTGTTCTTGAACAGTATCAGAAGGAACGATTTTAGAATAATATCGGCACCTGGTATAATGGGGGAAGACATTGTAAAGAAATCTATTCATTCAGATAAACTCGTTAAAATTGTAGGGGAGATAAAATACCCTACTATCCCAGAAGATACCCGCAGAATTGCCAGAATTATGGTTTTCGATGAAAACGTTGATCTCCTAGTATTTGTTGGAGGTGATGGCACTGCTAGAGACATATGTGTATCTATAAGTACTAGTGCTCCCGTATTGGGGGTTCCTAGTGGCGTAAAAATGTACAGTGCGGTTTTCGCTAATAGTCCATACGATGCTGCCGTTATTCTAGAAAAGTTCCTAGAAGATAATGTAGAATTTGTGTTAAGAGAAGTTCTTGACATAGATGAAGAGGCTTATAGGAGGGACAAACTCGTAATAAAGCTGTACTGCTACTTAAAAATACCATTAATTAAACATTATATTCAATCAAGTAAAACAATATATGAGGGTTCCGAGGAGGATGAGAATAAAAGAGCAATTGCTGAATACATTATTGAAAACATGGATCCGAATATCCCATATATTCTAGGACCTGGTTCTACCGTTAAGGAAATTAATAAACTATTGGGTATCCCATATACTCTGCTTGGAGTTGACGCAATTATTAATAATAAACTAATAGCCAAGGACGCTGATGAATGCATATTATTGCAAATAATAAGCAAATATGGTAAAGCAAAGATTGTAGTCACACCAATTGGGGGACAAGGCTTTATTTTTGGTAGAGGAAATCAGCAAATATCTCCAAGTATTATCCGAAAAATTGGTAGAAATAACATATTAGTAATCAGTACTAAGCGGAAAATAAGAGATATAGAATATTTAAGAGTAGATACGGGGGATCCTTTCGTAGACGAAATGCTTAGGGGATATATTAAGGTATTGATTGATTATGGTAGGTATGTCGTTAAAAAAGTAATCTAGCGAGAACTTACTTGCGGATAAATGGGAAATCAACTATTTTACCTGAATATTCTTTTCCTCTAATTTGGATAGTGACGGGTATATCCACTATAGCGTATCTCGAATCGATATATGCTTGAGCAATTCCTCTCTTAAGTACTGGAGAATATGCTCCACTAGTTACCCAGCCAACATATTGTCCTTCAATAGATACTGGTGTATTTTCTCTTGGAATTATTCTTGCATGTTTCTTAGACATCTTTATACCCATACGTACCCATCTTACTCCATTTTTAAGACAAGCTCTAAGTGCTTGTTCACCAACATATCCATGTTTATTCCATGTGATTGCACCTAATCCATAGCGTAGGCTGATGGCACAAGGATATTTCACAGGGTCTTCTCCATACTCATGTCCTCCTAGAACATAGCCCATCTCCATTCTTAATGTATCTCTAGCTATTATTCCAACAGGTTTAGCCCCTGCACTTATTAATAACTCTATTAGCCTAGCTATCTGTCTTGGCTCACCCCATATTTCGAAACCATCTTCTCCAGTCCATCCACTCCTGCTTATCAAGAAAACATTAATGTTGTTTATTTTTTCATTCATTCTAAACTCTAATGGTTTTAAGTCATTTACCCATCCTGCATTGATTTTTTCAAATATTTCAACCGTTTTTGGGCCCTGAACAGCGATCATAGCGTATTTACTAGTATAATCCTCTATTATTACTTCATAGTTCTTCTCCTCGATGACTTTTTTGAAGTAATTAATCATCTTATCTATAACTAATGCGTTAACTACTACAAGCCATTCCTCATCATTTATTTTGTAAAGCATCTCATCGTCTTTGACTCTGGCATATTGGTTCAAAGCAAGGGTAGGCCCACTCATGAAACCTGTCTTTGTCTTTGATAAGTCTTTTGTATAAATATATTGTATGAAGTCGAGAACATCATTTCCACTAATCTTTATTCTCCCCATATGGCTTACATCAAAAACTCCACATGCTTGTCTAACTATTAGATGTTCTTCTATAGAGCTCTTATACCTCATAGGAACTTCCCATTCACCAAAGAAACCTGTTTCAGCACCTAGTTTTTCTACATGGAAATCGAGTAGCTGAATTCTTTTCACGGGTATCACCATTTGCTCAGATACATACTATGGGAAGCTAAATCTATTAATCTAATTCTACATATTTTCAATAAGAATAAATGCTGATCTATGTAGAGGGGATTGTTGAAGGTGGACGCCCATCCTTTCATTCCTAATTCTTCAAGTAAAATTAGAAGAAAGATCATGGAAAAGCTTGGAATAAAGAGTGTTGAGGAGCTATTTAAAGATATTCCTAGCAATGTAAGAATATCTGCAGATAAATGGGACGAACTAAATATTGGTTTAAAGAAACCATTGTCTGAAATAGAAGTGAAGCGAATTGTTAACGAAAAACTTGCTAAAAACAAACAATTAAGAATACCTCCATTTATAGGAGGAGGCGTTGCACCACATTATGTCCCTGTAGTAGTAAAATATATCATATCACGTGGTGAGTTCTTGACATCATATACACCGTATCAACCTGAGATCTCGCAGGGTATTCTTCAAGCTTTGTTTGAGTATCAAAGCTTGATGGCAGAACTGCTGGATATGGACATAGTTAACTCGTCCATGTATGATGGTGCTTCTGCCTTAGCTGAAGCCTTACTTATGTCTATGAGAATAAATAAGAATAAAATGAAAATATTGCTTCCAGCAAATATGAACCCTTTCCATAAAGAAGTAGTTATGACTTACTTATATCCCCATATTAGCCAGCGAAGAGTGGTCATAGAAAATATAAAGTATGATCCTGTGACTGGATTAGTGGATGAAGAAGATCTGAAGGAAAAAATGTCTAAAGATGTTGTTGCTGTATATTTGCAGAACCCTAATTTCTTTGGCTTGATCGAGGAGAACGCTATTGACGTGAGCGAAATAGTTCATGATCATAAAGCATTGTTTATAATAGGAGTTGATCCTTTATCGCTAGGTTTAATAAAACCTCCAGGAGAACTAGGTGCTGATATAGCTGTTGGTGAAGGCCAGCCTCTTGGATTAGGACTTTGCTTTGGCGGCCCCTATTTAGGCATATTTGCCATAAGAGACGATCCAAAACTATTACGGCAAATGCCTGGTAGACTAATTGGCTTAGCACAAACAATTGAAGGAGGCGAAAGGGCTTTTGCCATGATTTTGCAGACGAGAGAACAACACATAAGGAGATCTAAAGCCACATCTAATATATGCACTAATGAAGCCTTATCCGCTATAGCTTCCGCTATTTACTTATCCCTACTGGGAAGGAGAGGATTGATTAAACTAAGTAAACACATATATTACAAATCGCACTACGCTATGAAAATAATGAGGAAGAACGGTATTGAAGCAAATATATTCAAAGCAGATTTCTTCAAAGAATTTATTGTTAGCTTTAACGAGTATAATGTACCCTATCAATTCATCCACGAGAAATTACTTGAAGAAGGAATACATGGTGGATTATATCTAGGAAAGTTGTACCCAGAATTTGGTGAAGCAGCATTATTTGCTTTTACAGAAGTTCATCAAAGACAAGACATAGATCTCTTAGTTCATTTGATTAAAAGAATATTGGAAGAGAGGTAAGTGGATATGTTTAGGCAGGCTAAATGGTCTGAACCACTAGTATTTGAACTAGGGAATAGTGATAGGGAAGGCTTTCTTGTGCCTGAGCTTGAAAAGGAAATTGTTGACGTTGTTGGAGAAATTAATATACCTGAGAAAATAAGGAGAAACAAAGAACCTGAACTACCAATGTTAAGTGAAGTTGAAGTAGTTAGGCATTATACGAGATTGACAGAGATGAGTTACGGTATCGATAACGGGCCGGTCCCGCTAGGTTCGTGTACTATGAAGTACAATCCCAGGATAGGCTGGGAGATAGCTTCTGATCCTAGAATAACAGAGGTTCATCCATTACAAGACACCACAACTATTCAAGGTCTTCTTGAGATGATGTACGAGCTCCAACAGTGGCTTGCTAATATCACTGGAATGGATTATTGTTCTCTTCACCCAGCAGCAGGTGCTCATGGAGAATTTGCTGGTATCCTAATAATGAGAAAATATCATGAATTAAGAGGGAATTCAGAAAAGAAAAAATACATCATTATACCGGATTCTGCGCACGGCACTAATCCTGCAAGTGCTGCTATGGGTGGGTATTCCGTCATTGAAGTGCCTTCAGGAAAAGATGGAAACATAGATATCAATGCCTTAAAAAATATAGTTGATGAAAG
>JAGGVR010000027.1 GCA_021157925.1 Staphylothermus sp. | reverse complement strand
GTTTACAGAAGTATACCCTGTAGTAGATAATGCTGAGACCACTTGAAAAAGAGCAGAGGCATAGTTGATTTTGTCGAAGAGATAAAGTGCAATAGAACTAATAAAGACTATTGTGGTGAAACTAATGAGTTGTGGATCACTGAGAATTTTCTTAATATTACCTTTCCTTATGAAATAAAACAATGCCAGAGGTTGAGCACTAACAAACATTAGCATGATGGCTGAATACATTGCTATTCCGCTGAAGTAAGTTAAACGTGAAAAACCACCAGTGCTTATGGTTGTTAATGCATTAATTATTGAATCTATTAGGGATAGTCCTGAGAACAAATATATCATGATGTAGATCATAGTTAATGATACATAAATTGATAATATGATCCTAATAGTTCTAGAACTTAGTGGAGCTATTTTATATTTACCTAGATGGGCTAAGTAAATATTATATGCAGCTGATCCCGGTGCGAGCATAAATGATACAACTAATAATGCAATACCTATTCCGCCGAGCCATTGATAAAATGCTCTTAAAAACTCTATACCAATACTTACTTCTCCATAATCGAGTACGGATAAACCCGTAGTAGTTATCGCTGAGACACCCTCAAATAGAGCATCTATAAAACTATAACCATAAACCATTATAGGAAACGCACAAGTAAATGCTGGTATTATAAAAGATAAAACCATCACTGTAAATGCTTCGACAAGACCGATCTCCTCTACAATGCTTATTCTTCTAAACACATAACCCAGAAATAATAGTAATACGATATCAATGAGGATTGCAGATATAAATGTGACTGACTCACCTACAATTATGGAGAAAATAAGAGGAACTAAATGAGCAAGACCAAGGAAATACAACATAGTGCTTAGGTAATATAGTATTTTTCTAAGCACTATTATTTCCACCTATACGATATGATCTCTGAAAGGAATAAAAATCTATACTAAGGTATAGTGTATAGGAGATGAAGACTATTTAATAGTTGATGATATTTTGTTCTTATGGATATTTAGGGAACTTGGCGGTATTTTGGAAACCTACCCTGGCTCTATTATTACTATTACTTTTACTCTTTTTCCATGATGTTTCCTTAGTTTTTCTTGGTACTTCTTGGGCGGGTATATGATGTATCTTCCTCCTCCATACTTCATAATCTTTGCTTCGAAACTATACACATAGCTCATAGTATCCCCAAATCTATATTTGAGACTAAAATTTATAAATCTGTCTCACAAACTCATTATCGGTGGCTGGGGGATGAGGGTTTTAGCGACTGCGAAGGCTAAGGCAGCCGTCCCCAATCCCCAGCCATTACTCTCCTTCCTCAAAGCATTTCGTGACTGGGCACAATATGTTATAGATGAGATATGGAGTCTAGACCATGTACCATCGCTTAAAGAGCTTCACCACAGGTTCTACAAAATATTAAGAAAACAAGGTTTTAGAGCACATCATTGTCATAAGATTGAGCGTAGAGCAAGAGAAGTAGTAAAGGCAACCAAGAAGAACAAGGGGTCGAAGCCAGTATTAAGGAAGCTAACAGCTAGGCTTGACTACCAAGACTACAGGCTTGATTTAAACAGTAAGGTGCTGAGAATAGCGGTCCTCAATGATGAATGGGTTGAGCTAAAGCTACTTTGGTATAACTACTTAGATGAATACTTTAATAAAGAGTGGAAGCTCAAAGAGATTCTAGTAAGTTACAGGAACGGAGAGATATGGGTATTTTTTACTTTCGAGAAAGAAGTAGTAATGAAGAAACCACAGTATATCATGGGAATTGACATTAACTTCGACAACATAACCTACACAATAATTGATGCAAATAGAGGCCTGGTTTCTATGGGTATTATTCCGTTTAATGGTTTGGGGAGAGCATTAGCTCATAGAATTATTGCTGAGAAGATTCAGAGAAAATACTCTAAGAAATGGAGATATGTTAAAGGAATTAGAGAGGCGATTGGAAGACATGGTAGGAGAGCTAGGAATATTCTTTTGGATTCATGCCATTTCGTCTCTAGGAGAATAGTGGAGATTGCTAAAGAGTATAATGCATTAATAGTCTTAGAGGATTTGAACAAGCTCAAGAACAGAGTTAATGGCTTAAAGAGGTTCAACAAGAAACTATCACTATGGACGTACCGTAGAATACAGAGCTATATCCATTACAAGGCACTAGTTGAAGGGCTTCCAGTAGCCTATGTAAGTCCAAGAAATACTTCTAAAACATCACCAATAAGGGGGAAGTTAGAGTTCATTAATTATAGGTGGGTTAAACTACCTAATGGGTATGTTGTTACTAGGGATATTGTTGCCTCGTGGAACCTAGCACTAAGAGGATTAAAATCCCTAACCCGAGATGTGGGGCTCCATGGTTTCGTGGAAGCCCTGAAAGCTCCCGAAGGAGATGAAACCCCGAACCCGATGAAGGGGAAGCCCGTACAAGTACCTAAAATACCCATAATCACCAAAAGATAAAAACACGGGCAACCACTGCGACTCCCTCGACCCTCAAAAATAGGGGGTGAAGAGGGTTTCGCGCCTGGATCCCAGAGTGTAAATAGACTATCTGTAGAATTGGTTGTTTGAATTGATTAATAACGTTGAAAACAAGAAAAGAATTATAATAGCAGTTCCTACCCATCCCATTTATCTTATAACTTACTTATTTTTACTGTTACCATTATCTCTTGTTGCACCAACGGTTTTTGGCTTTATAAATACATTATTTGGTATCGGTTTGGGGAAAGCAATATTTCTTGGATATATTATTTTCTTATCGAGTATTATGCTGAGTCCTCTCAACATTGTTATAAAAGAATATCGAACGGGTGAGAAAAGAATAGTATTAACTGAAAGATATGTTTACTTTTTTGGATTTCCAATACCCATTATCTATCCAGTAATTGTTGAGAGAAAAGTAGTATTAGCTATTAATGTCGGGGGAGCAATTATACCCATGATTATAAGCACGATACTAATTATGAAAATTCTTAGTTATTCCAGTCTCGTATTACCCTTATTAATTGGTATTATCTCAACTGCGTTTATATCATACTCTTTTTCAAGATCCGTGCCCGGAGTAGGAATAGTCGTCCCAGGGTTCTTACCACCACTAGTAGCTGCATTAACTACTTTAATACTAGTTCATGAACCAACCATGGTTGTACCTATAGCTTATGTTAGTGGTGTTCTCGGTAGCTTATTAGGCGTGGATCTTTTGAGGCTGATAAAGGATCTGAGAAAATTCATATATGAATATGGCGCATCTTTCTTAAGCATTGGTGGTGCTGGAACCTT
>JAGGVR010000117.1 GCA_021157925.1 Staphylothermus sp. | reverse complement strand
TTTATTGTGTTTTTTCTAATACGAGTTTAAGTTCAGGAACAGCTTCTTTCTTTAGTATTTCGAAGTATTTGTCAAGAGTCACTAGTACTAGTCCTCTATTATGTGCTTGAGCAGCTATGATAAGATCCACGGCTGGTAATGGATAACCGTTCTTTCTAAGCATGACTTGCCATTTTACTGATAAGTGATAATCTCTTTTCTTCGGATATAGTATTTTGAAGCATATTTGGCAGAGGATGGATACTCTATAACAGTTAATATAGAGATATAGCCTCGAATAATCTCTTTATTCTTAGAAATAATCTCGATTACTTTGCTTGTATCATAAAGAGCCTCTTCCATTCTCTTTCACCAAGTTCTTTATAATGCTTCATTTCTTCATCATAGTTCAAGGGTTCTAATTCTTCTGGAGAAATACCTAAGGACTTAAGCTCATCTAATAGTTCATTTGCATCCGCCACTGTTCTTGTTTCTTCAAGTTTTCTAATATATTCCTCAATACTTCTTCTCACAACCTCGCTCCAGTTAATCTCCTTATACTTCTTCATTTTCATAGCAAGTTTATGTGGTATTCGTATTGTGAAAGTGACAGACATGCACAAACACTATAATGTATTTATTAACATGTATGCCTAATTAAATCACATAACCCGCGGTATATAAGGATTTATGTCCACAAAAATGAAGGAAGAATTAAAGCAGATGGAACAATATTAAATTACTGGTTACAATAAAACGATTTCATAGTAATCGAACTAATTCATTATAGAGTGGGTTCGCCTCTTTATATGATTTCATATGAGTGGTCATCGGTTCATTCTTGTTCCTTCTCGGTCGGTCTGTTTTCATCCGTCCTCGAGGAGGCGTTCACCGCCGACCCTAGACGACGACACATCTAAATATGATGTAGACCAGACAAGAATATAAACATGACACATTACGGAAAATATAAAAACACATGCAATTATATAACCATTACTACTGCTCTGTAGTAATAGAAGTATCTATTTCTTCTTAGTTCGAGATACTATTGCCACAGTAAGTAGTAACAATAATATTGCTATTATTATTCCATGTAGTGGAAATGAGTGAACTTCTTTAGCCAAGGTTTTTCTCTCACTTGGTTTATTGAACGATATTTCTACTTTGTCTAGTTCTCCAAGCACTGTATGGTTAGCTGATACCGATACATTTTTATTGAGAATGATCTCTACTAGGGTATTACTTGATAAATTGTATTTTTCAAAAAGAAAGCTGCAATATTTCTTAATGTATTGTTGTCCCAAGTAATCATTGGGAATATTATCTTTACTATATCCTGAGCGACTTTATACTTTATGGTATTTGGCATTATCAACTTATCCATGAACGTCTTAATGAATTTCCCTATTAATGTATCGTTCTCGTGTATTCTAGCATATACTCTATAATACTCTATAATGTTCCACCGAGTACTACTTTACCATCAATAATTATACTTGTAGGAGTCATATTACGTATTGTCTCCGAACTAATGTACCTTAATGAACTATTACCGAATATTGTTCCAAGAATAATTTCACTAAATAATTTATTATCATCACCTATATGTAGAAACTCATCGAATCATATAGATTGTCTTCCACGATTACTTTATTTCCTTCTTTCTCCTTCCTAAATGTGTTGTTTTCATATACCCGGGTGAAACTTTGCAACATAAACTGCCATAGACACAGAATAGTTACTCCCCCAACTTATAAATCCTATACGATACATTCTAACAACGCTGTCATGCGTCAATGAATCAACATATTCATAAAGTTGTCTCGAATCATTTATTTTTCCCAATAGTTTTACTCATATAGTGCGATTACCATATATATAAATAACTATTCTGTGTTCACCTATAATTGTCTCATTATAACCTCCTGCTATACACGCTTGATAAACATTAATGGATACCAAGAATAACAAGATTAACAGTATTATCAGAAACGATCGGTCAGACTTTTCATCACCAAACATGAATTCCAACAAATTATTATGAAAACCACATATTTATTCCTTAGACCTAGACAGAAAGATGATCTGTGTCAGAAAACAAAATCACTAATACAGTTTGAAAAAAGATTATAGTCATAGAGATGATCGGTTAATCAATTTTATTTTTCTTCAAACATATAATCGATTAGAAAATTCTAGAGGGGGTGTTGAAGGGACGTGATGGAGGAGCTTGTCCACGAGTTTTTCGAGTCTATTAAGGAGTGGAGAAAGACTAGTCCTAAGCAGATTAAGGCTTTCCTAGACTTCTTACAGACAGTTCGTGAGCCTGGCGCATTGGATGTTAAGACTAAAGAGCTTATTGCTGTTGCTGCTAGTGTTGCTGCTCAGTGCCAGTGGTGTATCGCTCTACACGTTAAAGAGGCTTTGGAGGCTGGTGCTACTCCTGAGGAGATCCGTGAGGCTGGCTGGGTCGCTGTGCTAATGGGCGGTGGCCCCTGTTTAGCATATATGCAGCTTGTCGAGAAAGCTTTGAAAGAATATACTAGTAGGGAGAAGGAGTAAGAAGCTGTTCTTTAATTTTAGTGTAGGTATATTCCGGGTTTTAATGGATAAGCTTTTTCTGCTCTCGGTATCTTCTTACTTCTTGCTTCTTCTTCCCACATAATTGTTACTTCTAGCTTTGTCTTCTTCCCGATATACTCTTTTGCTTCCTCAAGCACCTTGTACTCGTTCTTCGGGTTAACTATTAATGCTTCTTTGAGCGGGGCTTTCTTATACTGCTGGATCGTGTCTATTATTTCTTTTTCCCTACCTTTGAGTCCGTATTTGTCTCTAATACTCTGTATGATCTCCTTCATCTGTTTACCCTGATCCACGAGCTTTACTACTTCATATTTCCAGGGTGAAGCAACTATTATTACAGCCTTAGTAGGTTTGGGTGATAAGACATTTAATACGTTCTTAATATCGTCAATGAGTCTCTCAACCATATCCTCTAATGCTTCTGCTTCCTCGTCTATCTCCTCCTTCCTTGCCATAGGCCATTCACTGAAAGATAAGAAGCCTTCACCATTCATCCATGACCAGATCTCTTCTGTAAGATGTGGTATGACCGGGTTGAGTAGCTTGATCCATTTTTCGAGAATCCTCTTAGTCATGCAAAGGGCCTCTCTTGAACTGGTTCTCTCCCTGTAGTGGTCTATTATTGATAGTACTTGATAGAATGCTTTCTGTACGTAGTCTCTGATCTCCATGTTCTCCAGAGCGTTTGTAGCCTCCTCTATTATTCTGTTAAATCTTGACATGAACCATTTATCTATAAACCTCTCAGTACCCACTCCTCTGCATTCTGTTTTTAACGCTTTCTCAGCGAGTGCTTTGAATCTTCTGAGATTATCTATTACCATTTCTACTTCTTTCTCTCTCCAATCAAGAATAGTGTCTAGATTAGCTGCTCCAGCAGCATAGAGTCTGAAGAGGTCTGCTGAGTATTTCTCGGCAATGTCTCTAAGAAGGATCACGTTGCCCTTGCTCTTACTCATTTTTACTCCTTCACGTATAACCATCTCGTTAAGACTAATCATTCTAGGCCAATGCTCTGGCGGGAAGAGTGCTACATGGTGGTATAGGAAGAATGAGAGATGATTACTTATATGTGCTATACCCGTGTGTCTCTGATCTACTGGGTACCAATATGTGAATTCCCTCCGCATCTCTTTCAGGACTTCTACTGGTATCTCTGTCTCTGCAAATATTTTCTCAGGATCACCTTTACCATAGAATACATAGTCGAAGACCATTGGTTTTAGTTGGTCCGGCTTAATATTATTCTTCCTAATGATGTGTATGATCGTGTAGAACGCCATATAGATGGTTGAGTCACTAAGACTCTCAATAATCCATTCTTGATCAAACGGCAGTCTTGTACCCAGTCCTCTCTTACGAGCACATGGTCTCTTCTCAAGCCAGTCAATAGCGTCAAGCATGGCCTTCTTATACTTAAGGGGAAGTATCTTGAGCATCTTTTCTACGAATTCTCTCGTCTTCTCCTTCCACCAAGGCACGCTATAGTTTATGAACCACTGTCCCTTGATCTTAGCAGCTATTATTTTACCGCCTGCTCTACAATAGGCTTTACGATTGAGCTCGTAGAAAGTGAAAGCCATACCCCTGGATTCTAGTTTCTTCTTTATCTTCTCC
>JAGGVR010000126.1 GCA_021157925.1 Staphylothermus sp. | reverse complement strand
TCTGAATCAGAAGTAGTATTCGTAGTTGACGAAAATGGTGAAATTATAGGATTCATTACTAAAGACAAAGTAGTTGAAGCAGCAAAAGAAGTACTAAGAGACCTTCTAGTAGAAAACGTTATATTACCAGGTAAAACAGCAAGTGTACACCCATTCCATAGTCTATACCATACTGTTAATAAGATGAAAGCACTATATCTAGATGCATTAACCGTTTATGATGGATCCAACGTATTGGGTGTAGTATCGGCGAACAGACTACCATTCGTAGCATTTGAAGACGCAGTAACAGGCATTAAGAGTAGAAGACTAATATGGGTTAGAAAACTCGTAAGAGGAGCTGCTAGAAAAGGGAGATATGTAAAAATAACACCGCTCGTAGCATTGGACGTAATGGTACCTTACCGTAAGTATATTTCACCAAACACTCTATTATCAAGAGCTATTGATATGATGAGAGAAGCTAATCTAAATGGAATACCAGTAGTAAGTGATGATAGACAAATAGTAAGCATCGTGAGCAAAAACGATATACTTAGAGAGCTGGCACGCAGAGCTAAGAAACTAGTAGAAGTAAAGAAGAAAGTAGAAGAAGTAGAAGAGAAAAAAGAAAAAGTAGAGGCTTAAACCTTTTAATCTTTTATAGTTTAGTATAGAAAAACCATAAAACCCCTAAATTAATTATATTAGATACTGACAAGAAAACGCGGCGGTCGTCTAGCCTGGACTAGGACGCCGGCCTGCCACGCGGGTTCGTTGTACGCGCAGAACGCCGGAGATCCCGGGTTCAAATCCCGGCCGCCGCACCATTAATCCGTTTTCTCTCCCTTATATACACCATTGTATACCTTTCGTGTTTCTCCAGTCATTTTAAAATATACAAGCTGAGCTATCTGCACCCCCTTAGATAAGATTACTCCATGAGGATTGAATACTATCATTAAACCTATTCCTTGCCCCTCATAACCTGGATCCCATACAGCCGAATGTATAGTTACACCCATTCTGAGAAGAGACGATCTAGGAATAGCTAACCCTACATATCCGTTCGGAATCTTGATGTACTCATTGTATCTTACAATATACACTCCCATCGGAACCATGCACTTAGTTGTACATACGAGCTCACGATACCTAGGAATTTTTCTAGTATCGATACTAAGCTCACCCGGTTCTTCAAGCATATATATACTGTGCAGAGTTAACTTAACACCCGCACAATCCACTTGCCCTTCATCCAAATTCATCAGTTGAACGAGATCCTCTGGCCTAACAATCAACCTTTATCCCCAACGATTAATAATACCTTTTCAAATTAAATTACCTAATATGATTAATATATACAATTCACAGCCGGTATATGATTGGAAAGGCCTCATTATTCATATAAATTCTTCTTCATACTTATGCGCTTAACAGACCAATTAGTTCAAAATACCTATTGAGAATCCTGAAGCCTTTATAATACGTAATTATGAAGAGAGATTCTTGAGATTAGCAACTTCCCGCATATAAGAGGACCGTATCTTTCGTTATATATAAATTTTTCTCTGATAAGTTCCTTGTTAAAAATATAAAAAATGAAAAGGATAAAACATTTGTAACATAATAGGATATAATGTGGGATTAATGGTTAACAATTTAAAAAATAGATTAGTTACGTGCATAATATTAGGAATAATTATGTCCTTATCTTTAGCTATTATTGTCACATTATCATTCAATAATAACCCAACGTATACTGAAGAATGGGAAACAATTTATGTCGATGAAAAACAAGAAAATAATGTAAAAATAACCGAAACGGTTTTAAAGAATCAATATGCAACAATAAGGCTATATAAGATCTTTAATGGAACAAATAAAATCGCATTAATTAAAGTAGAGGATTATTGTAAATATTGTTATCCAAATATAGGACTTACAAGTAAAGATAGATTAAAACCAGAACATATTGAAAGAGTAAAAGAATTTAAAGAATACATTGATAATTTATGGATTAAACATAATGACTTCATTAAACAACACAACGTAATTGTAAACGCATATGTTGTACCATCTAAGGCATTATCAATTAATGAATTCAAAGATTTAATCTCAAAATTAAGACTGGGTAAAAACATCTCATGGATTTATTATACTGTTTATGACAAAGAATTCAAATATGTTATGTCAGGAACAGTTAAAGTCACTAAAAACGTTAGTTATGCGCTTTCTATTATAAGGAATGATGTAGAAACGTATTTTACTAATAAAAAATTAAATAACGAAAATACCTCAATATATATCTGCGCATTCATAATTAATACAAAACTAAGAACATTATATGAACTTCAAAAGAATGAACACATAGGCTTTGTATATGTTCCAGTAGATATATTGAAAGAACTTATAAACAATAAGTATTCGTACATAGAAATAAAATATGCAACAATAATTCAAGCTACTCCAGACATAGATCTTAAAGATATCTAGTTTTTAATTTCTTTCACATCTTCCACATAAATGTTTTCTAAATAGATTAAATATGCTATAATGTCTTTAGTAAAAGCTGATTAATAAGTCATAATATAAGACTTTAAAAATATAGTAAACTAAATTAAAAGAATCTGCTCGACGATTTTAGGACATATTTTGCTATAATGAGACTATGACGATTTCTATTTCATCGCCATCTTTTAGCTTTAGTTGTTTTCTGAGGTTTTTCTCAGATATTATTTCTAGAATGTTCCATCCATGGCTTGTTATACATGGTTTTATCACATATACTTCTATGTCTTCAATATATCCTTTGTAAGCGATCACTGCACCATATCCGGGAAAGGGTGGGGGTATTAATTTCGATGTAGTTTTTGCTAATAGTTCCGATACATCATAACCTATGTCGATATTTAGTGTACCGGGAAAAGGGTTTATTCCCAAATATTTATTGATCATTTGGCGATATAGTTCAACATATTTTCTACCAACTCCGAGTCCCGAAACTACTTTTCCTCTAAGCCTTATTTTTTCGGTATTCAACCTGTAGAGCACCTTGTATATATAGTTTCTAGCGTTTACTCTTTCATAAAGAAAAGCATGTGTTTAAGGAATTTAAAAATAGTTTAGATTAATCGAGTTTATCCTAGTTCTACTATTTTCTCGAGAACAGGGATTACGTATTCTAAGCCAAGTTTTTTCAAAGTTTCTTTAGTAGGTACGCCGTTCTTATCCCATCCCCTCATTTCATAGTACATGTCTAGCATTACATTATACTTTGATATGTCAAGTTTCTTTCCAGCAAATGGTCCCTTGGTTAATGGATGTTTAAACCACCTGATCGGTGGATAATCCATTTCCCTGCTCCATCCCTGATATTCTCTTATCCAGAAGCTACGTATTAGCGTATATATCCTGTCTGCTACCTCGAATATTTTATCCATATTCCACTCAATGCCTGTAGCTGCAGTAAGCATTCTTGGATAATAGTCAAGGTTTAGTCCCAGTTCTACCCATGGTAGTCTACAAGTTGTAAGTGACTCAAACATTCCGCCTCTTACTCTTTGGAGAAATACTAGCTTCTCTACTTTCTCTCTATTGTAAGCAAACCTATCCATTTTTACCTCGAGGCCTATGAGCCAAGCATCTTTGTGATGTGCTCCTATGGGGGATGTTCCGAAGGCTAATGCCATTCCAGGGGCAGCGTGACAATTATATGCTGATACTTCTAATCCCTTAACATGGATCGCGAACTCCATTGCTTCTTTTCCTAGTGAGAGTGACATTCTCCATACTCCTTCTGCTATGAATGCGCCTAGTCCGCGTCTATATGCTGTGTCTTTAACAAGTTCTCTGACCTCTTTATAATCACCCCATTCTACTTTTTCCCTGATCAAGCCTTTTTCAGAAGCCTCCATTATGAACCCAAGACTGTTTCCTAAGGATATGGTGTCTATACCTAGTTTATCTGCTAGCTTGTTTAACTCAGCAACTTTCCTCAAGTCTGGGAGTAATATATTGCTCCCCAGCATCGCTACGTTTTCATAGTCTAGCTCACTCTTCTCACCCATGTCATCTATTATAACATTTCCACATTGCATATTACAGTATGGACAACCCCTTCTCTCCACTTTGAGTTTCTCCATTAAGTCACCACTTATAGTTTCAAAGTATTCCCACACTCCTTCCCTGAAGTTCATAGTTGGTAAAACACTGTTTTCATTACTCCATACAATAGTAGCCATTGTCCCCTGTCTTATCCAGAAATCATAGTTTTCCTTACTCAGTATTTCTTTGTAGGATTCCTCACTTAGTTCTCTGAGCTTATTCTTATCAGCTAATGGAGGCTCGAGAGAACCCTTAATAACTATAGCCTTAATCTTTTTTGAACCCATAACAGCTCCGATACCCGGTCTACCACCACTTCGTCCTTTCATTGAGACTATGGTAGCGTATCTAACCAAATGTTCTCCTGCAGGACCTATTTCTAAAATGCCTACATTTTTACCATGTTCTCTTACAAGCTTATCTTCTGTTGAGAAAGTATCTCTACCCCAAAGGTCTTCAGCGTCTCTTATCTCGACCTTATCGTTCTCTATATAGATATAAACCGGTTTCTTCGCAACACCCTCAATAACTATTGCATCATACCCTGCTTTTTTCAAGTGAACACTAGCCATAGTCCCTATATTACCGTCTCCATAACCTAGTGTGAGGGGGCTCTTGGAGGCAACAACAAGTTTTCCACTACTGGGCAAAGGTAATCCACTTAGAGGACCCCCTGCAATTATTAGTTTATTATATGGAGACAACGGATCAATCCCTGGAGCCAGCTCGTCCCACAAGAGCTTTACAGCTAATCCACGACCACCAATATAGTTCACGTATATGCTAGGATCTAGTTGTTGAACAACTATTTTTCTACGAGACAAGTCTATTCTTAAAACCTTACCCCACCAACCATGCATATACTACACCCAGTAAGAATGGTTAGTACCAGCTACATACAATAATATCCAAATTAAAAATATTAAATTGTTTAGATAAAAACCCATATCGATGAAGAGTACTCCCCGGCCAGAGCAGCTGCGATGATGAGAATTCCTTTATCTGAAAACTATTTAACAGAATACTGGCAACTTATTCTCAAGGGTGTATATATCCATGAGTAGTGAAGGCTATAGAACATTAATTAATAATACTTATATATTGACGGGCAAGACTATTATCAAGGGATTCCTATTCTTTGATAATGAGAAAATAATCGATATTGGTGCCGAGGCTTCTCCAGAATACGAGTTAGCAGAATA
>JAGGVR010000047.1 GCA_021157925.1 Staphylothermus sp. | reverse complement strand
GCCAGGGCTTATCTTTTACATAGCTCTGTGCTTTTATATATAGTCTAATGTGTAATTTATATTCGTGTAGTTTCTTATTCTTTTTCGGGTTATTCCTTATCTTTATGTTTCTCCATGTTATTGTTTCTTCGTTTTCTCTTAACGGGCTGTAATCATATATTCTATCAACTACTAGTCCGCAAGAGCTACAGATTACTTCTCCCCTTTGATAATCCCATACAAGAATACCTCCGCATACCGGGCATTGGTTACTCATAGTTCTTCATCCCTCATCAATATAGCTTGTTTAGGAAAGAGTATGGTTAGGTCTCTGTATGGTACTAGGGTGTGAGGGTTCGGCGAAAGTATTTGTCATGGTTCCCCGAAGCAATTATTTTAAGGCGCGAAAACAAGTATAAGTTATGATTAAACCCCCATAACTCCTCCGCCGAGATGGAGGGGTTGGATGAGTGGGGGGCTCTTTTCCCCGGGACATTCTTGTTCTTGATAATCAATATTTAATATCCTCTAATTCTTCATAACTTATAAGTAGTCTATGTTTTACCACGAGTTATTGGTGATAATGAATTGAGTAGTCTTCCTGGAACTGTGATTGGTGTTAAAGCTGTTGATGGTGTTGTGATAGCTGCTGAGAAGAGAATGACTTATGATGGATTTGTTTTGAGCAAGAATACTAGAAAAGTGTTCCCGATAACAGATCATATTGGTATTGGTTTTGCTGGATTAGTTGGTGATATGCAGTTCGTCGTTAGAGCTCTCAGAATGGAAGCTAAGAATTACGAGTTACAGAATAATAGGGAAATAAAGGTTAAAAGCTTAGCAAAGATCTTATCAATTATTCTTTACTCATATAAATTAATACCGTTACTTACAGAGATCGTTGTTGGAGGAGTTGATAATAAGGGGCCACAAATATATGTACTAGACCCCGTGGGAAGCTTGATCGAGGACAAATATGCTGCTCTCGGGTCAGGGGGCCCTGTAGCTATTGGTATTATTGAGAAAGAATATAGAGATGATATGAATATTGATGAAGTTGAGAAACTAGTTATAAATGCTATTCGTGGAGCTATTGAGAGAGACGCTGTGTCTGGTGATGGATTAGATATTCTTCGAATAACTAAAGATGGTTATGAGCTAAAAGAGCTCCTGCTTAAAAGAGAGGCTTTGGAGTGATTAGTACGAGTAAGATATTTTTTGATTATCGTAGAGCTATTAGGTTACAGAAAATACTTGCTAGTAAAGCACTTAGAGAAACACGTAATGCTCCCCGAATCAGCGATGAAGATATAGAGTATGTGGTAGGGGTGGATGCTGCGTATAGTAAGGGCATGATGTATGGTGTTGCTGTTCTAATTGATTATCCTCAAGGCAATTTATTGAGATATAGTGTTGTTGAGAAAAAACCACCAATACCATATGTTCCCGGCTTACTCATGTTCAGGGAAGCCCCAGCTTATATCTCTGCGATAAAGAAACTTGGAGTAAAACCAGACATTGTAGTTGTTGATGGACATGGATTGTCTCATCCGAGAGCTTTAGGAATAGCTACTCATATTGGACTAGTACTAGGTGTTCCAAGTATAGGTGTTGCTAAAAAGAAGCTTTTCGGAGAAATAGTGGTGGAGGATAATGAAGAATACCTTGTAGCACATGGTTTAAGAGTAGCTAGGATAATTACTCACAGGAACAATACTTTGTATATAAGTATAGGTTATAAGATCAGACTGGAAGACGCTTATAGGATCATTAAGAACTATTTGAGACCCCAATACAAATTACCGATCCCGACAGCACTGGCTGACCAGTTATCTAAGAAAATAGCTCATAGTCGTAAAAAACACATGTTATAAACAAGAAACAAATAATTTGTAGCAAGCTATGTTTTAATAAGGATTAATGAATATTTGAAAACCAGAGAATCCGTGGGCCCGTAGCCTAGCCTGGATAGGGCGCCGGCCTGCGGAGAAACGACTTGATAAAACGCGGCAAGCCGGAGGCCCCGGGTTCAAATCCCGGCGGGCCCGCTTAGTAATATATAAAACGGGTTCAGTGCTCCGCCTTTTCTTCACCCATTCTGTCCCAAAAGTCTTCATCATCGTGGAAAACTATATGTTGAACTAACCAAATATTGTTTAGTGATGATGACAACCTCCGACTCCGAAAGGATTGTTTATATGTGGTTGCCCTGCGATACTGATGTTATTTCTTTCTGCATTCACTGAGTATTTGTTTTAGTTTCAGTGTTTTCTGTGCTAGTTTAATTGGTATTCCTAGTGCGTCTGACAAGTCTTTTGCTGTGAATTCTATTTGTACATTTGTCTCCATCTCTACTAGTTTGTCTAGGATATCTGATGGTATTGTATATGTTGATATTCTTGTTTTTCTAATAATAGCTACGAAGTAGGTTTTTCCTATCCTCAATACGTGTGTTTTTCCCGTTGTACAGTAGTTTAATAGTAGTTCTTCGAGAATTTTCCTATATTTTTCTGTAACAATGTATTTTTCGCCAGACTTCTCCACTATTCCATATTTCGTTAACCACCAAAGAGCTCTTCTTATAATTAAAGTCTTTAAATTCATTAATTCTTTTAACTCGTTTAATCGTAGTCCTGAATAAGTGTATATGTAGTATATGAAGGGTATTAGCCATGGTTTCCTAGTAATTAGTGCTAATAATACTCCTCTCGGAGAGATTTCTGTGTCTTTTGTTTTATCGCTCATTTCACCTATACCTCATATTTTTCTTAAGCTATTACTTAATTATCTTGTATAACCCATATTATCTGGTTAACATGGTAAATAAATTAATAGGGAGTGCATGGGTGGTTTTGATGGAGTATAAGGTTAAGGACATGAGTTTAGCTCCTCAAGGCAGGTTAAAGATAGAATGGGCCGAACACCATATGCATGTATTAATGCTTCTCAGGAGAAAGTATGCTGATGAGAAACCCTTGAGTGGTATTAGGATTGGTGCTGTATTACACGTTACTAAGGAAACAGCTGTATTGATGAAGGCTTTAAAGGATGCAGGTGCCGAGGAAGTTGTTCTAGCTGCAAGTAATCCCTTGTCCACACAGGATGATGTTGCGGCTGCTCTTGTAGAGTATGGTATTAGAGTTTATGCGTGGCGTGGGCAATCTAGTGATGAGTATTATTGGTGTTTAAGAAAAGTTGTTGAAAGCGAGCCTGACATAGTATTAGATGATGGCGGGGATCTTCATGCCTTGCTTCACAAGGACTACATAGATTATGCTGGAAGGATTATTGGTGGCACGGAGGAAACTACTACTGGTGTTATAAGGTTGAAGGCTTTAGAAAGGGAAGGTGTTTTAAAATATCCTGTGATAGCGGTTAACAATGCATATACTAAGCACTTGTTTGATAACAGGTACGGGACAGGACAGAGTACTTTTGATGGTATCCTTAGAGCAACAAATATACTAGTTGCTGGTAAGGTAGTCGTGGTTGCTGGTTATGGCTGGGTTGGTAAAGGTATTGCGATGCGTGCTAGAGGTTTAGGTGCTCGTAGAGTAATAGTGACAGAAGTTGACCCGATCAGAGCTTTGGAAGCAGTATTTGACGGCTTCGAAGTAATGCCTATGATCAAGGCCGCTGAGGTGGGAGATATATTCGTGACAGCTACAGGTAACAAAGCAGTTATTAGGAGGGAGCACTTCGAGAAAATGAAAGATAGAGCGATACTTGCTAATGCTGGTCACTTCAATGTAGAAATATGGATCCCTGACTTAGAAGCTCTATCTGTTTCTAAGAGAGTTATTCGCCCTAATGTCACAGAGTATAAGTTAAAAGATGGGCGTAGACTATACTTATTGGCTGAAGGTAGACTAGTAAACCTCGTAGCGGCTGAGGGGCATCCAAGCGAAGTAATGGATATGAGTTTCGCCAATCAATTTCTAGCAGTAAAATATCTGTATGATAATCGGGGCAAACTACCACCAAAGGTGTTCAATCCACCACTAGAAATCGATAAACGCGTGGCAAAACTAAAACTTGAATCGATGGGTATAGAAATAGATACTTTAACTAAGGAACAAGAAGAATACCTTAAATCATGGACATTAGGAACATGAAGAAGCCGGAAGGATAACCTATATATCCCTCTAACTATTTATCAAAAATAAAGGAAAGAGGGCTCGGGGGCCCGTAGCTCAGCCAGGTAGAGCGCCGGGCTCATAACCCGGTGGTCGGGGGTTCGAATCCCCCCGGGCCCACTCTTCTAAATTCTTTATTTTAACTATACTTAACAGATAGAAATGATCTTATAATGGAATCGTATAGTGATGTACGTCATCATAGATATTATTTACTCTTTATTTTCTGTAATATGTACTTGAACGCGGCATCTGCTGCTTTTGCCCCTTCAGCAGCTGCTGTTATTATTTGTTCGAATCTGTATTTGCATTGTCCTCCAGCAGCGTCTCCTGCTACATAGACTCCTGGTAGGTTTGTTGATTGGTCTGGTGCTACTTTTGCGTATCCGTGTTCGTCTGTTTCTATTCCTATTTTTTCGAAGAACTCTTTTGGTGGTACTAGTCCTATTTCAACAAATAATCCGTCTATTTTGAGTATTTTTTCTTCGCCAGTTTTTGTGTTTCGGATTCTTATTGCTTCTAGTTTCTTGTCTCCAACTATTTCTTTTACTACAGTGTTTAGTAGGATTTCTATTTTGGGATTTTGTTTTGCTTTCTCAACATATACTGGGAATGCTCGGAACTGATCTCTTCTATGTATTAGGTATACTTTAGCAACTAGTGTTGCTAGGTAGTGTGCTGATGTTAAAGCAGAGTTTCCGCCGCCCACTACAGCTACTACTTTATCCTTGAATAATGGTCCATCACATGTTGCACAATAGGATACTCCTTTGCCTATGAGTTTTTCCTCTCCTGGTACACCTAGTTTTCTTTTCTCACTACCTATGCCAAAAATAACTGTGTATCCACATATTTTCTTACTAGTATTCCTTAGTTCAACGCACCACTTGTCATCTTCTCTAGTCATACCTATTACTTCATCAATTACTATTGGTACACCGTATTTCTTAACATGTTTTACGAATTTATCAACAAGGTCGTTGCCGCTTATTTCAGGTAATCCAGGGTAATCATCCACTAGAGGAGCCTCAGTAACTAGTCCTCCCAATAACTTGGTTATAATAATCGTTTTCAGAGAATAACGTGCAGCGTATAATCCAGCGGTTAATCCTGCAGGACCCCCACCAACAACTACAACATCATATACTTCCCTACTAACTTCACTAGGAGCACCTAAATTAAGTGTTAATCTAAACTTTCCGATAGACATACCTAACACCCCTCATTTCAAAACTGTACTAAATAAGAATAGCACCTATTAAAATTAATAGTAATAATATTCAAAACAACATAATCAAATATTTATGGTTACTGTGGGATCGTGAGCTAACCACTACTGCTCTAATTATCTAAATAAGTATAATGAGTGAAGCAGCAATGATTATTATTACTTAATGATAACCATGATTGGGTATAGTAATATTATTACCATTCCTTAAAATAATATTCTGGTTCCCTAACTAGTCTCTTCTAAGTTTGTTTATTTAATTTATGTGTGTTGTTGAATCAAATAAGTGTGGGGATTGAGTTGAAATGGAAGATAGTTGTAGCAGTTATAACGATTATAGTGATATTTGCTCTTGGATACATGTACTATGATAACGTTAATACTATATATAGGTGTTTATTTCTATCCTTGGTATTCCATTTCTGAGGATAGGCATTGGGACAATACTGTTAGAGATAAACCATACATTGGATACTATGACTCATATAATGAGACAGTAATTAAATGGCAATTAGAACTAATCAAAGAAGCAGGCATAGACTTTATAGTATTCTCATGGTGGGGACCAAATTCGTTTGAAGACAGTACTACCAGGGTTATCGTGAAATACCTCAACGGTTATGGCCTAAAATTTGCTATAATGATAGAGCCTTATCTAGGCCAAGACCCTAGCATATACAATAAGACTTGGTGGAGTGAAACACTAGCCTATATCAAGAACAACTATATTGACAAGTACAGAGAAGATTATTTCTTCTTGAATGGCAAACCCTTGATAATGGCCTTTAACCCTATTGGTATGAATTATAATCCAAGTAATGATTTCCAAGAATATACGATTAGGATAACAGGTAATGATATAGATAATGCAGGCTATCAAGACTGGGATTATTGGCCCGACTACATAGATCCAGATAACATAGTATTGAAGATCAGAAAAGATGGTTATGTTTCAATTATCCCAAGATTTGACGACACACATTTTAGAAGTCCTGGAAAATGTCTTGACCAAAACTATACCTTGGGGCTCTATCAGAGAAAAATGGAAATGGATATTGGATCATAGAGACCAGATAAGTATAGTAATGATTACTTCATGGAATGAATACCATGAGAGAACAATGATAGAGCCCCACTATGACTCAACAGCTAATATTGAATCATTACTATGTTTATAATTTAACAAAACAATACATAGAAGAACTTAAGAAAACAAACCCTACGACCAGCTATATATACGGATTCGGTAACTACGTATTTGCATGTAGTATGATTTTATTTATATTTGGGACAATGGCTAGGTTTGTATTGAGGGCTTTGAGATGAGCTGGAAAGAAATTGTTCCAATAACGCTTGCATCCATATTATCAATTATATCCTTCTTCCTTGCAACAGCCGCTATGATAATGGCCACTCCTAAAGGCAAGATTCTTGCTTTCATGATATTTGTTTTACCATTTATACTGCTTATGTACTTTAAGAAATTACGGATCCCCATTATTATTGGTGCATTTATAGGAATAGGTGCTTTCATCGCATTTTTCCTATTCTTTATTATAATAGGCTCTGTAGCTCCAGGACTATAACAAGAATAATAATGAAGCTCATATAAGCATTCTTTAGCCTTAATCAGTTTTTCACATAGACTTTACTTCTTCCCTTATTCTTTCCTAGGTGGTATTATGCGGAGCATTCTATTAGTCTCTCTAATAGTATTATCTCTAATAGCCCCATTAGCATTAACTACACTAGAAGCATATGCAGCAGCTACGTCAAGCCTAGACAATGCAATAAATAAAGGAATAAACTATGTTCTAAGGAGCGTAGCATTTCTCGATAATTCATATTCCAAGGCAGTAATACGTGATCATCCCAGCATACCAATAGCTATCGAATGGAACGGCAAACAAATAATAGCTGGCGGTGTCCTGGACCCTGGTAACAAGGAATATATGGAAGAATCAGATATAGGCCCTAATTACGTCTTTGAAAGATACTACTTCAATCCTGATGACGACAACGAATATGAAATAATAATTGAGGTAAAGGTTCAAAATAACGATGAAACAACAGATCAGGTATCTATACACGTTGTAAAATGTACACTCGATAATGTAAGAATGATAGTCGGCTCTTATTCACCAGTTATAGATACATACATATATAGTGGATGGAATAAAACGATTGATACACCATACTATCATCAATGGCATTATAGCGCTAGATACGTAGCGAGACATAGCACAAGAATAGCTGCATGGCTCTTAGAAGAATTCGGATATGACGAATATGCACAAGCTCTTAACAACTTCATGAACAGCTAGGCTTCAAATATGATTTGTATGCTCCAATATTCGATAAAGACGTAAGCTATCCAGATGACTTCTTCGATCATAAACAAGATACATGGCTTGGAAATGGCTATGATGCGCATCCCTGGTACTTTGATAGTAGTAGGGTCCTATATCCCTACAAGAGCAGAATGTATACATTTGATGCAGCAGGCGATTTCGATATAGCTCTACATGGATGGAAAGAAGCACCATTATATCACTTGCTCAGAGCACTTCACTTAATGAACAAGTATGGAACAGCTAAACTATCAGAAATAGAAAAGGAAATAAAAACTGCAATGGATGAAGGCGCACTCGATAACTATGGCTTACACCGTGCAGAAAATAGATATAAGATATGTACTAACAAGTATTCCTTCTGGAAAAATATATAAGTATTATTACAAGGGCTATCCAGTATATCTTAACGCTGTATTCCTAGACACACTGGTAGCTTATTACAAATTGACTCGAAACAGGTATCTGAACGGTATTGATATTCTCCAACTAGCAGACAGATTAGCAGGATTACTAATTAAAGCTCAATGGATCTATGAACATGAAACACCCTGGGGAACAATAGGGCTAGCATTATATAGGGGTGGATGGGCGGCTGTCTATGAGCCTGGATCCGTAAAGGTTGAAGGTAGTGCATGGGGCATAATAGATACTGCTACAGCTGGATTAGACGCAATAGCAGGAATATTAGCTGGCATAGGTGTAAACATTCCTCGATCTCTATTACCAATGCCTAGCGAGTTTCCAACAATAGTTAATAGTGAATCAACAATACTGGCAATAAAAGCATTAAAAGATTATAAATCATTAGGCAGAGCCCCCGAAGTACCAACCATAATTAGGCCCTATCATGGAGAATTCTATTACGGAAACGGGTACGGAGACGGACAAGGAACCACATCAACGGATGGAAAAACAATCAAAGCTACCATAAGTGTACTAGATTTCATTAATACACATTATCATTACCAGTATGCAAACTATAAACTATTAATAAACGAAACTTCTTCAGTAATCACGTTTGAATATGATATATATGGCTTACTATCATATAGGGCATGGTCTTTAGATGCTGGTAGCTATAAGATTTCAATATTTGTTAAAATATGGGATCCTAGTGGAAATAAGATAGAAGATCACGAGTACGTTATATCACAAGGATACTTAGCACAGAGTTCAACTAGTAATTTCACAACAATACATATTAGGCCTAGCTACTGTATTATAGCGGAGCCAGGAGAATACATAATTCAGATAAGCCTATATATTGCTGGAAAAGGCTGGATTGACATAGATACTGGAAGCGACGGATCAGGAAACGGGCTAATAATAGATCAGCTAAATATATATACATCTATTAATAAAATAGAAAAGACATCATTATATAAAACTCAATACATATTTTCTTGTGTGGTTCTCATGAGGCTCTATATGGGTATGGTTTTGGGGTTGATTCTAGGATTATTGTTGGGTATATACCTTAGTCCATTTATTGATATAAAGTATGGTGTAACATTGTTTGTATTTATGTTTTCTAGTGTTCTGGCATATGTTTTTGTGAAGGTAAAGCATTTATGGATCGTTGTTGCAGTACTATTATCCTTGTTAATATTGTCCATGCTTGTATTACAAGAGCTACTAGCATCTATACATCCATAAGCTTTTTTGAGCCATTATTAGTTCTTATTAGCTTTGCTGAGTTTTCGCACTATATATAGTTATTGCTAGGTTCTTTTAGGGCGGTAATTTAAGGGTTTGTTTATTACCATAGTAGCTGTAGTCTTAGTTGGTGTTTCTGTAATTGTCGACGACATAACTATTACTAAGAATCTTAGGACCCTAGTCCAGGCAACATATTACACTATACTATAATACAGAGTTTAGTGTATGGGATTCCAATCCTGCTACCTGGGAGATACTATACAGTAATGTCCATGTAGTGAACGGATTTATAATGACAGATATTTACACGCCTTATCTTAACATTGCTTGTTTAACATGGAATTTAGAGACAACGACACGTTGATGATATTTTATTACGCCACGGACAGTTACACAAGCAATGTACTTGTAAGCTATACTTGTAAAACAAACTTGTAATAATATACATAATACAGAAACCCTAGCTCCGAAATCATACTATAACGATGAATTCATCAACAATAATAAACATAAAATGTTTCTAAGCATTCCTATCGAGGAAACAATCAAATGACTATTGTGGTGCGGGGGGTGGGATTTGAACCCACGCAGGCCTACGCCATCGGGTCCTGAGCCCGACCCCTTTGACCAGGCTCGGGCACCCCCGCACCATTATTTCTTATTGGGATAATCTTGGTTATTATTG
>JAGGVR010000020.1 GCA_021157925.1 Staphylothermus sp. | reverse complement strand
TAATGATATAGGATAATGTCTCACTTGTTCCTTTCAATCAATCTTCCCCTTGTTAACTGACTGGTTGCCCTAATCCTCCTAGGACTGTTTCGAACATAGGTGATGCTATGAAGAATACTAGTGTTATCAAAGTGAGTATGAGTGCGTGTTTGAACCCAGCAGCTACTGAGCCATTAGATACTTTTCCAGCTACTAGACCCATGAGGAACGTGTTCAGAACTATTGCTGGAAGTGTTCCCTCTGCAGCGGCATAGTATGCTCCTCCAGCACCGAATTGTAATGAACCCATGAAGGAGGCAAGCATAATTACTGTTGCAGCAGCTAGTATTGCACCCATATATGGGACGATTAATAGTGTTCGGAGATTTCTTTTTCTCTCTTCATCTATTGTTTCAACGCTTTCAGCAAACCATGCAAGATTATCCATGATCTCTATCGTTCCCCCTCCAACCTCTATTGTGTCTGTCATTACAAATAATAGAACCTTGGCTCTCCACACCCTTATTTTCCTGAAAATGTCTTGTATTATCTTACTTAATGGTATTCCGAGGCTTAGTTGCATAGCCATTTTCTTTAGATATTTAGTGAATACTCCATAGTCTCTATTTGATAATTCTATTATACTTCTTTCAGGACTCATTCCTGTTTTTCTGATCTCTACGAGGTCTCTTAGGAATCTAGTAATTCCTTGAACGACTTTATATTCTTTGCTAATTATTTCTGTATAGATTGTTGTGGGAAGTATTGACAGTACCAGTATCATTGATAATGCTATTGATGAATCCATGTATCTTGGTAAATTGAATGCTTTTGAAGGATATGTTAATACATAGTTTAGTCCGCTTACAATGAAGCTTTCCCTCAACGGATGTCCTGGCGGGAGTGCTGAAGGTAGGAATAATCCAAAAACCACGAAGAACACCATTAATGGCAATGAGAGGCCGAAGAACATTATGTATGGTCTATAATCTATCCATGGTTCTTTGTACTGGGTAAGATCTGTTAAATATATTACGAGTCCAGAGATCATTGGAACCATTACATAGAGAAATAAAAACATGGATTCTCCCGATATACCGAATGATAGTGTACCCGCGAACGATACTGTTACGAAATACATTACTGTTAAACTGATCATCGACAACAATACGAGCGCTAGATACGCTTCTAGTAATCCAGTGAGCCTGTCAGCGATCACTTTCATCTTAACAATTATTTCAGAGAAGAATAGTCTGGCTTTTTTGTTGAGATAATCTATTACATCGCCTCCAGCTCTTACTGTTGTAATGTATCCCATGAGTAGATCTCTTACTGTAGCACTAGGTGTTCTTTGGGCAAGCATCGAGAACGCTGTTAAGGGATCTTTTCCTAATACTCTAACAAGCAATATAAATCTCTGACTAAGTTCAGCACTCTTACTGAATACTTCTTTACTCTTCGTTATTCTTTCAAATGCTGTATACGGTGATAAACCACTCATCACCATCATGCTGAGATAAGCTGTAGTATATGGAAATTCGCCCTCTATACCTCCAGCTCTGCTACTCCCAATAAGGGCTGGTAAATAAGCCAGTATTATAAGTGTCAGAAACGGTGTAGGGACGAGGATCGGGATAGCTATATGAATTCCCACTATGTAGAAAGTCATTGTTAAAACTGCAACCACTATAGTCATTAAAATAACCATAAACCCAATGAAAGAAGCATATGCTTCCGGATAAATATGGATACCGCTTCTCTGAATATCCTTGGGAAGATTAGAGTATATTTTTAAAATCTTTTTACCAATTCCCTCGAAATGTCTGTAAACCCAGTCCCAGAAATTCATGATCAGGAAACACCCATGAATTAATCCCAGTATATATTAATTTATTTGGTATGGACATAGATTTATTTATCGCTTTTCAATATAGAATGTAAATAATAAGTATACTATATGGTGTTAAATATTTTACTTAGAATGGATAAAATAAACATTGTATCTAATTTGGAGTGATTAGCCGCCATGGAGTCATTTAAGCGTGTTTTAATAAAGCTTTTACATCGAGAAATAAGAAAACGCCCTCCTATTAGGAAAGGTCCTGGAGAAGTAGCTGAAGCTGTTAGAACTCTTATTGTTCCAGCAGAGCCTATACAAATAGCTACTCGTGACCCCAGTTGGAGGATTATTGAGAGTTACTATGTTTATAAGCCTTTTGTAAAAGTAGTTATCGCGGATACACCCGAAGGTCCCATGTATTTTGTTGAAGAATATGGTTTAACTCCAGAAGACAAAGAGGTTCTCGAAAAATTAACCGATATATTGATTGAGGAAATAAAGCCTCCTACTAGGCCCGAGGACATAAAGGATCTTAGAGGATACGTGTTCAGAGAAGCTGAGAGAATAGCTGATAAGTATAGAGAGAAACTAGGACTAGTAGGAGCTAGGAGAATCAAGCTTCTCTACTATATTGAGAGAAACCTTCTTGGATATGGTCCAATAGACCCCTTCATGAAGGACCCAAACATAGAGGATATTTCGTGCAATGGGGTCAATATACCAATATATGTTTGGCACAAAAAGTATGAGAGCATACCTACAAATGTAACATTTATTGATGAAGACTATTTGAATGAATTCGTTATGAAACTCGCCCATATGGCTGGGAAACATATTAGTGTAGCATTCCCAATCCTTGACGCAATGCTCCCTGAAAGGCATAGATTAGCAGCTACTTTTGGAAGAGAAGTCTCTGTAAAAGGACCCACATTCACTATACGTAAGTTCCGCGAAAGACCCTTCAGCGTTATAGAATTCATACAATCAGGAGTAATCAATCCACTGGTTGCAGCATATTTATGGACAATGATGGAACACGCAAAAACAGCAATGATAGCTGGAGGCACTGGAGTAGGAAAGACAAGCATGCTGAACGTTATAAGTACATTCATAAAACCAGGAATGAAGATCGTCACCATAGAAGATACCCCAGAAATAAACCTACCACACCCTAACTGGGTACAACTCACAACTAGAGAAACCTATCTAGTAGGAACAGCTTCACTGGGAACAAACATCAGATTATTTGACCTAGTAAAACTCAGCCTGAGATACAGACCAGACTACATCATAGTAGGAGAAGTACGTGGAGAAGAAGCCTTCGTCCTATTCCAAGCCATGGCGAGTGTATCATATAATACATTAGTGCTCATAAAAGATTCCGATGGAAATATCTCGCTTGTAAAAATCGGTAAATTCATAGATAAGTTCTACAAAGAAGGAGAGGAAAGAATACCCAAACACATCCACAACTACTATGTATTAAGCAACAACGGATACAATACTGTATGGAAACCAATAAAATACGTATTAAGACACAGCACTCACGAGATCTACGAAATAGAGTATGAGGGCGGCGGAAAACTAGAAGCAACAGGTAATCATAGCGTATTCGTCCTAGACCCAGACACTCTGGAAATCATTGAAAAACCCGTCTCAATACTGAATAAGGGAGAATATTTGGTTTCATTCAAAGGAATAATCGAAGACAGAGAATACCAAGTAATAGACCCCACTAAACTCATTGATGAGATAGAAAGAGTCATTGTAGATAAGTTGCCTAAGGAAGCAAAGAAGCTAACAGGAGGCAAGAACCCAATATCTCTACAACAATACCTACTAATAAGAAACAAGCTAAAAACAGCTGAGAAAGGAATTCTCAAGTTAAAGAGAAGCAAATATGCACTACCTCTGAAGATAGTCTTAGATGAAGAACTCGCCTTCTTGTTCGGAGCATACTTAGCTGATGGATGCATTAAAGAGCATAGAGGAAAACGTATATGCTTCACATTCGGTAAACATGAAAAAGAAATTGCTGATAAAGTACAGAGCATCATGTATAACAAGTTCCGTGTAAAACCAATAATAGATGATCGTGGGACATATATTATTTATGAATACCCACATACTCTTTTAGCCACAGTGTTCGAAAAGCTCCTAGGGAGAAAACTAAAGGAAAAGAGAATACCAGAACCTCTCTGGTTATCACCTAGGAATATTATTAAAGCATTCTTTGAAGGATTAAAAATTGTTTCACGAAGAACCCTTAATAGAAGATACACTTCCTACACTACAGCAAATAAAGAACTCGCTTACCAATTATTATGGTTAGCGAGAATAGCAGGCTACTACTCCGAACTAGTCACCGAGAAAGGCTCAGGAAAGAATACTGGTAAGACCTATTACAACATCCTAGTCTATCTCAACGAAAAATATAGAAAGCCTAACGCCTCGGAAAGAATCCCAGTTAAACCAATTCTCAAACTTATAAAATTCACAAAACCGAAATCAATGCCATTTGAGCTAACATACATACGCGGGAGAGAATTCGTATCAAGAAAAACAGCACAGAAAATCATAGAATGGATCAAAGAAAAAGGCACATTTACAGACT
>JAGGVR010000035.1 GCA_021157925.1 Staphylothermus sp. | reverse complement strand
TAACAAACGCAAAACCCGAGATATCGCCTTTCCCATTTACAACAAAAACTATAATCGCGGGCCACATCAACGTGGATCCATATGGTAAAATAGTATTAATCGATACACCCGGATTACTGGATAGACCTCTAGAAGAAAAAAAACCTATAGAATACAAAGCAGTACTCGCACTAAAACACTTATCCGACATAGTGCTCTACATGTTTGACATAAATCCAAACAGCTACTATACAATAGACCAACAATTAAACGTATACATTAGTATCAAGAAATTATTGGGAGATAAAGAAATAATACCTGTAGTAAACAAGATAGACATTACACCAAACAACTTATTACTCGAAAGAATTAATTTCTTGGAAAAAACAATCGGTAGAAAACCCTTACCCATATCAGCTGAAAAAGGAATTAACCTCGAGAAACTTAGGAAAATACTTATTGATAAACTTATGGAGAAAAACCAATCCCCGTAATCCTGATCTTCGCTTTCTTACCAACTTCTCCACTAATATCTACAATCGCTTCTGGCAAGAACTTCTTAGAAACCATGATCGCCGTAATAGTGTGGTTAGTTAATACTGATACACCTATAGTACTAGTCCCCCTAGCTAAGAACATGTATGGAATAAGCATATCACCCATATGCCTATCAAATGCTGCACCACTCCTAATTTCCTCAATAAGCTTCTCAGCCGCTTCTCGACCAACAATCTCAGCCCTCTTTCCCTTAGCTCCTAGCGAGTCACTTCCTAACCTTGTCCCAGCATTTGTCACAGCATATAATACTATACCACTACCAGGGCCTAAGTGAGGATCACGTTCTAGCGGATAAGACTCGATCTCTATAGATGGCTTTATACCCAGAACTTTCTCGATCAGAGATGCTGCACTCCTAGCCTGTCTCTCAGCAACGTGTCGAGGAAGCTTAACTGCATGACTAATACCTTTCACTTCAACTATTCCCCCAGCATCTACATAGTTTATCGGGGTAATATAGTCCTTGACAGGCTCTATGTCAACAACTATTCTACCACCACCTCTAGGATAGTGGCCTCGTCTCAACAGCTTTATATTTATACTTATACCAAATAATCCCAAATTATGACGGAACACATACCTCATATAATCGATTGGAGGGCTCCATGGAACATCTGTCCCGCCAACGATCTCAACTCTGCTCCTACCCTTGCCGAATAATAGTGCTGGCAATATTGCTTGAAGTACTAATGTAACACTACCAGCAGTTCCTATATTGAATACATAGTTCCCACTCCTCCTAGTATGTGGTTCGAAGTATATTTCCTTACTACCAACATGTGCTCCCTCAACAACAGCATCAGTTATAGTCTTCAATGCATTAACAGCCGTTAAGTGCTGAGGCCTAAGACCAGGGTTCTTCCTCTTAGCCCTAATATTAGTTATCCTAACAGGCTTTAAGGTAACAGCTGAAAATCCTAGACTATACCTAAGTATCTGTCCCCCACCTTCACCCATACTACCATCTATTTCAATAACATCTACCAAGACACAATCTCCTCACGCGCTCAACTCCATCAACTTCATCAATAAACCTAGAAACCGGTTCGGGAACATATTTTTTCCACTCATCCCCTTTACACATTAATTCTCTAATCCTTGTCCCACAGTACTCCTCGGGAAGTAGTAAGTCTAGCTCTATAGTTTTCAAACCAAACCACTTAAACAAGTAGAGGACATGAGGGTTTCCCGAAGCCACAGCTTCTACACGTGGTATCATTGATACAATGTATGATGTCCATGCAAGAGGCTTATTGATATCCGGTACTGGTACCAGCCAGTATCGTTCCCTCCCAATACCCTCATGTTCTAGAGTCCTATGTATCATCTCAAATCTCTCGCCAGCGGTGAAAGGGTTCTTACAAGTATATCCTTCCTGTGCAGAACCAATTATTATAATTACTTCATCGTATTCTTCCAACAATTTCTTGACAGCATAGAAATGTCCCTTGTGAAAAGGCTGGAACCTCCCGGGAAAAACTACTCTTCTAGTAATCATAATTCATCATCTACGAACAGTTAGGTTTATTGAGTCAAGTATTGAGGGAGTAAATATGGATACATTTGCTCCATAACCTGTGCCGGGATTACGTACTAGTCTAGAAACAAGCCTTGCCAAGGTCATAATGGCTGCTGGTTCTCCATGGTTTAATATAATGTTTCTAGGCTTGGGAGCAATGTTTCTAACATATCTTAACAATTCGCTCTGATCACTATGGCCACTGAATCCCTCAACACTGTATACTTCTAGGTTAATCTTTATGATCTCAACCTTGTTATCAACCACTGTATGGAGTTCTCTCATACCATCTTTTATCCTCCTACCAAGAGTGCCCTCGGCTTGATACCCTACGAATACTAGGCTGTTACGCGGATCACTCGCTATTAGTTTTAAGTACTCAACAGCCGGTCCTCCTGTAAGCATGCCACTGGTAGCAATAATTATTGATGGCCTTGTCTCCACTATATCTGGTCTAGCCGTAGCACCCTCTATTATGTGGAAGTAATCAGCTACGAAGGGGTTTTCACCTCTATAGATCATTTCCTTGATGCTCCTATTCAGATATTCTGGATACTGTGTATGAATAGCTGTTACTTCATTAACTAATCCCTCAATAAAGACATCAACACGTGGAAGAAGCCCCTTATTTATAGCATCGTTTAAGACAAGCATTATCTCTTGACCACGTCCCACAGCGAATACTGGTATTAAGACTATACCATTCCTCTCAATAGTTCTCTTAACAATGTTTATTAGCTCAGCTTCAGCTTCTCTACGGCTCTGCTGCTTAGTAGCACCATATGTGGATTCCATGATCAGTGTTTCTACTCTCGGGAACTTGTCATTAGCTCTATCGAGAAGTCTTGTTGGTGCGTATTTGAAGTCACCAGTATAAACTATGTTGTGTAAACCCATGCCTATATGTAAATGTACAATAGCCGATCCCAAGATATGGCCAGCATTATACATTGTTACTTTTATATCCGGAGCAACATCTGTTACCTCATTATATTCTAACGGGATAGTGTGCAGGATCGTGGTCATTAAGTCCTTCTCAGTATATGGCAAATACTTCCCTTCTCTCTGAGTAACCTCGATCAAGTCCTTGATCATTATAACCATTAACTCCCTAGTAGGCTTCGTAACATACACTGGTCCACGATAACCATACTTGTAGAGAAGAGGCACCAAACCAATATGGTCTAAGTGTGCATGAGAAATGATAACAGCATCCAGCTCGGAAAGCCTCAATTGATCAATATCGATGAACGGATATGCTCTATTATAATCAGATCCTGCACCAACGTTTATCCCAAAATCAACAAGCACTCTGCTCTCCCTAGTCTCTACCAGTATTGCTGACCTACCAACCTCCATAAAGCCTCCGAGAGCTGTTACTCTCACATAATTGTTCTTAAAGATAACATCTCTATGTATACGTTCACCGATCATTCTCAAGAATTTTAATCTATAATCACTCTGGTTCAATAGATTAGTCATAACCACTTTCAAAACCTTCGATTCAAGTGGAGAAGCTCTCTGAGGCTCAGGTCTCCACCCTGTTTCTGCTAATATGTAGTGCCTAATATATGATCCTCTCCCAACTATTAACCCTGGTTTCTCTGCCTTGATCCATACTTCTCCAAGAGTATGATCAAAGACTATACCATTAGGATCTACACCTGCATCCTTCGGAACGATCTCAAGGATCTTCTTCTTAGCTTCTTCAGGAGGCAGTCTTACATCAGGATCTGCTCTAAGCACTACTCTTTTACGTACTTTCTTAGCAATATTCTTTACTAAGTCAAGATACTTTGCAATAGCTTTTCTGTTCCTAACATAAATAACTATCTCCGGCCCCTCGAACTCTATATTAGTAAGCATTAGGTCTGGTGGTATTTCCTCAAGTATTCTCCTCAATAGATCTGCTCGCTGTCGGTCAAGCATTATTCTCTTCAACTACAACACCACACTCACACCGTTAACATTATAGGACAAACACGTCTAGTACTCCATTGTTTCTAAAGTTAATCATTGATAGAAACACGTGTTATACTACAAAATGGAGTATTATTTATTATTCTCAAGTTCTTACATAATACCTATGAGCTTTATATATATTATCCTTAGAAAAAGAACATGTTTTATACGAAGAACTTATTTTTCAGAAACAATTATTTTCTGCTTAAACATCTTGGTTTCTTCAACATAAGTCTCAGGACCGATAATAACTATGTCTACGCCCTCGCCACTAAAACCATCTCTGAGAGTGGCTGTCGCTACAGCCTTAAATGCCAACTCTTTGGCTTCATCTAGTGATAGGTCTTCTCTATAACCTTGTTCCAGAACACCTAGAGCTACTGGTGAACCACTACCAGTTGCCATATATTTTTCCTCACTAATACTACCATATAGATCTACATAATATAGGTGAGGCCCTCTACGATCATATCCGCCTATAAGTAGCTGGACAATATATGGGGATACTCTAAGATATGCATTAAGTATTAGGGCTATATGTGATGCAAGAGAACCAATCTTTATCGGTGAACCAATATCCAAGAAGTACTTCCTAGCAATATATCTTGCCTGCTCCACGATAAATTCTGCATCAGCTACTAAACCAGAGATAGTCATAGCTACGTGTTCGTCTATCTTATGTATTTTCTTAACCATTTTATGAGCAATAAGAGTATTAGCGGTAGCGCGTTTATCTGCTGCTAAAACAACATAGTCGCCAACAACTAATCCTACAGTTGTTGTTTTGGAACTAATCTTCTTATCTTTCCCAACCACTCTAAAATACCTCCGCGTCTAAGACGTTTACTGCCTCAAAATAGATGAAATAGCTTAATACCCGTTATAAGTATTACATAAATACTAATACTGGTTTAACATACATAGTATTCGAAATAAATATTCAAAGGGTATTAATCTTGTATAGAAATGTTCACGAAATCACTCTTCCTCTAAAAGTTGTTATCGGTTACGATATACTCAATAACATACCAGAGTACTTGGAGAAGATAAAGGTTTCTAAACATCTTAGAATAGGTATTGTTTCAGGCCCTAAAACGTATAGTGTTGCAGGGAAGATTGTTGAAGAAGTACTTGTAGATAAAGGCTATGATGTAGTATCATGGATCATACATGATGCAAGCGTAGATACTGGGAAAAAAGTAGCCAAGGAAGCAAAGAAGAAGGGAATAAAGGTATTCATGGGTGTTGGTGGCGGAAAATCAATAGATGTAGCAAAATACAGTGCATATATGAACGATGGATACATGATAAGTATACCGACAGCCCCGAGCCATGACGGTATAGCCTCTCCATTCGCTAGTTTAAAAGGTACTGGAAAACCAACAAGTATTAAAACAATAACTCCTCACGCCATCATTGCTGACATAGAAATTATTTCGAAAGCCCCGGCCAGGCTTATAAGAGCAGGAGTAGGTGATTTAATAGGCAAGCTAACAGCTGTTAGGGATTGGCAACTAGCTCATAGATTAAGGGGGGAATACTATGGTGAATATGCTGCACAACTAGCATTGCTCAGCGCTAAACATGTCCTCAGATACCACGACCTAATAAGGAGCAATAACCCGGATGGAGTAAGAATACTCATAGAAGCACTGATAAGTTCAGGAGTAGCTATGTGTATAGCTGGGTCTAGTAGGCCAGCTAGTGGTTCAGAACACTTATTCAGTCACGCACTAGACGTTATAGCTCCTGGAAAAGCTCTTCACGGAGAACAAGTAGCTCTCGGAACAATAATGATGCTATACCTCTACGGAGACCCTATGTGGAAAAAGATTAGAAAGATAATGAAAAAAATAGGGTTACCAGTATCTGCTAAAGAACTAGGAATACCCCCGGAGAAAATAGTGGAAGCACTAACGATTGCTCATAAGATAAGGCCTGAAAGATACACTATTCTTGGAGAAAAAGGGTTAACGAGAGAAGCTGCTTGGAGACTAGTTAAAGAAACAGGTATTGTTTAAGCTTCACTAGATGCTTCACTTGTTTCCTCCACTTCTTTCTCTTCACTACTCTGTTCTTTGCCCTCCGTCTTCTCGCTTGGCTTCTTCCTCTCGAAGACTTCTTGAAACACTACTTTCTCTACCTTGTCCTTAAACATGTCTAGAATATCTGTGACCAACGATATCTTAGCGTACTGTATGTCTTTCTTAGCAATGTATCTTGTAGGTACGTTTATTACTACTTTCTTCTCCTCAGGAATATATTCTACTACAAGCTCCTTACTGGGTATTTGGAGATGTCTAATAGCGAGTGCCTTTATCTTCTCCTTTATATCTTCGAGTTTAGCAATAACTTTTACTTTATAAACCAAAGTCTTACCAGCTAGTGGATGGTTAAAATCAATAACTACTCTCCCACCACTAATACTCTTAACAACCCCCTTAACACCGCCGAAGTCGAGTACATCGCCAACCTTAACATTTATGTTTCTCCTCCTAAATTCTCTAAGGCTAAATGTTTTTACCTTACTCGGATCTCTCTGGCCAAAGGCCTTTTCTGGAGGAACCTCGATTGTTTTCTCTTCACCAACATTCATCTCTCTCAAAGAATCCTCAACGACTTTGTTAATCCATCCCTTCCCAATAACTATAAGTACTGGACCATAGATTCTTCCCGACTCATAAATATTCTCTTTCTTAGCTAGTTCTTCGCTAGTCGTATCAACAATGTTTCCAGTCTCCCTAACCCTTACAGTATATTCTATGAGTATGAAGTCACCATCTTTAAAACCCATAGCCGTCCACACCTCTAGATAAATAATATTTTCCTAGAATACAATACTTATACAGAGTTAAAAACTTATAGAATCATAGTGGAGCAACCGTGTTAAAGAACAATGAGTATAAGCCATTAATCACAGCAATACTCATTATCGGATTATTAATCACTATACTATCAACAATTCATAATTGGAGAATACTTCCCAAAATAAAATACTACGAATCAACTGCCGGGATCATTGAGAGAGCACTTAATAACTCAGCAGAAAAGGAGTATGAGTCGCTACTAAGTTATAGCAATAAACTAGTCCTACTAGGACTATTAGGATTAATAATAATTCTCGGCTCAATAGGGTTACTAACAAACAAAGATACCAAATACGAGTCATTAATACCTATCTAAGACTTTGTCATAAAATCCGCAATATTATTTAAACCTTTTACATGGTTTAGTTTTTAATACAAGATTCAAGAGACAAGTACTTATTATAATATTTATGAATCCTAAATAAATTCTAAAATCCGAAAAAAAATAAGAGACTTTAAATACAGATTTTAATGTATGGTGAGTAAATTGCTAAATTACTCGCTACAAAAATGTGTTCTGCTATTAATAACACTGTATATCGCTATTCTGCTCGTTCCTGCAATATCCGTTAATATTACTGGGACTAACCAAGCACTTCTCCAAAGACACTCATCATTAAGGTATACTTCGTATAATACATATTGTAAAAACCAGGAAAGCAGCATATGTGATTGGATAGTCGTTGTGGCTCAAATTACGGGAGCCGACCATTTAAGCTCAACGGGCAAGGGAATCGCCACTGGCAACACGTATTTTGGTGGTATATGTTGTGTGGTAAGTAGTTGTGCTGTTATAGAGTTTGGATATTACGATCGCGAATTAGGCTATTATTATTATACGAGAAAGACCTTGGAGTTGGACGGATCTTCTGTGTCTCAAAGCTTCTATCCATCAGGAGACATGATGTATACATCAGTGTACACTAATTGGTGCGATAATGTGAGACCATCTGTAGCAGCTACGCTTGATGGTTTGTGTCTTCAATAGAGGTGATAAGACATGAGGAGAACTGCGTTTATACTATCTGTTCTCGTATTAGCAATTATAGTGGGAGCTATTGTTTTAAACGGTAATACTAGTGCATTAAACAATAGTAATAGTTCCAATTTATCTAAATCTAGTCGTGTATTGTCTTATAAGATCTGTTCCTATGGGAGCATAAGTGATCACGTGAAATCATATATCTTTACAAACATTGTTAATAAAATCATTGAAGAATATAGAGATATCTTGGCTAATAATTCTCTCAAACCAAAATATTATGTGGTGATGTATAAGAATTATTCACTATATATGGAAACATGGAAAAAATTAAGCCATTCACAGAGTGTTGTGAATGACATAGAATTGCTTCAATCATATTCTTGTAAGATATTAGCATCTAGGATACAAATATTCATAAACCCCATTAATATAGCTAAGAACAATATTCTAGAAGCCAACATCACTCTAGTGTTTAATAATGGATTAGCCGTCTGTGGTGAAAAATATTCCCCACTACCAATTTCAGATAGTAAGTGGATTAGAAAAGAAAAGAACTATATCACATTATTTAATACACTAAACATTACGAGAACCGTGTATATTGATGAATCAAATGGAGCAGTAACCAATAGTGATGGAGAATTCGTTGGTGAATGGATCTTCCAACTATCTAAGAGCGACTTGGGCAGAAACACTACATTAATACTTTACAATATCGATACAAACACCCTGACAAGCATAGGTAATAAGACTTATCCCTTGGCAAACCTAGTATATGTCTACAAGTATCAGAATTCATACATTAGCAAACCTATAATCATCACTACTAATAATGAAACAAAAAAGGTTGAAGGAATCATTTTAGTAGAGACAACAATATCGCCAATACCCGAGAATCTTATAAATACTTTGAAACAGAGAAAGATTTACAATATGCCTCCATTTATACAATACTATGAATACTTGAGAGAAAACAATACTCTTATTAAACCATACATAGAAACTGCTAAAATACCTATTCAAAAATATAAGCCATGGACAAATATCCTTAGGATCGAAAGAATAACGTCTAAGAAAGAGCTCGGAGATAAAAAGATCTCTATGGAAAGAATAATTTACGGCGTTAAGATTAATAATGAATACTATATTGCTTCAATAAACCTTGGTATCATGAATATAACCTATAATGAGCAAGGAGAACTGATTAATGCTAAAATTAAACTATATGGAGGAAATCTCTATTCAGCCCTTCCCAGTGTTATTAATGAATTATTCGGTATAGGATATGAATCGATGACTAATTCATCAATAATAGAGATCTCTTTGGTGAATGAAAAATAATCAAATTTTTCTCCATAACCTATCACCTACATAATGGATATTCTTAACAACCTTACCTCTCCTAATCTCACCACTAACCAATTTCTCGGACTCAACCAGGGCTATTCCAACCATTACTGGTTTACCGTATTTCTCCTCAACACAAACAACTGGATCACCTTCTTTAAACACTCCATCAACCCTCCTAATCCCAGGAGCCATGAGATCAGCTCCTCTAAGCATAGCTTTAGCAGCACCCATATCAATAACTATTCTAGGCAAGAACAAATCCCCTGTCTTCAACAAGTATTTTAAATGAGGCAACCACAGCCCCTCATATCTAAAGAACGTGGGGATACCATTAATAATAATGATCTCTGGATAGTTCTTCTCCTCAAAAACCTCTACCTCATCACTTTTCGAAAAACTTATACTTGGATAAATTCTCTTCAACTCTTCAAGCAATTTCTTCTTCTCCTTCTTAGACAAAAACCT
>JAGGVR010000104.1 GCA_021157925.1 Staphylothermus sp. | reverse complement strand
ATAAACTGAATAGGACTATAATACTTCAGGATAAAGAGAGTGTAAAGATAATACCGGACAAGCATGTTCTTAGAGGATATGCTGGGAATGAATTGAAATTATTGGCAAGAAATGCAGGTTTCAAGAAAATTGTGATTTACGGAGATTATAATACTCGTAAGAAAGACAAGGGCTATTCGAATAAAATAGTATTAGTTGCAGTAAAATAGTGGTTGCCCGTGCTCTATATTTTGAGTTTTTCGAAATTACGGGAACTTGCACGGGCTTCTCCCTTAGCCACCTCATGTGGTTCGGTGGCTCATCGGGAGCTACATCGACGGGCACCACGGGGCCCGCCTTACGGGTTACGAGGTACAGTCTCCCACTCCTGATGGCTACTATGCCGTCATTGGAGCGGGAGAAGAGGTTCAGACATGCGACATACTGAGCATTGAAAGTGAAGCCGCATCTCCTGCACTTGAAGGTTTCCTTATCTAATCTGTTCCTCTTATCCACATAGCCACATATTGGACAAGTGATGGAGGTTTTCTTAGCATCAACCTTTAATACACTCAAGCTCCGTTCATAGAACTTGTAGTCAATATACTCTACGAACCTACGGTAAGGAAAAACAGACAACCTGTAGTTCAGTTGCTTACTTCTCTTCCTTCCACTAAGTCTTAAGTCTTTGAGGTTCTCCCTAACTAAGTCAGCATTGTATTCCTTGGCAATCTCCGCTAGTAGCGTGGTTATCTTCTTCAACCTATCCTCTACACGCTTCCTCTCTCGGTAACCATACTTAGCTAGAAGCTTATCCCTCAACCTAGGGTTCTTTACTTTCTCCTGAATGCCCTTCCTAATTCTCCTATAGTTAGTGCGTATTCTCCTGATATCGTGCCTTATCGAGAATAGTGTGGCTTCATTCCTATCGTGATTAACCAGTAAGCAATCTATGCTATCTTCATTAATATCTATTATGAGCTTATTCCTATGCTCATAAACCTCAACATTCCTACGTATGGTTAGGAGTAGATACACCTTATCCTCCTCAACAAGTATCTTAGAGTTCCCTAACCTAGCACCTTCAAGCTCTCTTCTAGCATACCCGTATTCCATCACTAGGAATTTCAGGTAAACACCATTACCTTTAGATACCGTCAATACTAGGAAGCCATGCCTTCTCTCAAGCTTATAGGCGTCTATATGTAGTTCTATGACTCTATTCTCTTTTACTCTAGGCGGTGATGGTTGTGATGTTTCCTTCCTCTTTTTCTCTGGTAAACGCTTCCATTTATTCAATAACTTCCTGTAGCTACGATACATTGCCAGTGCTCTCTTATATGCCTCCTGAGCAAACTTATTGTGTAGATGAGGATATTTTTCTCTTAACACTTTATAGCATAGCTCATGAGCTTTCCTCCTACTACGGACATCGTTATTGATAATAATGTCTAGTGCTTCCCTTATCATTGATGTATAATCGTTTAGAAGAGAGAGCAACTCGTTTCTTTCGTTGCTTGTTAATGGTAGTAGTTTAAGCTTGATTGTTTTCTCAATAGTTTTAATCATCACTTGTTACCTCTTCCATAACCTTTTTTATCTTTCTGAACTTCTGTGAACGCTTACCATAGATTCTACCAGCAAAGCTAATCACGATAGCGACGAAATCCTCAATAAGCTCCTCCATGTATCCCTTCTCTGTTTCTTCCACAACTTCTACTTTAACACCGTGTGATTCAAAGTACCTCTTGAGGTAGTCGAATCCAAACCTTGTTAATCTATCCCTAAACTCTACAACTACTACATCAGCTTGATGATTCTCAACAATATCAAAGAGCTTCTGTAAACCATTTCTATCTTCTTTTAATCCACTAGTGACATCAGTTATTATATCAACAACCTTGTATCCCTTAGCAGAGCAATAATTCCTTAACCTCTCGATTTGTCTATCAAGATTACCATCTCTTTTCTGCTTATAAGAACTAACTCTAGCGTAGATAACTGCTCTTATCTCCCTAGGCTTCTCTCCCAGGAAACGCATAAGTTCGCTCTCAGGTATCATCCAGAGCTTACCGATTCTCCTAGCTCTTAACTTGCCAGATTTAATCCACTTCCTAACAGCTACAGTCGAAACATTAAGCATCCTAGCAACTTCAGAAACTCTATAAAGACGCTCCATCCCTCCTCAAAAAGATATAACAGTTATCAAAGTATTTAAAAGATTCCATAATTTCTAAAATTTTTCAGATATCTAAGTAAGTGAATAGTCCGGTTCTATATCCTTAGTAGAGGATTTAAACGTATTATGGTGTATTTCCATAAATAAATAGTATAGAAGACGTATTGTGAGTAAAATCATGGTGATTTATTGTGGTAAGATTTCCAATAGATCCCAGCGATCGTAAGCCAATAGGTAATACTGGTGAAACAGTCTCTGCCATTGGCTTAGGAACTTGGGCTATAAGAGATTATAAGAAAGCGCTTGACGTCTATGTTTATGCTTTAACACATGGCATCGATAATATTGATACAGCTGAAATGTATGATAGTGGCAGAGCAGAAGAGTTCGTAGGAGAAATAATCAAACGTGTTGGAAGAGAAAACGTGTTTATAACAACCAAGATGTTGCCAGATCATCTTGTTTCTAAGGAAAGAGTACTAAAAGCTGCCAGAGCAAGCCTTGAGAGACTTGGCTTAGAATACGTTGATCTATATCTTATACATTGGCCTAACCCATCCATTAGTATCGAGAAACAAGTTAGTAATTTTGAGATAGTCTACTTAGAGGGGTTAGCCAGATATATTGGTGTGAGTAATTTTGACCTGGAAGAACTTGAACAAGCTATTCATGCTACTAAGAAGGCAGAAATAGTTGTCAACCAAGTACATTATAGTGTATTAAACAAGTCTGTTGAAAAAGAACTACTACCATATTGTATCAAACAAGGAATAACAATACAAGCATATACCCCCCTTGAGAAGGGAAAAGTCGCAGAAATACCTATTCTTAGAGAAATAGGTGAAAAATACGGTAAAACACCTATTCAAGTAGCATTAAACTACTTGATTTCAAGACCTAGAGTTGTAGCTATACCAAAAACCGAGGACAGCGAACACCTTGAAGAAATTCTCGGAAGCATGGGTTGGAGACTGGAAGAAAATGATATAGAAGCATTAGAGGAGATCTAGCATGGTTTATAGAAAACTCCTTACTGAGATCGGCATGGGCATAGATCTAATAGGTGGAGATGTTCATGAAAGTATAAAAAGAGCTATCAATGACATCGTTCACCGCGTATGTATAATGTATTTTAAAGAGAAAGGAATAAGTTTTAGGGAAGCCAAGTTAATTGTCGACATTTATACACCCTACCCTGACAGAGTTGATAGAGAAAAGGTTGCTGAGATGCTACCAGTTAAACCGGGCAAGCTTGTAATCAATATGTATAAAGGTGGAGCACTAGTTAAAGGCATAGAAGACATTATAGTTTCTATAGTTGCGATAACGATACTGATACCAAACGATAAAGATTAATAAAATTAGTATAAAGTACTTAATAACCATTTATTTTCAATGTATACGTTTCTTAAACCATTCCGTTTCGCTATTTCTACTGCTTTTTTAGCGTGATTAATGCTTGTCCTGGGTAGATCTATTAGTAGGTAGTCTGGGTGGAATCCGAGAAATATATATGGTATATTGCGATCCAGTTCAGCTACATATCTTGTCATGTGCTCGATTTCGTATTCATCGACATAGCCGGGAACGAGAAGTGTTGAAACAACAAGTAAGGGTGGATCAGGTCTTTGACTAAAATACTCTGCTGCTAATGCAATGTTCTTCTTAATCAGTTCTAAGTGCTCTTTTTCATCTATGCCTGTTAGTGCAGAGTAAACTTCGTAGCTCCAAGCCTTAAAATCAATCTTGACAATACCACCTGTTTCAAGACTCATTTCAATAGCTTTTTTAAATAACTGTTGGTTCCATAATCCATTTGTTTCCCAACATATTCTAAATATCTTAAGTCCTAGTTCTCTTGCTTTTTCCAGCATTTTCCTAGCCGAGTAAAGTGCATGAGTACTCCACGGTCCTGGGTCTCCTCCGAAGAAACATACACATGTTGTTTTAGAATTTACAGATTCTATGAGTTCGTTTGTTGTAAGTAATGGTTTCTTATCTCTGGTCATTTTCCTGTATTCCCAGTTTTGGCAATATAAGCAATCCATGTTGCACGAGCCATAAAATACGGCTATGTTGAAGAACCCCTTCTCACCATTAGGTGTTAGAGCGTATCTAGGATAACCTCTCCCTGTAACGGCAGGGCATACGCTGTAGGCTACGCAATTTGTTGGATGTGGATCATAGTAGTATAATCCTATCGATACATCATGTCTCATCGTGATCGGGATTATTGAATTATTGATCCTTATTTTTGAGCCACAATATCCTATGGCGGACTGGGCTAGTATGCATCCTCTTCCACAAATATTGCACTTAACTCCTTTCTCAAAAATCGGTGTTCTTGGTGGTAATTCGTATCTATTCCTATTAGCTTCATGAACTTTTTTAACTATCTTGTATGCTTTAGAATAATTATTTCTTAGACAATTAACACATACACCAATGGTTTTCGAAACAAGTAATGATTCCTTACCACATAATATACATTTACCCAATATCTCAACCATTATTTCATACTCATAAATAATTCCTTATTTATCTTAACATAGTCACTATAATAGAATGGAACAAATGATAATACAGCAATAAGTTCCGGAATAGTTGCACCTGGTGGAAGATCGCTATAAAAGTGTAGATACCACATTATTATTTGGAGAACAGCTATCGTTCCCGGAATAATAGTTTTTTCCTTAGCACTTATATAGAATAGATAAGCAATTATGCCTAAGAAAAACAATACGGATACAAGAAAGTGTAATTTACCATATATTTCGTCATAAACTCCGATCAATATAAGCATAAAACCAGTATAAGTAAGAATAATGGTTCTTCCCTTATCATACAAGACCATGTACTTTATGCTTAAGATACTTATCAGGTAACCACCAATAACAAGTCCTAGATTAAAAATAGGGGCTACACTACTTTTGGTGGCATGCCCTAGATCGCTTAACGCATTGTACCATATGTTAAACCATGGTGACATAATTATTGATATCAATATCATTAGTAGTGGT
>JAGGVR010000079.1 GCA_021157925.1 Staphylothermus sp. | reverse complement strand
TAAGCAGGGACTACTCTCCGATTTCTCTGCCATTTTCGATAAACATATCTAATAGCATTTATATTTTCCTAAATTTAAATTTCTTAAGCTTAGTAATTTTATAGGGAAGTAATATGGTTATAGTCCCCTTTATTCCAAGTCCTATGGAGGCTGTGAAAACGGCTTTAGCTATAGCGAGGATTAATCCTAGTGATGTATTATATGATCTCGGAGCTGGAGATGGACGAGTAGTTATTGAAGCAGCTAGGAAAGGAGCTAAAGCAGTCGCGGTAGAAATTGATCCAAGTCTGGCGATGCTAATACGGTATAAAGCAATAGAAGAAAAACTAGAAGACAAAATAGAAGTATTAAATGAGGATTTTTTCAAAGTATATCTCGGGAATGCTACAGTCATATATCAATACGTTTATCCAAGTATTTCCGCAGAGTTGGCAAAGAAGTATGAAAAAGAACTTAGAATTGGAACACGTTTAATTGCTCTGGATTTACCTATACCTGATTGGATCCCGGTTATTGTTAAGAGATTTATTGATGAAAGCGGTGTTTTACGCACGATTTTTCTCTACATAAAGGGTATTAGTAATCCAGGATCTTGGAATTTAAAAGTAAATACTATATCTCCTAAAACTCTTTCTTACGTGATGGGTATTGTTAGAAATAGTTAAACAAACAATTATTTGGGGCAAACGTAAACTTTACTTCTTAAGAGGAAGCCCTCTATACGGATACATCGGTTTTGGTGTTATTGATAGAGGTACCAACGTACTACAAGTAAGACCAACCACTCTCTGTCCCCTTAACTGTATTTTTTGTAGTGTGGACGCTGGGCCTAAAAGTAAGAACAGAACAGCTGAATTCATAATAGATCATTTATCTATTTATAATGCAACTATACAAGTAGCCAAATATAAAGGAGGGGGCGTTGAAGCACTTATAGATACTATCGGTGAGCCATTTACTTATCCTCACTTAGTTGATCTCGTGAAACTTCTTAAGAACAGCGTTTTCATACGATCAGTTGCTGTTGAGACACATGGTGCTTTACTAAGTAAGGAAATAATAAACAAACTAGAAGAAGCAGGATTAGACAGAATTAATTTAAGCATTGATACTCTCGACAAGGAAAAAGCAAAATATCTACAAGGTACTAGTTGGTACAATCTAGATAAAGTAATAGAGTTCGCCGAATATATAGTTAAAAATACAAAGATAGACCTACACGTAACACCCGTATGGGTGCCTGGAATAAACGATGAAGATGTAATCAATGTTGTCAAGTGGGCATATAAAATAGGTGCTGGGAAAAAATGGCCACCAGTTACAATTCAGAAATACAATGTGCATAAATATGGAAGAAAAATCCCGGGAATAAAGCCACTTACATGGAGTAGCTTCTGGAGAAAAATCAAGGAAATAGAAGAAGAAATAGGAATTAGAGTTACTTGGACAATGGATGAATGGGGTATGAGAAGAACAAAGAAATATCCATGCCCATATAATATAGGAGATAAAATTATTACTGAAGTATTGTTTCCAGGCGTATTCAGAGGCGAATACATAGGAGTGATCAAGGATAGACGTGGAGAATGGTTAGTAACAATTCCAGCTAGGAGGATTAAAATAGGAACACAATACGTGGCAGAGATAATAAGTAATAAAGACTCATTATTAATAGCAAGGATTATAGGGAAACTATAACGATAAGCTTAATAATCCACCATAATATCCAGAGAATACTAGGAGGGGGCCAGCCGATAGCCGAGGCTCTTAACCCGTAGGTCCCGGGTTCAAATCCCGGCGGGCCCGCTTTCTTCCCCAAACAATCTTCTTCTAAAGTTAAAATTAATCTTCATATATTACCTTACAATAGTAAACCACTAATTATAGGGAATTGATCAATGGATGTTGATGAGAGAAAAAATATAGAACTGAGACCGCTTTTCAAGAAAGAGAAAATACTAGCCGACGAACTATTCATAATTCCTGGAACTCCATTATTGTATATTAAGCGTGAAGACATGATAGTATTTTCCGACGTACACCTAGGTTTTGAAGAAGCTATTGCCAGAGGACTGGATTATACTGTTCGTGGAAGAGGTTCGGGATATGCAGGAATGTTCATCCCAAGAATTCAGCTAAAGAAAACGCTTAATATTCTTGAAAAAGTTGTCGAGACCCTTCGGCCTAAAAAAGTTCTTATAAACGGTGATCTTAAACATGCATTTGATAGATTATTAAGACAAGAGAGAAACGAGGTTAAGAAACTTCTTGATTATTTACTTGAAAAGAATGTTCGAGAAATACTGATTATTAGGGGAAATCATGATAATTATCTACCATTAGTATTAAAAGATTATGGATTAGAACTATACAGAATATTTGAACTTACCATTAAGAACTACCGCATATTATTTCTACATGGACATTTCGACTATGATATCCAAGAATATGATATTATCATAATAGGCCATGAACACCCCAGTCTTAGATGTTTTGAGATCTATAGATTCCCTGCTTTTTTAAAAATACCATCTATTTATTCAAATCATCTCGTGGTTCTACCAGCTGTCAGTCCTTATCATCCGGGAACTCAGATCAGCTTATTGAAGGATAATTACTTATCACCACTAGTTAAGAAATATAGTATTCTTGAAGAAGCAAAACCAGTTATTTGGATGAGTTATTCGAGTTCTGAAAACATGAAGATACCAGGTCTAATAAAGATATCAACAGAAATAATTGATATTGATGATTATTTTATCAATTCAGAACATGTATCTATAATAGAATTTGTAAATATTGAAACTGCTCTTATGGTGTGTGGTGAACTTTATTTCTAGATTATTGAAGAGTTTTTGAAACTTTAATAGTATACAGTCCATGCTTAATCGTCACTCTAACACGATTTATTTCTACAGCTTCCTCGCTTATGGTTTCTGTAAGTATTTCGGCTATATCATTTGCATATTTGAATAAGTCTTCTTTAGATGCTTTTCTAAGTTTTGTAATATATGCTGCAATGTTAAGACTTTTATCATCACCATTAATTTCTACTTTTGATACTATGATCCCGTATTGATCCATATAGTTTGTAATGCTATCATTAAATTTAAACACAAGCTTATCATACTTAAGAGCTTCTTCTACTGGTATTGGATGTTTTTCTCTAACTCCTATTTCTACTGGTCTTTTCATTCCATAAATCGATAGGATCCTCTCAGGTAAAACGTTTTGAGCCTCACTAACATCTACTGGTTGTGTTGAAGAATACTCTATTCTTTCTAGTTGAAGAGTCTCCTCTAATCCGATTTCTTGGCTAAGGCTGCTAAGAGATCCTAGATCTATTTTTTCCGTTTTTTTCTCCTTAATTGTTTTCTCTGCTAGAACTGTTGGTGAATATCCTATGAATTTTTTCACTAGCTCTTTTCCTAGCTCAATTAACTCTATTATACCTACCTTATACGTATTCTTTTTAATTAAATCAATTAGTTCTGAAAGAGCCTTTTTTCCAAAGACTTTATTATCGAGAAAAACTCCATATAATCCAACGATAGTGTTTCCGCACATAACTATTATAACTTCATCCCATTGCCCTGTTCTTCTTCGTAAACTAATATGATAATACATGCATGTATTTGCCGAGGATTTAATGAGTTCATCAAAGAACTTATTAAGTTCACTACCCATAATCCTCGTTATCCCTTTGAAAACACCTTCTAGTGTTACTCTTGTACTAAACTCTCTACTAGTAATTTTCTCACTATATTCATCAATCTTTTCCGAAACTTTATATTTTAATCCCTTCTCAGCCTTATCTTCGCCCATCTAATATCACCCAGTAAGTGTTCTTCAGACTATCGACCCTTCTTCATCCCCGCATTAAGCGGGTTAGGCTATGTCGGCTTCAACATCCTATTAAATATAATTCATAATACTGTCTTAATAAATTAACAAATAATGCCGGAATAATTAATTATTGTTAACTAATCATGTTCATGAGGAGTTATTGATATGTTTACTGAAGGACTAATTATTTTTATGGATCTTGATAGGTTTGAAGAATATACAAAAGAACATGGATTCAATGAATACAAACCAAATATAATAACAGGTACTCTTACGAGTTTAGTTGAAGAATTTTCAAGAAAGTGGAGAGCATGTATAATATATGGGTTAGATTATGAAAGAGGGACCGAAGAAGCTATCATAGAAATACCTTATGGCCATGAAAACGCGAAGGAAATCATAAATGATTTATCTAAAATCAAGGAAACAATAAACAAGCTTGGGGCAAAAATAACTATTGTTATTATCAAAGACTATGTACTATGTAAGCCCGCAAGAAGTAGAAGAGAAGCTTATCACGGAACTCCTGGAAGAAGAAGAGCTACTCAATTACTAAGAAAATATAAGAGAAGAGGAGGAAATATAGTAGTATCCATTATTTAGTGTATCAGAGTGAGACTAGGTTCTTCATCCCATCCATGGTCACAGGCTGCCCACATCATCATACATTTTAAGGATATTTGAATGAAGCGTAATTAAGGTTGTTCTGAGAGGTCTAGAAAGTCAGGGATAAGACCATCTTAATATGTAAAGACAAAAGTGTAAAAATAATAATATAGGTAATTTAGAACTGCTTTACTCTCTCTTCGGTAATAAGCATCCTAGTTCCAATAGTTTTTTAGCGATGTTTTCAACAGCTTTTTCTACTTCACTCTCTTCCTTAGCGCCTGTGATAACCATCTTACCACTACTGAATATGAGTAATACTACTCTGGGATCCCTCATACGATGGATAAGTCCAGGGAATTGTTCTGGTTCGTACATGCTATCTTCTAATAAGTAAGCTGCACGCTCTAAGTTTACGTAAGCATTTATGTCTCCTGAAGCAACTATGTTTTGAATCTGTATTCTTGGCTTAGAGACGATCTTGATCCCATGTTTTCTTAATAGCTTTATAATTTTTTTAACAGCCTCAATTAGCTGTTGAGTGCTTTTAGCCCCAGTAACGACCATTTTACCAGACTTGAATATCAATGCCGTCGTCTTAGGTTTTTCAAGTCTAAGTATTAGTCCTGGAAACTGATCTGGCTGATATGTAACATTTGGTACTTTACTTTCTATAAGATTTAGATCAAGTGTTTGGTCAAGGATAACCGTAGCTACTATGTTTTCAATTTTTGTTGTAGGATTGATTTTTATTTCATCTCTTTCTGTGGATATCAATTCTTATCACCCATTCAACAAATAGTTTAAAAACACATAGAATTTAAATATACCTTTTATACGTTGTATTTAAAAATATACAAGAATAGGCTTAAAAACCTTTAAAAGCTAGTATAGAATAAACAATATATCTGGAAATGGGCCCGTAGCTCAGCCTGGTAGAGCGGCGGATAATCGGCTGGCCCCCTCCATCCTTTTCAAATTACCTGATAATCATAGATATAAGTGTAATAATGATTGGAGTGATTAACAAGTATAGTATTATGAGTGAAGATGAAAGCCTAAATGATTTCCTTAATAAGTCGACAAGTCTTCTATAGTAATAAGATAAGATTTTCGTCGATGTATAGAACTTCTTTATAAGCAGTCCCTGACTAAAGTCTTGTTCCATAATATTATTTATGGATTTTTCAACTCCCTCAAACAAATTCTTGGAGTTAATAACTGGAAGATATATTATCTTAGACGATATACCAGTTTCAGTGTGTTCGTCATTAGTTAATATCTCGATCTGTTCAATATCTATACCTGCTTTTTCAGATATAAACTTCCTCAATTTGTTCCTTAATCCTGGTTCCATATTGTTTCCAGGAACATATAATAATAATACACG
>JAGGVR010000048.1 GCA_021157925.1 Staphylothermus sp. | reverse complement strand
TAATCCTATATCATGAGCTAATTTACGCATATAAGTACCTGCTTCACAACCAACTCTAACTAATACATATCTCTCAGTATTCTCGATCAATTCTATATAGTGAATCCTCCTAGTTCTTATAACTCTTTTAACACTAGATCTAAGTGGTGGACGCTGATATATTTTCCCAACAAAGTATTCGATAACTTTTCTAAGCTTATCTTCATCTACTGGTACATGTAACTGAATAACCATTACATATTCTTTCATAGTATGTATGACGTTTCCAATTACTTTTGTTGAGTTAGCTAACCCAACTGGTAGAACGCCGGTCACCTTGGGGTATCCCCACCCCATGTTCAACCATGGGGTTCTAGGGTACCCCCGTGACCGGCTCTTTCAATGTTGAACATTTTCTTTATCCAAGCCACTACTTCATGACTGGTAGGTCCTGGAGGTTTATCTAGATTAATAACTCCATTCAAGATATGTTCTTGTATTGGTCTTTCATAAGGTAGTGTACCATATTCGGGACTTGTCTCATCATCACGTAATACTATCCATTCTTGGTCGTATCCAGCGTTTTTCGTAATTTTCTCTATAAATTTAATTCCTTTTTCTGCTAGACTCAATGACTAATCACCCTTGTCGAGTATATTATTCAAAACTGGTTTATATAAACATAATAATTTTGAGAATAAAACAGGTTTCAATTAGAAAACTATAATTAATTTTTAGTTAGTTGCAAGGAAAGAGAATTATCTTAAACAACCGAGAGCTTTGGCTTTACCACTTCTTTCATAAAATCAGTTAATCCAGCAGCAGCTATTGCTTTTAATACTTCTTCATCACTTGCTCCCTTTGGTATATCAATAGTTTTATCGAGAGGTTCAATGTGTTTTATATTTACTCTTCTCCTCTTAACACCTGTCAAGCTCTTTGGACCAGTGATAAGAACAAAGTTCTCGTCTATGATATCTACTATTACACATTTTCTACCAGCTTCTCTACCAGCAAGTTTAACACATATCCTACCAACTTCTATTGCAGGCATGTTATTACACCTCGCCTTACATAGTATTTCAGACTAGAGTGTTTTTAATCTTATTCTCCTTTAAAAATTTCTCTATGAAAGCTTTTATTATTTCAAAAGTTTCCTCGGGACCCATGTTTTCAGTATTAATTATTAAGTCGAAAATCGAAGTATCAAATATTTCTATGCCATAGTATTCTAAGAACCTTTTCTCCTGCAAGTATTCTCTTATAATAGTCTCCATCATGGCATCATGTATTGACATATTATCTCGTAACGCGATTCTCTTAATCCTCACATGTAGAGGAGCTGTAACGTAAATACGGATATCAGCTAATTCATTTACAATCCATGCAGTTAAATGTCCATCTATCACAACATTACCCTTTAATGCTTCTTCATAACTTCTACGATCAATTTCTAAATCGATAGATGGATCTCTTGAAGCTATTTCGCTTAACTCAGCAAGTGTAAGACCCCTTTCTCTAGCAATTTCGCGAAAAATCATACCAGCAGAGTAATAACGTAAACCAAAATATTCTGCAATTTTCTTTGCCTGAGTAGTCTTACCGCTTCCAGGAGGACCGCTAATAACTATTGTAACCATAATTACCACACAAACACAATATCAGAACGTTCTAATTAATATGTTTATTTAAGAGAAAATACACTCCTGTTCCTTATACTCAAAGAAATATGATTACATCAGAGATGATCTAATAGATTCCTTTAACAATCTTGCAAGACATCTATGACATATATAGCCTCCATAAGGTCTCTCTGGTCTTTTTTCAGTTTTAGCAAGTTTACGCAATTCTGCTCTCGGCAGCCTAGGAACACCATTGAGAGGCCTCCCACATATTGCACAACGAGCTGGTCCTGGCTTTCTTGGTTCATAATGTATAACTGTTCTTCCACCAGGTGTTCTTACATAGACTTTTCTTTTACTATGAGTTCTTAAACCAGGTCTTGGCATGTTCTTTCACCAAGTCTACATTGCCATGCTCTATTACTACTACACAAATCCTAATAAATATAAACCATTCTTAAACCTAACGCTATTTTCCACTAATAGTTAATCTTAGCCGAACGGATCAATAAGTAAAGTGGGGTTACATAGCCTATAAATGATAGGAAATAAACATGAGTCACATAATAATCTTCTATTCTACCCGATAATAATGGTATAGAAATAGGTATATTTACAAACGGGTTAGTGTTTTCCGAAATATATGCTATTACCACAATCATTGTTGTATATGTTGCTAAAAATATTCCTAAATGTATGAAAAACAATAAGATTATCCTTTTCTTAGCAATATCCAGTTTCTTCTTTAATTTTTTATATCTCCTAAGATCACCTTTGCCTCTAGGTTTTTCGGGCAACTTAACTTCCTTGATCACATGATATGCTTCTAGAAAATAGCTTCTATGAGAAATAATATATGTTATACCACTAGCTAGGAGAGAGAAAAATATTCCTATTAGTAATGATATTGTGATTAAACCCATTATGCTAACCCTTACTCTCCAACGAGTCTCTTGAGCAATGGATATGCTTCAAGTGTTCTCTCGTAAGCTATCATCATATAGTATTGTTGCACAATACCTATGGCTAGTAGTAATCCTGTTCCAGTACCATAAGCACCTAAGAGATCCGCTGTTACTGCTATGGATGCAACAATAAGGCTTGACAAAACAGTTAATGGGAATATGTACTTCGACAATATTCTTTCAAGTATTCTCGGGTTTCTCCTAATACCTGGGATCTCCATACCACTCTTGATTAATTCTTCGGCTTGAGCAGAAGCACTTAATCCAGATATTTCAACCCACATTATACCAAACAATGTAGCTAAGAATAACACGCTTACAGCATAAATTACGGCTTGGATCGGATCATATAATGTTCTAGCTAAGCTACCGGGTGGGGATAAATAATAGGCTAATCCACCTACGAGTCTTCCATTCTCATACCTAGCTAGTAAGTCGGCAACCCATTGCGGCACAATATTACTTAGATAAAGTCTTGTAAGAGAAGCAAACACCAGGATATCAGAGTAAACGATTCCTACTAAGAGTACTGGAATGTTAGTCACATATAAGAATTTCAATGGAACCTTTGTCTTAATACTTCTAAGTCTTGGCGAGGTAACAGGAATTTCTACTTTCATACCCTCGAGATACACTAGTAGTAGTATAATCGCAATAGTGACTATTAATCCGACTAGGTCTCTGCCACCACTTCTTATAATAATATTATTAATGTTTCCTCCACTGCTTAACACATATACGACATACGGGATAAATCCAACCGGCTCATTACCATAAGTAATTGGGCTTATCAAGTTCCATAGTATTCTGGTAGCGACTCCTGTCAATATAAATAACGATACTCCTGAACCCAAACCCCATCCTTTCTGGATCATTTCGTCAAGCAATATAACGAAGTACGTAGCTATGAATAACTGTAAACCAACACTTAGTCTTTGAATAAATGTGGCACTACATTGGAAGAACGGGTTTGTACCCGTAATTGTCCAATACCTACAAGCAGCTACATACATAGCTGCTTCAAAAGCTGCAAGTACTAATGCAAATGTTTTCTGTGCTGCAGTGAATTTACGACGATCTTCCGGATTTGACATATCTAGATTAATTAATTTAGCACCCACAAGTATCTGCATAATCAAGCCTGCTGTGACTATTGGACCTATACCTAGCTCCATTAATGTTCCACGATTTGAAGCAAAAATTATCTGTACAATAAGTATTTGTTGACCTTGGCCTTGATACTCTATACCGAATAAAGGAGTATTGGCCATAATAACATATATGATAAGGGCTATTGCAGTCCAGAGAAGCCTTTCATAAAGACCTGGTTTAGCTTTGGGCTTTTCTACAGTGGGTATGTAATCGGCTATTTTTGCCATTATATCGATCAAACCCATTCGATACACCGCCTCACTTTGCCTAAGCTAATAATTACTTCATTCACTACTTCGGGTAAATGCCCAAATACACGTTCTTAAATATCTAGATTCTTCTAATAACGATAATTTTGTTAAGAAATAAATACTTAATGCCTGCCATGTATGTGGTAAAACAAGTTTTTACTGAGATATAACCACTTCTCCACCAGCAGCAATTATTTTCTCCTTAGCTTTTTCAGAAATTTCCTTAGTAATTATTTTTAATGGTAATGTAACCTTACCTTTACCAAGTACTTTATTAAAGCCTAGGCTTGTTACATCAATTACTATTTTGTTATCTTCTTTGTATGCAATGTTTTTGTCTAGAAGGTACTTAGCTAGCTCATTTAATTCTCCTACATTGATAGTGTATTTTCCATAGATTATTTCAGGAGGCCTGGTAAAGCCATGCTTACCATACCAGTTTGGCGCGTATTTTAGAACCCATATCCATTTGTGTTTATGGAAACCAACAGCTCCAAAACCTCCTCTCGAACCGCTTTTTCTATGTTGTCCTATTCTGCCCCAGCCCATGGTTCTTGTTCTTCCACGTAGTTTCCTACTCTTTTTCTTTTTTCTAACAACCATCATAAACACCCTATTCAAAGCATTCTCTTGATAAGTTCATTTATAGCTTTTCCTCTATAACCTAATTCTCCGCCATCACCATATGGTCTTTTAGTGCTTCTTCTAAAACCACCCCTTGGTGGATGAAGTCTGAATACAGGCTTGATTAAGTCAATTTTGTGTAGTTTCACCTTACCATCAATCAATGCTTTTGCTAATCCATAAATTCCTCCTGATACACCATATTTTGATAAGTGATTATTTATGAACTCATCTGTTAGTGGCTTATTTCCTATTGTGCGTCCTCTCTTCCTTAACACTTCTACTAATGTATCGTAGTCTATTTCTCCCCATGTGATCCAGTCTTTCGCTTTCTGCAGCATCCCCTTAAGCCCTGGCTGGTCCGACGGGTATATGACCATGTGGAACTTCTTATGTAAACGTAATAGTTTCAACGTATAATCAACATCAGGGGGTACATCGACCCGACCACGGATCCTTATGATTGCGTAAAGTTCTGGCATTTGTTATCACCTTATTAGACCTTTAGCCAATCAACCGGGGTGACGAACTTATAAGTATTTCTTAATGCATTAACTACAGCTTTCGCGAAGTTCAGCGTTGTCTTGGTTTTACCAAATGTTTCAGTCCATACATCCCTTATACCAGCCATTCTTAAAACTGCTTTAGCCACATCTCCTGCCACAAGACCTGTTCCTTTAGGTGCTGGTTTTATGATTACAACAACACTTCCGCTCTTACCCCTTACAGTAAATGGTATACTATGAGGCTCTCCACATCTACACTCCCAGCTTCCACATCCTCGCCTAACTGGGGTAATGTTTAGCTTAGCGTTTCTTAAGGCCTTTCTCAATGCGACAAGGTATTGCCTAGCCTTACCAGAGCCTACTCCTACAAATCCATCCTCATTACCCACAACTACAACTACTCTAAACCTACTTCTCCTACCAGCATCTGTTACTTTCTGAACAATGCCAACGTCTAAGCGTTCATATTTTAAATCAGGCAATAGGTAATCAACTATCTCTGGTTCGAGGAGAGGCAGATTACGGTCAAATATTTCTCTCAAACTAGTAATCTTTCCCTCAACAACCATTTTACCTACACGTGTCCTAGGTACCCAGCTTTCCAATGCTTCCTTATCTATAGCATTCATAGGCATACTTACTCACCCAATACTTCTTTATAGTCTTGGAGTATGCGGTTCTTTATATCTTCAAAATGCATGGGGAGCTCAACCGGGTTAAAGCCTCTCGCGATATACTGGGAGAAATATCTTTCATAAAGCTCCGGATTAGCCTCCTGGAGCATCTTGGCCCAGGAGGCGATATGCTCCCCACGTATACGCTCATCTGAGGGAATAACTTCTTCACCTACAGGTACTTTTAACCCAACATCATTAGCCGCCTTGATAGCGGCAAAGACCTTGGCTCCCCTCGTAGGGGCATGTAAGCCTATATCTGGGATGGCGTATTTTATGCCTGCTTTCAACGCTCTCAAAGCAGCTAGCATTCCAGTCAGGTATGCTGCTGGAGTATTGCCCAGTCCTCCTTTCCACCCGTACTTCTTATAGAGCTCTCTTGAATGAGCAGCTGCAATAACTTTGTCTCCCTCAGGCTTAGCCACAATTACTTGGACTATTATGTGTTTCAATGTTTTTCTCACAACGAATCTTGGATGACCTGATAATATCATCTTGTATCTTTTATGATAATTTGTTTTACCTTCTCTTCTTCTTCTCCTTGGAACCTTATATCTGGGACCGTGAGCCATAATTAACACCTATTTTCTTTTTACCGTTTCTCTTTCAATATCCCGTGTTCTTTCATGTAGTGTTTAAGCGATGCTAAACTGTGAAAAGTGCCGCCTTTGGCTAACATGTATAATCTTCTATAAGTTTTACGATCTATTATCCCATTGTCCCTCAAATACCTTAGAAACCTCCTGATCTTTCTAATCCTGTTCATCCATTCCTCTTTCTTATCCTTCCTAGCAGTCTTTTTGCCCTTTCTCTTACCATATCCTCTTCTTCTGCCCTTCTTTCTCTGAAGATGCCTCTTTCTCCATCGTTCTCTGGAGTTACTGTGTACAGGCTTTACCTGTATTACACCGTCTTTTATTAGACCTCTTATTTCTTCCCTGGTAATAGCGTCAGCAACATCCTCAATCCTATTAGGATCTATCCATATACGCGATTCTCCAACGCCTAGTATTTCCGCAGCTAATCTCTTCTGGAGACTTAAGTCAGGCATTACTCCTCAGCCTCACCTTCAACCTGTGAGGAGATTAGTATAGGATTAGCCACTTTAAACCCTTTTTCAATAGCTGTTTTCATTATCTCCATTCTTTTTCTAAGACCGACTGTTCTCCCTATATATATAATGTGAGTCTCGGGATCAAGATCATTTAATTCCTTGGCATTATGTACTACAACAGGTTTTTTACCGCTTGGATGTAAGCCTCTAACTAGTTTAGGTGACCTATAACCTACCTCTACGAGTGGCGGATACCCTTTTCTCTTTAATCTCATCTTATTATCTGTTCCCTTAGGTTTCCGCCACTTCGGGTCATTCTTAAACTTCGGCTTCTTCCACCACAGGTGTCTTAGAAACTCTGGCTTCTTTGACTTCATCTTCTTCTTAAGCTTCATTAATCTCTCTAGATCTTTCTTTGCTTCACTCATTCTTCCTCACCCCAATCATATATGTAGATACCATCTGCGAAAACACGCCTGTCCTTATCTTTTACCTTGGTTGCTAATTCTATATTAGCAGCTGTTTGACCTACGTGCTCGATGTCTATGCCTTCAACAATCACATCATCACCTTTTACAGTTACTTTTACATCGTCTCCAATGATCTTTGCTATGCGATCAGCCTTCTCTCCTAAGAAGTTCTTAATTCTCACAATTCTGTTCTTTTCATCGACTTCAACGGTTATTGGGAAGTGTGAATAGATTATCTTCAACTTATACCTATAACCCTTGATAACTCCTTTTATCATGTTTTCTATATGTGAAGCAATAGTTCCTACAAGAGCTTTTTTCCTTCTATTAGCAAAATATGTTTCAACAATTACCTTGTTATCTTCGATCCTTATATGAACATCTCTAGCATGTGAAAAGTCTCTTTCTAAAACACCTTTAGGACCTGATACTCTAACTCTCAATCCATTTATCTCTACCGTAACATTCTCTGGGATTTCTACTTCTTCGAAAACATATGGTAACTTTACCATATCCATACACCCCATACTCAGTAGACATATGCTAGTAGTACTCCTCCCGTTCTTTTCTCTATTGCTTCTTTATGAGATAATACACCTAGAGGTGTTGATAATATGAGTATACCGATATTGTATGCTGGCAAATATTTTCTCAGCCAATGAGGCATTTCTTCTAGTTCTTTCAGCTTTACTGGAAACCTTGGCTTTATTACTCCGACTTTGTTTATTCTGCCTAGAAGTTGAACTTTGATCTTACCCCATCTACCATCATCTATGTATTCGAACTCGCCAATGTATCCTTCTCTCTGCATTACTCTCAATACATTAATTATGAGTTTTGAAGCTGGCCAAATCAATACTTCAGACTTTGCACGCATTTCCGCGTTCTGTATTGCTGCTAAAGCATTTGCTAATGTATCAAGCATTACCATTACACATCACCTATCTCATGCCGGAAATACTATATTTTGAAAAATCCCCTCTTAACTATATTTCTTAAATCCTAAAGCAGGTGCTATTTCGCGGAAGCACTGCCTACATAAGTATAATCCATATGCTTGTATCACAGCATCTCTTGTACCGCATCTCTGACACTTGCGTGAGCCTTTTCCGAACTTATATACTTTGGGAGCTCTGTACTTACCCATGCCTATCCCCCAGTCTAAATAATTTCTACACCAAATTCTTTATGTAGGAAAACCATAGCTTCTTCTTTAGATACACGATGCCTTCTTGGAATGTGTTTTTTCCTACACCTCTTACGACGCAATATCCTATAACCGGGTCTCTCTATTGTTATAGCTACATCCATTCCAAATACTCCAATCTCAGGATCATATTTTACTCCAGGAATAGTAATGTGCTCCTTGATACCGAAACTAACATTTCCATGTTCATCAAAACTTGATGCTTTAAGTCTGAAGTTTACTGCCTCTAAAGCTTTTTTGAGAAAAGCAACAGCTTTTTCACCTCTCAAAGTAACCTTAGCTGCAATATTCTCTCCTTTTCTTATACCAAAGTCTTTAATTGTTCTCTTAGCTCGTCTAGGTACTGGTTTCTGTCCCGTTAATTCTTCAAGTACTTTCATTGCTTTACTCAATCTTTCAGTGGCTGCTCCAACAGATATATTAACAGTCACTTTTGCTAGTCTCGGTTTATACATTGGGTTCTTATTCCATTTCCCAAGAATTTCATCCATGTTAGGCACAAAGTCGGTAATAGCCACTACCACGCACCCTCAGGTAGTTTTATTAATGGCTCCTCTCTACCAATGGGAAACACATATGTCAGACTTGTCTGGAACTTGTTACCGTTCTTGTCTTCTAGGGTAACAATGCTTCTATGTCTCCTAATACCTTTATGAATAGATACTACTTTTCCAACTCTTCCAACGTTTCTACCACCACTGATAATTACTAGTGTTCCTTGCTCTAGTGGTATATAATCGAGTATTTGTTGTTCGGGGATTGCTAGCTTTAGAGTGCCTAGAGTCTTGTAAATGTCTTCAACGGGATTCTTAGGATCACTTACACGTATGAGGACGTTTCTACCATCATGTAGATTTAACTGGATGTGACCACCTTTTACAGTTGTTTTATCCTCTATCCTACAAAGCTTGTATTTTGCTTCTTCATCATCAATCTTGATTAATCCCAAGACCTTGACAGGTACTGGTATAACTCTGTATTTCTCACCAGTATCTACTACTTCTATAACATCCATTAGCCCGACAGGATACTTGTAGTTCTTCCTAATCCTTCCATCAACCTTGAAGTGTCCTTCCGATATGAGTTTCCTAGCTTCTCTAGCTGTCTTAGCATACTTAAGTATATCACGAACAATAATCAGTAATGGAAACGAGAACATAGCAGGATGAGGTCCAGGGGATGGTTTAACTGCCCATTTATATTCTTTCCTAAGTATTGGCCAAAACCTTGGAGCTGCTAATGCTTTTAAGTGTTTTTTACCACCCATTCTCGCCATTTATCATCACACCCATTCTTATTGTTTCTCTTGAGTATTTTCTACCGCTTCCTCGGATTTCTCAGCTTTTGTTTCTTCAACTTCTTTTTCCTCTATTAAAGCCTTCTTTCTTCTCTCAATGATTTTTCTTCTCCACTTATCGCTTAGATCCAGTTTAACAATCATGACATTACTTGGATGTATAGGATAGTATACTGGTGTTTCATCTGCTTTCTTTCTCTGAACTCCTTCAACGAATATTCTAACTCTTTTAATATCTACTCTAACAACTTTACCTTCGTGGCCTTTCCAGTCTCCTCTCATAATTCTTACAACATCTCCTTTTCTTACCGGGAGTCTCTTTACACCGTATTTTTCTCGAAGCTCTCTACTAAGAGGCGCGTTTAATAACTTCTTCCTGAGATGCAGGGGTGCATTATAGAGTGCTTTTCTTTGTTTACTCGGTTTAGCAGACGATGTGAGCATTGCTTCTCACCTCTGTTTAAACTACGATTGTGGCTATATTAGCTATTTGAGGCCATCTCTCAGCAACTTCCTTAGCTATGGGGCCGCGAACTTCACTACCTTTTGGTGTACCTTCGGGGGTAACTATTACAACGGCATTGTCCTCAAAAGCCACCCATGTCCCATCCGGCCTTCTGAAAGGCCTCCTTTGCCTTACAATAACTGCTTTAACTACTTGTTTCCTCATTTCAGGAGTGCCTTTTTTAACAGTAACAACTACTAAGTCACCTATTCCAGCTGGAGGTATCCTCCTTAACCTACCCTTGTATCCTGGAACGCCAATTATCTTAACTATTTTAGCACCACTATTATCAGCCACTTTCACATACGATCCTACCTGTAATCCTGTAGCTATTCTACGCCTGGAAAAAGCTGGTTTACCCTTACCTTTCTTCGGCATTACTTCCCACCTGCGCGTTTAACTACAGTTAATACAACAAAGTGAACAGTTTTAGATAGGGGCCTGGTTTCACCAATTATTACTTCGTCGCCTTCTTTCGCATTAATACATGGTGGATTATGTGCATGAATTAATGAATGTCTTTTCTCGTATCTCCTATATTTCTTTACATAGTAGTAATAGTCATATCTTACTACAACTGTTCTCTGCATTTTGGCTTTTACAACTATGCCTCTAAGAATAAGTCCGCGTACTTTTAAGTGTCCATGCCACGGACACTTCGGATCATCACATACCTCTTTAGGTGGCTCAATACCCGGTATGCCGATATTTCTTGTCTTAGCCAAGCTCATGGACAGCTTCTACCTCACAATATTCTTTAACCTTTCCTCTGGTCTACCTAAAATCTGAACCCCCCTAATTATTACTTTCTCCTTATTCGGTAGCGTGAATTGAAATACTCCGTGAAACTTAAATATTCTTACCCTTTTTCCATTACTCATTTCGATTAATAAAGTTTTTTGAGTTTCATCTATTACTTTCCCTGTTAAACCGACCAATTTTTTATCAGGATACTCAATGATCTTAATCTCCAATCCTATGAGTTCATGATAAAAAATATTCTTCCTAGTATGCTTCATTCCAGCTCAATCCCGTCCAATGTTAAATATTTGTAGATAATATTTCCTTACAATATACTTTAAGTTTAAAGTTCAAGAAGAAGTTGATATTAGGTAACAAAACACTGCTATTAAATAGCCTTTAAGAAATGTTTTATTAAAAGTTATTTCTTTCTAGAAATTCCTAGTTCCTCTTCTCTCATAATAGTTAAGATTCTAGCTATATCCCTCTTGATATTTCTTATTCGTGCAGTATTTGTTAATGTACCGACACGAGCCTGCATTCTTAACTTTATCAATTCTAATCTTAATTCGTTAAGGCGCCTAATTCTCTCTTCACGACTCATTTGCCTGATCTGGTCTGGTTTCACAATATCTCACCCTGAATAGGCATTTTCACTTACTCTCCAAGGATTCTTCTGCTTCTACAGGTTTTAATTCTTCAAGTTCTTCGGGCTTTAATGTTCTGTACTCTATATAGTCCGGGGGACGTATATGTGGTCTTACAATAACTACTTCGACTCCATAAACTCCTCTCTTCAGTAACGCTTTAGCTACTGCACGGTCAACCATGTAGTCCACTGTATCGCCAGCTTTGTAGATTCT
>JAGGVR010000102.1 GCA_021157925.1 Staphylothermus sp. | reverse complement strand
GAAAGATGACTAGATATGACGTAAATATTACGAGAAAAGCCCTAAAGGAACTTAATAAATTAGACCCGCACTCGAGAAATAGGATTCTAGAAGCACTCATTATTCTCCGTGATTATGGTTTTACGAGTAGGCTTGATATTAAAAAGCTACGCGGCTATAAAAGTCATTACAGGATTAGAGTGGGAAAATACCGTATACTCTTTGAACTAGAAAAGCCACGCAAGATAATAGTATACGCAATACTGCCGAGAAAGGAAGCATATAAGTAATGGCAAACCACATTCTTGCATATCTTATGACATGTAATATCTAAATTGATATCAGTTATAATTATCATTTCGGATTACATGCATATCACTAATATAAATCTGTGTATATTAATACGTTCTCACATGGCGGAGGTCCGGGGTTCAAATCCCCGCGGGCCCATCAATAACTTTGTATCAGCAATTGTGAGTAGCTCTTTAGCACCTTAATAGAAACTATCCTACGACTTCTACCTTGTCGTTGTAAATAATTATTAGTTTTTTATCTATATTCTTGACTATGTCGAGAGCTTCAATTAGTTTTTCTGCTAATAGCCTAGGTAGTGTTGGGTGCACTCTAAGAACTATTATACCTGGATGACTATGGGGTGGATACCTGATTTCGTCTGCAAAATCGCTATCTCTTGTTATTAATACGAGGTTTTTATTCTTAGCAATGTCTATAACAGTCTCATCATCTACTCCTTGAGGAACATATTCGGCATAATGGCCCCGTTCTCTTAGTATGCGGTATATTTTCCGTGGAATATTCTCATCAAGCAGGAATCGGTATGACACGCCTTTTCCTCCTTAGAAGCTCAGCCGCTAATGCAATGGCTTCGAGAATCATCTCCTTACTGAGTTGAGGGTACTCCTTAAGTATATCATCTATTGACATACCTTCAGCCAGCATTTCTAATACATCAGAGACCAAGACTCGAGTGCCCTTGAATACTGGTTTACCGTGACATATCTTAGGGTCGGCAATAATCCATCTAAATTTCTTAGCCGACATTATTCCTCCTCCATGACCTCTATGCTTATCCACCCTATTAGATTTTTAGATCTAATGCAATTTACATGGTACATATCCTATTATCAAGTAATATCACTTTTGATATCAGCTATAGTATGCAAACCGGATTATATGCATATGGTTAATATGAATGCTTGCATATCAGCGTGTTCTCACATGGCGGAGGTCCGGGGTTCAAATCCCCGCGGGCCCACCAAACCCATATGTTGTATTAGTTATTTTCCTATAGTATTCTCAGACAAGGAATAATGTCAGCTAAATTGATTATCCTCTCTAACAATATTGGTACTTGGTGTCTGGGAATTGTCTGAAATAGAAGGTATCGTTAAAGGCGGCGTGATTATTCCGCTTAAACCTCTAACAAAATTAGAGGGTAAGAAGGTTAAAATAAAGATATTAGAAGTCGAAGGTATTGATGCAGAGAAGCTCTACTCTTATCTTAGACTTCTAAGAGAAGGTGAGGATGCTGAAGAAATCTTCAAGATATGAACAAGGGGATATCGTTATCTTAGAACTTCCATTTACAGACTTGCTTGGCTCTAAATTAAGACCTGTTCTAGTATTGAATGCTATAGACCTAGGTGACGACATAATAGTAGCAAAAATAACAAGCTCTCCTGGAAGACATAGAGTACCAATAATGCAGGCAGACCTAGCTATTGGTCGTTTAAAGAAGGAACCTAGTTACATAGATTGTTCAAGTATTTTCACTGTAGAAAAGAAACTAGTAATAAAGGTTGCTGGCAGGCTTACTACAAAGGCGTTAGATAAGGTTAAAGAAGAACTAAAGAGAGTCCTCGGATTAAAATAAGGTCTTACTCCAAATACAATCCTACCTATGCTCTGTATATGCATATCCTATGATTCAAGACATCTTGATTGATATTACATTTTGATAATCATCTTGGATTACATGCATATTAGTGATATAAATCTGTGTATATTAATACGTTCTCACATGGCGGAGGTCCGGGGTTCAAATCCCCGCGGGCCCACTAATTACGTATTCTGTCAGTATGGTGTTCTTAGAAACAATTGTACAGGACTTATTTGCTGTTCAGATTAGAGTCTTTTCATATTCGCAGGATGTGTTCCGGAATATAGCTTTAACGAGGATTAAGAAAGATATAATGGTTAAGATACTAGGCGATCTTTCCTTGACCTTAATAGTATCCCCCTATATAAGCGAATAGTATGACCGAAAAGCGATAGATCAGTCGCTTATCAAAGAATTTAGAAAAAGTTATTCTATTAGGCGATTCGGAGAAGCGTCTCTGTCTATAATAGTTACGAAGAAATAACGTAGAAAATTTATTTTCTGCGTCGTTCTTCTAGTATGGTTATTTGAAAAGCATGCACCGTATTAGTGAAATTATTCTTAATTTTCAACGATATTAGTTTTTATATGGGGTGGCTTGTATTTTGAGGTTTTTTAGGGTTTTGGTATTATCTATTGTTGTTGCGCTTTTGTCTAGCTTTGTGTCTCTTGTGTTTATTCGTTTCTTGCTTAGTTATGAATACTATGTTCTACTTGTTTTTACACGTGGAATAGCTTGTTTTTTGTGTGTTGCTTTTTCTGTTTTTGCCGGTTCTTTTCTATTGTTTGTTTTTAAGGAGTTTCATGCTCGAGGTGCTGGTGTGGATAACATTATTCGAGATTATCACATGCCTTTGAGAGTTTTTCGGATACGTACATTATTGTTGAAGGTCATATCTACTATCATAAGCATTGGGGGCGGTGGCAGTGGCGGTATTCAAGGCCCTTCAGTATATATTGGTGGTTTTATAGGTGGTTGGATTGCTGAAAAAATTAGAGTTAACTATATTGAACGTAAAACATTAATGTTGGTGGGAATAGCGGCTGTTTTATCAGCCATTTTTAAAGCACCTCTTGGGGCTTTCTTCTATGCTATTGAGATACCATATAAGAGAGATTTTGAGACAAGATGTATTGTCCCCGTTCTAATAGGTAGTATTATTGGTTTACTATTTTCCATTTCTTTCAATATAGGTTTTAATTTTAAGTTTCCGAACCTCTCTATAAATTATATAAGTCTACTAGATCCCTTTATGATACTCCTCTACATATTATTTGGCTTATATACTGTTCTAGTAGCAGTTTGTTTCATATATTTGGACAAGCTTGTTTATAGATTTAGAAAGAGTGTTCTTAACTATACTGGATTAGAACCAGTCATTATTGCTGTGTTTTCATTAATAGTAGGTTTAATAATTTTCCTTGAACCTATGACTTATGGAACAGGCATGAATTATGTTTCTAATACGTTATTCGGCCTTGAGGAGTCGCTACATAAATTGAACCTAGTAGCATTGCTTATTCTAGTTTTTGCCAAGATGCTAGCTACATCTTTAACAATTAAATCAGGTGCTAGTGCTGGGTATTTTGGTCCAGGGATATTCATTGGTGCATTGTCTGGCATGATATATTACAAGTTACTCGTATTACTTGGTATAGAAGTTAAAGATCCTCTTATATTTGCATATTTGGGAATGGCTGCATTTTATGGCTCAATTTCTGCTACACCAATAGGGACGAGTATACTTGTAACTGAATTAACAAGGAATCATTTCTTCATATTACCTTCTCTGCTCTCTTCCCTAATAGCAAGAGAACTTATAATTAATAACACTCTCTACAAGTCACAGCGTAGTACTAGACTGAAGATCGATATTGAGAGATTATTGGATTCTTTCCTTATAATTCTTAGGAACAAACCAGATCTTCTAAATGATCCTGTCTCTAAATTAAACCTACCAAGACCCCCTATCATAGCTTTCGATGACACACTTAACAGAGCCTTACTAATTAGCCTCAATAGTATATATAGAGTAATACCTGTAGGAAAAAATGATAAAATCGTAGGAGTAATTGATGTACGAAGGATAAACCCCCAAAAGATATTAACAAGTAGAAAGGATACAATTAAGGAATATGTATTGAAAACACCAATGGTTAAAACAAATACTTCAATAAAGAAAATAGTAGAACTTATGTCGAAGAAAAATATAGATACCATTATAGTAGTAAATGAATTCGATAAGTACTTGGGAATAGTGAATACAGAGACTTTACAAAAGTATCTTTTATACTTAGCGTGGTGGATGAAAAATGAACAATCATCTTCTAGGTCCAAGAGATCCTGAAGGGTACTATGTTGTAAGAGCTCCCCGTAAGCTATTAAACAATATAATGGGAAGATATGGAAATAAGATCAAAATCATTGAGATGGGCGAAGAGATACTCATAAGAACTAAGAGTAGACGAATAGCTCTAAGCATCATAAAGATGCTTAAAACAGTATAAAAATTCTCAATAATATATCCTGTGTTAGAGAACATATTAAATCTCGGAATAATAGAATTTATCAGCCATGAATATTATTGGTTTTTCTGGCAATTCAAGTTCCTTATCAGTTTTACAATAGACTAATATATTGCTCAGTAACAACATGTACTTATTATAAACAATTACTATTGAAAAATGCAGGGTCTTCTTAGTTTCAATAATGGCTGATCTCTAATTTACATTATAGTTCAATTGTATAAACTCCTTAGGAGTAAGTTCGAGAAGTATACGATCCATAAATCTACTAGCCTTAATAGGTTTATAAACTGGTAACCAGAATTCCCCCATTAACATAGTTGCGTATTTTTAACATATACAAGAATGGAAACATACAGTTTAGTAATATAAAATCACTAGAAATTCCATGCACAAATGTAATTATTAATGGTCCCGCGGGGGGGACTTGAACCCCCGACCACCCGGTATCTGTGAGCCCTCTTTTCTGTGCCGCCCCGCCTTCATCCATCCCTCATTTTAGATTTCGAGGGTGTCTGGCGGGTGGGGGGCTCGCCTTCCCCACTACAGCCGGGCGCTCTGCCGCTGAGCTACCGCGGGGGCCTTCATATCTATTTGTTTTGAATGAGGGGTATTTATTTTTAATATTTGCGGCGTTATTTATACCTAATGGGCTATGGTGGGGGATATTATTGAAGCTTAGTAGTGTGGTAGAACGTGTTTTAGGCAGAGACATTGAGTTTATTGATAACTTGTTGTCAGTAAAAGACTCGGTTAGGGAGGAAACAATAAAGATTACAAGGGAGATCTTGAGGTACAGTACTGAGGCCGTACGGCTTATTCATTTGGAAAAATATGAAGAAGCATGGAATAATATATTGAAGGCAACAGAACTTGTATCTACTGTAAAGGAGAAGCTTAGAGATCACCTGGACCTATACTATAGTGGACTTGTATATAATAGTTTAAGTGAATACGTGGAATCATATATTACGTACAAATTAATCGTTGAGAAAACTATTCCTAGTTATGAAGAACTACAGATTCCTCATGTTCCATTCCTCCAGGGGTTGGGTGATTGTATAGGCGAGATACGTAGGCATATACTCACGCTTCTAAGTAAGGGAGATATCGAAGAGGCTGCTGAATACTTAGAAGTTATGGAAACAATATACCTCTTGCTTAGAAAACTGAATTATCCTGATCCATTAGTTCCTGGTTTAAGGCACAAAGTAGATGTCGCGAGAAGATTAATAGATGATACTAAAAACTTGCTCATAAATACTAGGAATGCATACATGGTGACTAAGAAGATCAAAGAATTATTAGATACTGGGAAATAATTCGGATAAATAAGAAGCGGTAAGTGGAATGCAAGAGTACGCCGTATTAGTGCTGCTTGGATTCATGATATCGACAATATCTAGTATGGCTGGTATAGCTGGAGGCGTGTTCATGGTCCCGTTATTCTATTTTTTAGGGCTGAGTATAAATGAAGCAGTAGGAACAAGTAAATTCGTAATAATATTTACATCGCTAATAGCTTCTCTTAACTATTTAAAAATGAAGAAAACCCCTGTAAGACAAGGAATATATATACTGATAGGGATGATACCGGCATCATTCTTGAGTGCATATTATATGGATATACTTAATTCTACAGTTTTGAAACTAATTGTATCAATGTTTCTAATCTATTATTCATCCAGGTTAATACATAGTTACTACACATCTAGAAGACCACAAGTAGATCCGCAAAAAACACAAAGAGAGATCTCTATATCACTAACAAAGTCCATAACAGTGGGAATAGTATCGGGATTCATAGCGGGTTTAACGGGAACAGGTGGTGGAGCGATAAATATGCCATTATTCCTATCTTTTCTAAAATTACCAATACATACAGCAATAGCACTTTCAGTATTTACAATCTTTCCATCAGCACTAGTAGCAGCGATAAAACATATGGTTGCAAATGAGATAAACTATGCAATAGCGATTCCTTTCATAATAGGTGTTATTATAGGAAGTAATATTGGTCCGAGAATATCAACAAAGTTATCGCGTCAGAAACTAAAATTGGTAATTTCTATAGTGCTCATAATAGTTGCTATTAGGATGTTGTTGACAACAATGTATCCCTACAATCTTATAAAGTAAATACATTGTATACTATGTCATATTTCCTAGTACCAATGAAAAACATTAATGAAATTCTACCAGTATTTGTTCTAACGAGGTATATTCCTAGAACTAGCAACTTTTTTGTTTTTATATAAGATAGATAATTATTTCATTAATTGGAATAACGTTCCTGTAATGAACTAGTATAGGTCTTGCAAAATGAAAAGGTATGGTTTTGATGAAAAAGGTAGATTTTTCATAGAAAACTATAATGATTCCAAACCATTTGCAAGCTTTTTACCTGGAATAGCTGGAAAGAAAGGTATACCACTCTGGGTTTTTTACGTTAATAGAGTACAATGTATAAGCTCTTTCGGAATTCGGGATAAAGATCATCCAATAATGGAATTTGACTCTGCTGTTAGGGCTTACCAAAAAGTAAGAACACATGGATTTAGAACATTCATAAAACTACCCGAGGAAGATGTTTTTTACGAACCCTTTATTCTTTCAAATGAAAATATTATGCAGAGAATGTATATTGGAAGAAATGAATTAGAAATAGAAGAAATTAACAAGGAACATGGTCTTAAGATAAATGTTCTTTACTATACTCTACCTCAAGAGAAAATACCGGCCCTCGTTAGGAAAGTGACAATAGAAAACATATCATCTTCACCCAAAAAGATCGAAATTCTAGACGGTATGCCAGTTATTGTTCCTTATGGTGTAAATGATTGGGTCTTGAAACACATGATTACAACAATAAAAGCATGGATGGAAGTCTACAACGTCGAGAAAGGAATACCCTTCTTCAAGCTTAGATCCTCAACGGAAGACGTACCTAAAGTAGAAGAATTAACGGAGGGAAACTTCTACGTTTCTTTTATGAATATTAATGGAAAGAACGAGCTTGTAAAACCAATAGTTGATCCCGATCTTGTTTTTGGAAACGATACATCTATGATTCAGCCACAAAACTTCATTAATAAACCATTAAGTGTTATTGCTAAAGAAAGACAAATAACTTTCAATAAATTACCATCAGCTTTTTCTCCATTAGAGCTTCTACTTGAGCCGGGAGATAAGGTTAAGCTATATTCTATAATTGGATATGCACCCGATATGGCAGTGCTTGAAAAATATGTGAAAAAATTTGCTGATGAAAAATACTTGAAACAAAAATACATTGAAGGAAATACCATAATAGAGAACATCGTGAAGGATATATCGACGAAAACTTCCTCAAAGCTTTTTGATGAATATGCTAAACAATGTTATCTAGACAATGTTCTTAGAGGAGGGTATCCGATTGTACTCGAAGAAGAAAAGCCTCTAGTCTACTACCTCTACTTGAGGAAACATGGTGATCAAGAAAGAGACTATAACTACTTCATAATGATCCCCGAGTATTACTCAACGGGAAACGCAAACTATAGAGATGTCAACCAGAATAGAAGAGAGTATGTTTTCTTTCACCCAGAGATAAGAGAGTATGATATTAGATTCTTTATGAACCTTATACAAGCAGATGGTTACAATCCACTTATCATTAACGGAGTAAAATATCATTTACAAACCAAAAACCTTGATTTTCTCAAAGAACTTGTCGATAACCCAGAACCCCTTATCGAGTTCCTTAAAGAACCCTTCACACCAGGAAAATTAATAATGTTTATTGAAGACAAGGGGATTAAACTCAAAGTATCTGAAGAAAAGTTTCTTAAACAATTACTCAAGCATTGTGAGGAAGAAATAGACGCTGCTCATGGCGAAGGCTTCTGGGTCGATCACTGGACTTACAATTTAGACTTAATAGAGAGTTATCTAGGAGTATACCCTGATAGGAAGAAAGAACTTCTATTCAAAGACCATAGTTATACATACTATGATAATCCAGTAGTTGTACTTCCAAGGAGTAAAAGATATGTTATTGATAAGGGTAAGGTTAGACAATATAATACTCTTATAGAGGATAAAGAGAAGAAAGCATTAATTGAGTCAAGGAAAGAGTATAAATACGTAATGAGAGCAGGGAAAGGAAAAGGAGAGATATACAGAACAAACCTCATTACCAAGCTCCTTAACTTGGCTCTCATAAAGTTTGCAACACTTGATCCAGCAGGGATTGGAATAGAAATGGAGGCAGGAAAACCTGGATGGTATGATGCTCTCAACGGTCTCCCGGGACTTTTCGGTTCTTCTGTGGGAGAAACTGCTGAGCTAATAAGGCTCTTTGACTTCATAATTAAGGCTTTTGAGGAATTTCCTGACGAAGAGTTGAGGATCCCCATTGAGATCTGGGATCTTTATCGTGAGGAACTTAAGCTTATCAAGGAATACAATCAAAGAAACGATGAAAAAAGAGATCACTGGCTTTGGGACAATCTCTCGAGACTTCGTGAAGAATACAGAGAGAGGACAAAATTCGGTTTCGACGGTAGAGAAGTAAAGGTAAGGACTGGAGAACTCATAGAAGGCTTGAAGATTCTTCGTGACAAGTTATGGACTGGTATTAAACAAGCCATGGAGGAAAATAATGGTTTACTTCCCATGTACTTCTACTATGAGCCTGTAAAATATGAGATCGGTGAAAATGGAGAGATAAGGATACTTCAATTTGAGAGGAAAAGAATGCCTCTTTTCCTCGAAGGCATTGTTAAGCAGTTTAGAATAATGAAGAATAAAGAGTTCTTGAAGGAAGTCTATAAAAAGGTTAAAGATAGCGACCTCTACGATAAAAAGTTGAAAATGTATAAGCTTAACGATCCTCTAAAGGATCAGCCAATAGAGATTGGTAGGGCAAGAGCATTCACACCTGGATGGTTGGAAAACGAATCTATCTGGCTTCATATGGAGTACAAATATATGCTTGAGCTTATAAGAAATGGGCTTTATGATGAGTTCTACCAAGACTTCAAAAACGTTATTGTTGCTTTCCTTGATCCGACAACTTATGGGAGAAGTCCTCTTGAAAATTCATCTTTCATAGTCAGTAGTGCTTATCCTGACGAAACACTCCATGGTACAGGGTTTGTAGCTAGATTAACAGGAGCTAATGCAGAATTTCTCAGTATATGGAAAAACATGTTCATCGGAGATAAACCCTTCATAATGAATAATGGAGAATTACTTCTGACATTTAAGCCTGCATTACCAGGATGGTTATTTGATGAAGAAGGGAAAGTCAGCTTCAACTTCCTCGGAAAATGCATGGTTACATATCATAATCCAAGTAAAAAAGATACTTGGAAACTTGATCTCAACAAATCAAGAATAATCCTACATCTAAGAGATGGTGAAAGTATTGAAGTAAATGGAAACACTATAAGAGGAGAACTAGCATTAATGGTCAGGAACGGTGAAGTTAAAGCTATAGATGTTTATCTTCCATCTGATTAACTATAGTGTGATAGAAATGAAGGTTGCTGTTATAACTGGTGCATCAGGTGGTATAGGTGAGGCTATAGCGAGGGCATTGGCTAAAGACGGTTATGCTCTTGCTCTTGGTGCTAGGAGTATTGATAGACTTGAAAAATAAGTAATGAGTTGATCCAGGAACATGGTGTAGAAGTCTTTTATCATTGGCTTGATGTAACTAAGCTCGAGAGTGTAGAGATTTTCGCAAAGAAAGTACTCGAACGTTTTGGTGATGATGATGTCGTTGTTGCAAATGCTGGAGTAGGGTACTTTAAACGACTTGAGGATCTTAGTGAAGAAGAATTTCATGAAATGATTGAAGTAAACCTTCTCGGTGTATGGAGAACAATAAAAGCATTCCTAAATAGTCTAAAGAGAACTGGAGGTATTGCTGTAGTCGTAACTTCAGATGTATCAGCAAGACTTATTCCTTATGGAGGAGGCTACGTTGCAACAAAATGAGTAGCTAGAGCTTTATTAAGAACCTTCCAAATCGAAACTCCGATGTAAGATTCTTTGAACTTAAATCGGGAGCTGTTGATACATATTTTGGAAGAAGTAAACCAGGAAAGCCAAAGGAGGAAGGTTACTTGAAGTCAGAAGAAGTCGCTGAAGCAGTTAGATACTTATAAACCTTCCAAAAGATGTCAGAGTCGAAGAATTAATGCTGCGCTCTGTTTTATCAAAAACCAGAATATTAGAGAAGGAGTTGTATCTAAGTATATTCTACCAGACTTTAGCCCCTATAGGTATGTTGTCGGGAACTGGGATCAAGTATACTTTACCATCATCTGTTTCTGCTACTATAAGCATTCCCTGACTCTCTATGCCTGAGAACTTCTTTGGTTTTAAATTAAGGACAAATATAAACTTCTTACCTTCTAGGTCTTGTGGTGAGTACTGATCGGCTATACCTGTTACAATCACCCTTTCCTCGTCACCGAAGTCAACTAAGAGCTTAATAAGCTTCTTGGTCCTTTTGATCCTCTCGGCTTTCTTTACAAATCCTACCCTTAGATCAAACTTCCAAAATTCATTAACATCATAGAGCTCCATCTCGATTACCCCACAAATAACATATTTCTCCTATCATGATTAAAACTTCTGTTTCAGAATTAGTGGTGTTGAATATTTTAGTCAAGGACCTTAATAAACAATATTTAGTACTCGGTGGTTTAAGGTGGTATTCCCCTGAACTATATCTTCCACAATTACTCCTTTTTCATTAACACTCGTCTTTATTATGAGTGTGTAGTTGCCTGAAGTTATCTTGGTATTTGTTGAAGGGTGCTTTGATGCTTTCTATGTAATGTTGTATGTTTTCTCTTGAGGTATTTTAGTTTCAGGGGTTAGAGTTCTGTGAGGTAGCCATACATATGCGTCATATACTTTTTGACCTCCAAGATTCAATAATGCTCATTCTTAATAGCTTGACATTGTATGCTTTTTCACCTATAAGCCTGACCTTTATCCATAAAGTCTCACCAATTTTTACACTAGAATTTGATAAGGTAACGATAATTTTTAACCCGAATATCTCTCCAGCAAACATAGGGCCATGGAATTCTGATAAAGGTTCAGTTATATTTTCAATACTTACTTCTAAGTTCTTCATATATCCTTTAGCTTGGTTCTCAAGGTTTATGAACGCAAACGTCCTGTTCCCTTCATCGGATTGCTCTTTGCTGCAATACCAACTGATATACCGGCAGATGTAGTGTTCCTATCCAGTGCCGTCGGGTTACCATTAGTATTCATAAGCGGGATCTTCATACCTTTACAAAAATTACCTTGTTACATTCTACCCCTAGCCTATTCTTCGCCTCTAACTTACCTATCAGACTTAATGAAAAGTATTTACTACGGTACGTCATACTTGAACCCATCACTAGATCTAG
>JAGGVR010000016.1 GCA_021157925.1 Staphylothermus sp. | reverse complement strand
CGTACGACTCCCATGGCTTAGCCCCACCCCGATAGCGGTCGGGTCCGGCAGGATCAACCGGAGTTGCGGCCGCAAGGGGGCGGGGCTCCTCTTCAAGGGCCGTGGAGTCTGCAGAGCCCCCTCGCAGAACGTAAGCGTGAATAACTACTCGGGGGCAGGTATGCTCTCTCCCCCCTTGTGTTGAGAAGGGGGTTTTGCTGGGGAGGGGGTTACTTAGCTCTCCCCAGCCTCAACCCCTCGTCAGACCCAAGCGTCCCAGGGGTAGGTAAGCGTGAGCATAATATATCTCTTACTAATCCAGTGCCCCTGGGGGGCTTGGGTCTCCATCTCAAATTCGTAATCGTCTGTATGTTTATTGGTGGTATCGGGATTTATATATATTATGCCTCATCATCCTTTAAACACACAAGTAAAAAACAATGCTGGAAAACACTTTGCATAAGAGGATCAATTACGTGTCAAGTGTCCCCGCGGCAGGAGACCGCCCCATCATCCAGGGAGACACGTGTCTCCCCGGGCTATGCCCGGCGTCAGGGCGATGCCGCCGCCGGGAATGCCGCGGGGCTCTACATTATAATTACTCCTAATACTACTTAATAAAAATCAGTTATAAAGTACAACGTTTTGTGTGAGAACAGGAGAAGCCGCCGCCGGGATTCGAACCCGGGACCTCCGCCTCGCCGGAGACTCTATCTCAAAAACGCTATACCAGGGCGGCGCCTGACGTTCCCGAACCCTTTTTGGGTTGCGGGAATTCCACCCGCTGAGCTACGGCGGCTCTTCTCCTACTGTCTTTATCGTGTTAGTTATTGGTTTATATTTTTTATTCTAATGGTTTTAACTTGATTACCCTTTGTTGTGGTTCATATTCTAGGACTAGGTATTCTATTTCTTCTAGTTTCAATTCTTTGATAACATTTTTTGGTAAGTAGATCATGTAAGATATGTAGCCTTTACCAGATTTTTTCTTTATTAGTTTTACTGGGTACTTTTTTGGCTTCAAATTAGAGGCCTCATCCAGTATCGTCTTGTTGTTCTATTTCTTTATGGTGGTGTTGTAATATTTGTTTGTTTCTCTATTGGTACGTATGTTACGTCCGTAATATTTAAATACGTTCGTAAACAAATTGTATACCTGGTAAAACCTATATGGGGTACTTAGTTGTCTCTACATGCATGGCTTGCTGGATTATGGGATGGAGATGGATCACGTTATGTTACGCTAAGAAGAGATGGAATTCAAAAAAGACTATTTCGTTAACATAACTACTTCGAGTTTCCTAGAGATAAAGAAGAACGTCAAGGTTTTCCATGAAGTATTTGGTTTTCCTCCATATAATGTTAGAGCAGATCTGAGAAAAGAAAAGAAAACACTATACTTTCAAAGCACATGTTGATAACAAAAGAGTCTTCATGTGATTCAATGAAGAACACTTGAATAAACTAAGTACAAAGTATCCACTAGAGTATCTTTCCGGTTTATTCTGGGCTGAAGGCTCGTTAGACATGAGATTTGATGATAGGTATCGTAGACCAAAGATAAAAGGTCTTACAATAAGTCTTAAACCAGATGCATATAAGAAAACTGCTTCAAAACACCGTAGAGGAACAATAGAAAGACTTGAATTGATATTAAAAATACTCAAAGAAAAGTATCCTAGCCTAGAATACAAAGTCTATGTAGAGAAAAAAGGACTCGATAAAGGTAAAAGAACATTTCATATAAAGAGCATGTGGTTTATCGATAAAATAATCGATATTAATCCATGTAATTGGCGTATATTTAAGTAGCTTTATTTTTGTGGTAGTATTAGTTTATTAGAGTATGTTTTCGCCTACGCACTGGACTACCGTGTTTTTAACTGGCTTCTCGGCCGTGTTTTATCTAGAAAAGAAGCATCCCTACGGGTGCTTTGACACATGGTTCTTCGAAAGGATTATTGGCTCCGACCCTGTTGTCCTCGAAGAGGGTCTTGTTAGAGGGAGGAGTATTGAGAAGGTCATGAATGTATTCCGTAGGCTAGGCATTGATGACTACAGTGACGTCCTGAGTTATGCTAGGGCTTGTTACGAGGAATTCGTTAGTGAGCAAGAGACCGATAAAAAGAAGCTGCTAGGTTGTATCCTTGAGAATATATATGGTGGTTCTATGAAGGCTATCACTAAGATGCCTCTATTAGAGGTAGCTTATGCATTAGCGGTCAAGGAGAATGATTATATTCTTCTGTATGTTTTAATCTTGTAGAGGTCTTGCTTTAAGACGTGTAACCAGTCCATGATCCAAGGACAATATTATTTCCCTACAATAATTACTTCCCTGAACCCATCAGGCCATATACTAACTTTAGGGGTTTCAGTGTCTATGCCAAGCGTTCCAATAGTATTGGCTTTATTAAATACGAATCCTGGCTTTATGAAATCAGGTATCCATATATACATAGTTATGATCCTTGATTGATTAGCGCGGAGTATTACCCTCGACTCATTATACCATACGAGATCATTGCTTCTTAATGCAATTAATTCTATCTTATTGTTCTTTATTACTACTACAGGTATTTTCCCATAATGGAATAAGAGCGGCTTATTACTAAATATTGCCTCCTTGGCCGTTTTATTACTCATCTTAACCAAGTCAGTTGTTTTTGAGTAAAATAATATGGCTTTTCTAGAAGTGTATAGTTTTTCAAAATCAACATATTTTCCCGGTATATATATAAAACTCAAACCAGCAGCCCTTGAGTTTAAGATAATGACAGCCTTGTGTGGGGCCTTATTACCCGCTATATAGGTTAACCCTATCTGTACTTTAATTACCTCTCCTGGCTTTGCAGTAATAGTTTTATTTCCTAGAATCTTTATGACGACAGCTCCCCAATCAGGTGGAAGCTCTTTGTAACTTCCAATAAAACCAATAGTCTTTTGCGAAGTAATAGTATAGGTGTCTGAGCTTGGAGAGCAAGTTGTGAGATTGTTTGAAATTGACGAATTAT
>JAGGVR010000110.1 GCA_021157925.1 Staphylothermus sp. | reverse complement strand
GGTGTATTTCGTGGTGTCTTAACTGTAAGAGCTAAGAAAATGGCTGATGAGATGTTTTATGCAGCTGCAATAGCTATTGCGAAATATGTTGAAGAGACTGGCCTTCATGAGGAACGGATCATGCCATCGATGGACGAGACAGAGGTATATGTTAGAGAGGCCATGGCTGTAGCTGAAAAAGCCATGGAACTAGGTCTAGCAAGGAGAAAACTTTCAAGAAATGAACTAGAAGCAGAGGTCAGGGAATTAATTGAGAGACCCAAAAAAATTGTGAAGATTTTAAGAGAGAAGGGCTTGATCAAGGATGTGAATTATTGATTGGGTGAATTCCATGCCTATTCATGAAAAACTCAAAGGTATTCTCATTGATTTTATAAGAGTTTCAGTGACAGAGCTACCCCTTGATGTTATTGAGGCTCTCAAACATGCTTATGAAGCTGAGAAAGCTCCATTCATAAAGAGCGTGTATGAAGCTTATTTCAAAAACCTCGAAGTAGCTAGAGCCGAACGCATACCATTATGTCAAGATACGGGCTTGATCGAGTTCTTTGTAAAAGCTGGTACTAAGAGCCCATTCCTCGACTATATCGAAGACACATTAGTGGAAGCTGTACGTGAAGCCACGCATAAGGTACCACTAAGACCTAATGCTGTCCATCCATTCAAAAACATCAACACTGGTGATAACACTGGTTCACGAATACCATTTGTACACGTTGAGCTCGTGCCTGGCAGCGCGGATTTAGATATCTATATCTACATAGCTGGTGGTGGTAGTAGTTTCCCAGCATCTGCCCGTAGTTTCTTGCCAGGATTAGGGTTCAAAGCTATTAAGAACCTCGTCATAGAAACTGTTGCTAATTGGGGTATGAATGCTTGTCCCCCGCTAATGATTGGCATAGGTATTGCTGGTACACTAGAGATCGCAGCATTGTTGTCGAAGAAGGCTTTGCTCAGAAAAATTGGTGAGCGCAACTTAGACCCAGATGTAGCGCAGCTTGAGGAAGAACTAAAAAATGAGCTCAATAACCTAGGTATTGGTGCCCAGGGACTTGGTGGCAAGATAACAGTTCTCGACGTATTTATAGAATATGCACATAGACACCCTGCTACATTGTTTGGTGCTGTATCAATTGGTTGTTGGGCAAATAGACGTGGACGCATAGTAATACATCCTGATTTATCTTATGAGCTTCCGCTCCATAGGAGGTGACCTCGATGTCTCGAACATATTATTTAAGGACTCCTATTCGTGACGAGGACTTAGAGCCTATCAGAGTAGGTGATGTGGTCTACTTAACTGGTACTATAGTGACAGCTAGAGACTCTGTACATAAGAGAGTAGTCGTAGAGGGTATGAATCTTCCCATAGATTTGAGGGGGCTTGCAATATTCCATGCTGGACCCGCTGTTAAGAAGATCAATAATGAATGGAAAATAGTGTCTATAGGTCCAACAACAAGTACTAGAATGGAGTCCTATGAAGCTGATTTCATCGCTAAGACAGGTGTTAAGCTTATTGCAGGTAAAGGCTTTATGAAGGAACGTACAGCAGAGGCTTGTGCAAAATACAAGTGTATTGTAACGATTTTCCCAGGAGGTTGTGGTGCTCTTGGGGCAAAGTGTGTAAAGAGAGTTGCCGGGGTGCATTGGTTAGAGCTTGGTGTTCCAGAAGCTATGTGGGTTCTTGAAGTCGAAAACTTTGGTCCATTAATAGTCACTATAGATACAACTGGTGCTAACATGTACAGCGAGAGATACAGAGATATACAGAAAAAGATTTCGGAATTAATGAAATAGTAATCATATATTGCTCCGACCACTTAATCCGCTATTATATAGTTTATTGTAAAATTTTTTATTTTGGCCTCATAATATATTATTAGCTACTAGATCCGTAGATTGTTCGATTATGGTGTATATGTATGGGTAGTTCCGGAGAACCGAAGTCGAATAGACTTCTTAGAGTATTAATTCCCATAATAGCGGGCTTGATTGTATTAATGATCCCTAAACCAGCTGATCTACCGTTTAATGCATGGGCCTATCTTGCCTTATTCGTTGCCGTTATTGTCGGCTTAATAACAGAGCCCCTGCCATCTGCAGCCATTGGTTTTATAGGCATTGTAGTGGCCGCTGTCTTCGGTCTAGTGGATCCTACACCTAAAGGCTCTATAAAATGGGCACTATCCGGCTTTTCCAACTCAGTGATATGGCTTATATTCGCAGGCTATATGTTCGCTACAGCATTTAGAAAAACAGGATTGGGTAAAAGGATCGCACTCTACTTGATCCGGGCTGTTGGTAAGAAATCACTTGGATTAGGATATGCAGGAGCATTGATCGATGCCGTTCTCGGACCGTTTATACCCTCTAATACCGCTCGATGTGGTGGCGTTATATATCCCATTATTTCGAATATCCCGCCCCTCTATGGCTCTGAACCCAACTCACCTACTGCCAAAAAGATAGGTTCCTACCTTATGTGGACAACATTTGCATCCGATAGTGCAGTGAGTAGTCTATTCCTCACAGGTCTAGCACCGAACCTACTTGTTATCGCTTTAGCAGCTGAAGTGGCAAATATCAATATTACTTGGACAGAATGGTTTGTCTCGGGTATACCAGTATTATTGGCTCTTGTATTGATACCTCTCCTAGCATATAAGATCTATCCGCCGGAAATCAAGGAGTCACCAGAAGCAGTTGAGTTCGCTAAGAACGAGCTAGTTAAAATGGGTAAACCATCAAATAAAGAAATAATCCTAGCAGCATTAATGGCATTTGCTTTAGCAATGTGGGTTGCTGGAGGACAATATTTACATAGTGCTACAGTAGCTCTGCTAGTACTAGCTTTAATGCTTATATTCAAGATACTCGATTGGGATGACGTTTTATTAAACAAAGGAGGATGGAATGTCCTCATATGGTTCGGTACACTTGTAACACTTGCTGGAGGACTAACCAAAGTAGGGCTTATTGACTGGATGGTCAATAGCATTGGAGGCGTTGTTGGCGGATTACCCGCTATAACAGCTATGATAATACTTGCCACTCTCTTCTACTGGCTACACTACGGATTCGCTAGCATGACAGCGCACGTAACAGCACTATATACAGCATTTCTATCAATGGCATTAGCAGTACCCGGACTACCAGCAAAAGCAGCAACACTAATACTCGGACACGCCGTAGGACTCTTCGGAGTAATAAGCCCATACGCAACAGGCCCAGCACCAATATTCTATGGATCAGGATACATACCAAGCTCAGACTTCTGGAAACTCGGAGTAATATTCGGAATCTTTAACTACGTAATACTAACAGCACTAATCCTACCATGGAACCTAATGCTATTCGGATAATCTCTCTAGCCATTCTCAATTTTACTCTATTTTTTACTCTTATCCCTCCATCATAAAACAAAATCATTATAAGAAAACAATTTATTCAAAACACATCTAGAAAATCAAGTATATATTTTAGTGACTTACCTTTACATTCTCTAAGCGTTCACTGAAGAAATATATATGGATAATAAAGCACATCTTTCATTTCTAGTCTTGTTCATCTTCTATTTATATACCAGAAATTGGCTAATAAAGAAACGAAGCATCCATTCAATGAAGGAACTCTACCAGTTATTCTACATAGATTTCCTCAGAATAAAATTAGAACACGTAAAGATACTAAAGATAACTAACAATGAACTTATCACATTATCACAGAACCCATGCCCAATACTCAAACTATCACAAGCACTCAGAATGGATACAAGATACACTTGCAAACTAGTATCCGAGACCGTCTGTAAATACGTGCTGAAACAAATAGATAAGAACTTAGTATTCAAAAGAAACTAAAACTACATAAGACCATACAAAGACGGGGGCATAGAGAAAATATATAGATTCACATACGTGACCGTATAAAATTACAGTTACAAATAAACGTTCTAGCCAGAAGTAAAACTTCTAGATGGTATAGTTCCTAATATAGTATTGTTCCTAGAGATGGCTGTATGATAGTCATGAAAAATTAATTTGTTTTCTACAGATACATTATATTAGTGTTGAGTTATGAGATTTGGAAATTCCTATTATTGTTGGTTATCTCAATAGTTTCTGCGCCTTATATAGGGTTTATACTTTTAATTCTTGGATTAGTACCAATCTATTTCGTAATATACTACTTGGACTATGTAACAACAGCTTCTATAATCGCTATATTACTTCTAAGCATAAAATGGGAAAAGCCCTTTACCTATACGCAGTTCTACCAGGAATATACATAGCACTGAGACTACCTATAGAAATAATATTATGGCTAGTATCAGAAGTCCCATAAAATATTCAGACTCTTAAGTCATTATCTATCGTTATTATCTAACACAGTTCCTTAAAGTTCATGAATTAACTTGTAATACAGCATTATTCCTGTATTGATAACTGAATTATTAATAACTCGATAACTTGGTTATTTAGTAATGAGGTCTTCCTTACGGTGTGAAGACATGGGAGATAAGGAATATGGTTACGATATTAAACCTGTACCGTTACATATGAGGAAATATGGTCTTCTGGATAATTTTGCTATATGGTTTGGTGCTGGGATCAGTATTGCGGAGTTCTGGGCTGGCGCCATACTTGTTGCTAGTCCGTTATCATTGAATTTGAAACTTGCATTGATTGCTATTATCGTGGGCCACTTAATAGGGAATCTATTGTTATCCATG
>JAGGVR010000136.1 GCA_021157925.1 Staphylothermus sp. | reverse complement strand
GCCATTTCATCTGAGAGTGATTCATATACTTCTTCTTCTATTCTTTTATGAAGTAATTCATCAATTACGATATATTTTCCATTAACTGATATCGATGGTTTTGTTCCAGGCATATATACTTGTAGTATTCTTGCATCTATACCTTTTTTCGAGAGCTTCGATACAGCTACCATAACGGCATTAAGTATGATTGCCTGATTTGGATGACCATAAGTAACGGTTATAGTAACTGTTTTTCTGTTCATAGGCATACCTATCACTCCTTACAATTTCCTCAGAGAGGTGATCTATTAAGTTATTCGACATTAGTATTAGTTGGTTAGGTCTCCATTTCGGCATACTCTGACTTATCAACAGTAATACTTATTTCGTCAAGGAGTTCTTCTAGTAATTCGTCTTCGTATTCCTTGTATGGAACGCCTAGTTCTTCTAAGATGTGTTTTTTCATAGCTTTAAGACCTACTAATCTCAATAGGTCTTCTGTTGTTTTTACTGGTTTGGAACTGATTTGTGCTTCCTCTACAAGTATGTCTTCGAGTATTGACAAATACTTGAACTCTATAAATTCGGTTAGTTCTACGGCTCTACTGTATATCTGGGATTTCTTCGTCTCCATAAATACATACACCTCGTAAACATTATTGTTCTTAGAACATGTTTTTAAGAAGAGATACTAGTGTTAACTGGGTAATACTTCTAAATATTAGGAATAGTTAATAAAATAGAGGCACAGTTTTTAATTGAAGGTCTTAATTTATTATAGGAATGATTGAATATATTTAAACCTAGTTAATTTGAGGGGTTTGTTTTGGATATGCATGATTTTATTAATGTTGTCAAAGAGAAAATAGTTGAACATAGTTTTTCTTCTTTAGTGATCGTTAATAAATATCCATGGATTCTCCCAACGATTATTGGTCGTTTACGAGAAGAGCTTGGAATAGAATTATTCATTGTTTTAACAAGTGATCACGTCGCTGGTCAAGTAGCAGAAAGCTTACAACATATTAGGAGCGATGAAGTAGAAATAATATCTGATCTCAACCATGGTGTTTCCATCATTAAAGACGATTTATTTGACACTGTATTATCTCTCAATAGATTAGCCAAAGAAATAAGTAGCATTAATAACAGTAAGAAGATCATAGTTGATCTAACTGGTTCTGATGGTTCAGTCGCGGTCACAGCCATGTATTCAATCAGAAATATTTTGGGCGAAAAAGCGTTCTTTACAATCGTAAAGACTATCCCATTATATGGTATACCAGCTTATCCTGGTAGTCCAAGATGGTTACATAAGGTATATATGTATGGTTCGAAGCAGGAATTCACCCCATTAAAGACTAGTATAGTCAATGATTATCCGAGGATCATAGAGTGGCGGGGCAGTAGAGGAGTTTTTATAGCATTATCAAAAGTATTCAATGCTCTCACACAATGCGGATGTATAGAAACATATTATGATGATAGAAGGAATTTACCAGAAACTGGTGGAAAACTGGAAGCTTGGATACACACTATAGGTGCTATGAGAGAGAAGAGGAGATTGTTCATAATCAATGAATTAAGCGGACCTGACAGAAACACTAGCAACATGATCTATCATGCCTGGAAGAATATTGCCGAACTCCTAGAAATGACTCTAGGAGACGTAGACAGACAAGTAATTGATAGACTAGTTATGCAGGTACAGAGATATGTTGGAGCAGCTGACCTTATTATCAAAGAAGCATCTTCACAGCAATGGTTTGATGAAGAAGGCGAGAAACTCCATCGAGTTATTAATAAATTTGCTAATGAGAAAACGAGATTAGCCATTGTCCCAGACACTAATTTGTTCTATCAAGGCATACACATGGCTCTACTAAAAGCAAGTATAAGACAAGGGCTTCCATGGAGCCCCTTAAGGAATGTCTCAATATATGTTCCTAGATGTGCAGAAGCAGAAATCAATGGTAAAGTCGCAGAAACAAATCCCGACGCTGGTGGATTGCAAAGGATATCATACATAATGGCATTACTAGCTAATAGAGCCTTGCTAGAAACAAAATACTATTATGATGCAAAAACACTTAATGCTACTGCACAGCCATGTGAAGCATCGATGGCAGTTGAAGCTCCTAACTTGTCCGAGAACAGAATAATACTCATAACAGCAGATCATAAAGCATATGCTGCCTGGCAAACTCTGAATGTCTGTAGGGGAAAGGTTGCATGTGCATATATAGGTCATAGCGATAAACCACTGGATACGGATACTATTTATGGAAAGTTCTATGTAAGCATCGCTTCGAGCCTACTAGCATATATTTCAAGCTTATTCCTCCCAGTAACGATCAAGGGCTCGTGTGGAGAAGTCAGATTAATAATTAAGAACTTGAAAGGCTCTAATGCCCCAGTTATAAATGTCCACCGCGTTAAGGAATAATAAATTAAAGGAGAGTGATTAAATGATTGAAAAATATGGATTATTATCTGAACTACAAGTAAAAGTGCTTTATTATAAAGAGAGAGGAAAAAGTTTCAGAGAAATATCTACGAAAATAGGTACAAGTCATCAAAATATCGCAATAGCATATAGGAGAGCAATAAGGAATATTGAGAAGGCAGAAAAAACAATCCTCATATATAGAATTGTTTCTTCTAGAGCCAATATAATGATAAGAAAAGATAAACACTTGGCCGAACTTCCCAAAATCATTATTGAGGAATGTGATAAGAGAAGCATTAAGCTTAGATCTGATTTCACATTATTATATAAAATGATACATTTCAGGTGCAGAGACGCTATATGTGGACAGAAGCTCTGTAAGGACTTATTCATCATAATTGATAAGGAAGGTTATCCACATACATATAAGTTTGAGGAAGTAAAAGAGATAGTTAATGGTCTCAATAAAATCCTTGACTTAGACATAGTTGTGTATTAATTAAGTTCATGTATATTAGGGAGTATTGTATATAGTTGGAACTAGAAGTTGTTCAGCTACCCTAACAGGTGTAGAAAATGAACCTAGAAGAAAACCTAATTAATGACCCATGGGGAGCAATATATTGGTGCTCACGTAACAACTGTGACCTTGAAGTCATTGGTAAAACAATTGCTAAGCTTCTTATGAGTAATGACAAGAATATGTATGAAACTGGTTTAGAAATACTCAAGGCCGTGAAAAGCCAGCTACAAGTAGATAAACAGATACGAATAATAAAGACTATGAACAAGAATTTGGATCCAGTAAAAATTCTGGAAGATACGAAAGCTGATAGAATAGTTGCAGCAATGAACAATAACTATAATGAAGCAATGGGATTAATAACTCTACTAGAAACATATCCCTTGCTTGGACTGAAGAAATATCTATCCTCTAGAATTTTCGAAATAATAGCGTTGGCGATAGAAGGCATTGGAAAACGTTCGAAGCTTATAGAATTACTAAGAGCTATTATTTATGGTCCTATAGGTATGCTCACACCAACAGAACTCAATGATCTCATTAATGGTCTTAATAAACTCGGTAATAGAGGGGAAATAATATTGTTTAAAGCAGACTTACTAATGGCATTGCCCGAAATTTACCCGCCTAAATATTATGAAGAATACCCACAATTAATAAAGCTGATCAACAAGTTGTTGAAAGATGTTGTTGAACAGTCACTCATAAGAATAGATAAAGACTTAGACTATGTCATGGAGCTTGTCGATAGAATTAATTTATTCAAATTAAGGATCAACCACATTTGTAGTGAACTAGGAAATTTCAAGACATGCCAAGAAGTATTCAAGAACCTAGAGGATTCGTTGAATGAGCTATATTCACGAATAGGCAACCTTATCATAATGAGTTCTTCTTATAATCGGGCATAAATGATCAGTAAGTTCACCCGCCCAATCATCCCCTGAAGGATCATGTAGGGGTAGGTGGAGAATGCTACTTCCGAAACTTCTGTAATAATAGATAGCAACAGTAATTGATTCTCTCTATTAGACGATATTAGCTCTAGACCCTATGCATACGACCAAGCCGAAGATCCCCGGTTTAAATAATCGTGGCGCTATTTCCAAAATTACACTATGGTAGGGAAAATACGCGATATAATATGTTCGTCATCATGTTCTCTTTATATATCTTCTATACATCACTATTCCAACTACGGGAAGAGACATGTTAATAGCTAACCCTATCGCCATGTAAGGATTTAGAAGTGGATCATTAAGTAAACCTATATTCTTCAAATAAATAATTGACCATAATCCTATGGGAATATTGAGAAGTAAACTCACCACTAGTCCAGGATTATATATTGTTCTAGCTTTAATCGATAAAGCTACGTGTGCGACTCCGGCAAATAATGAGAAGTATGGTATCCATAATGCATAGCCGTAATCTATAGTTGATAATATCGCAAAAGTTGGCAAGACAATCCATATCAGGATTACATTAAGATAAAAGATGAAATCATCACTTAACACTCTAGCATTTTTACTTAAACCATATATTTTTGTTATAAAAAACTCTCTAAATCCACCGGGGAAAACGTATTCCTCAGTTTGATGCAACATATATACTGGGGTATGAAGTAGAAGAATAAACAATACGAAATTGTACTGCCTCGCGATAAATATCAATAATGCAAATAGATAAATTGCAAGGATAAATCCTATCTTCGCCCAGTTCTTCTTAAACCACACATAATAGTCAAAAAGCCTAACTATTTTCGGCCTCATTTTGTCATACCCATTAGTAGAATACAATAGCTCTGTACTTAAAATATTGTTGCTTAATAACAGCTTATGCAGTCCATGAGACATACCTAATGATCGTAGCTCTAGTGAATAACTCCGGCACAACAGTATTAACACCTACCCCCACTGCTTGCTCGGTATGTTGTTTTTACCACTAGTAACTTCTCTGTCGAGAATTGATGGTGTCTCTACAAGTTTCTGAATACATCTAATTACTTTTGATTACTTTTAATCCCTTGAGGCTATTATGTATGCACTTGCTGCGTGTTTGTCCAATTCTTTCTTTTTCATTACTTTTTCGTGTTCACGGCTATGTGTTGTCCTCTTCGGGTCTATTAGTATTGGTGTTAATCCTAGTTTTCAGCGCTATTAGCAACCCATGTTGTAGGAGCTGTTTCATTGCGAATCTCGTTATCCTTCTATTACTGCTCTGAGACCTTACCTTGCACGCTTCCTCACTACAGAAATTCTCGAAAACCACGTAATCTATACCAATCCTCCTAGCAAAGGCTAGTAACTCTCTCAGCTTCTTCAATCTAATATCCTTAGCTTTATCCCTAGTGAAGCCATGTAGTGTCACATAATACCAAGTCATTCCCCTCAAGCTTCTGCTCCATAAAGAGTCACGATACGATCCTTAAAGCCGCTATAGCCACTCCAATAATCACACATACTATTAACAACAGCGCGAGTAAATGTGAAACAGTTCTAATGCAGCCTACACACTTCACCGCAAAATTTGTATGCGGTAACCGCCAATGCGGAAATACTCCGAGCTGCTTTAGCGAAGCAGGTATTATATAATGATATAGTTGGGCTCCGAACCGCACCATAACCCTCCCACAGTAGAAGATCAAGTAACACAATGATATGGTTTGGGGAAGCGTTCGCCTCATCCGTAGCTTCATGTAGTGAATTGTATCGTATTATATCTGCTGCTGTGGATGGGTTTATCGCGGCGGTGCTTTGACTTCTTTATCGCAGCCTCTTTCCGGGGCTACGGGTTTCGGGAATCAGAGCCAACCAATACTACATATAGTAGTGAAGATTCATAAGCCTTGTAAAAAACATAGAAAAAACACACCACAATACAGAAAGCCACAATCCAACGTTTCTGCCCCCTGCGTCACCCCTTGTTTAAACTCTCATTGTTCTAATAGAGGAGGTGACTTGAGGGGATAACATGCCCAGTATTTGGAGGATTAGGAGGATTAAGGGATACCACTATCTCTACTATGAGAATGAGTATATCGGATCTATAGAGAAGATTGTAGAGTTGTGGCGGGCTTGCTTGAATTTGAACCCGGGACCTCTGGCTCCGAAGGCTGGCCTTTAAATACTTCTGTCCCGTTTGCTGATGAGAATCTGGGACGGTTCCGATAGGAATTCATACCTATTTTCTAATTATACGGGACAATTGGTTTTATAGCTATAATGAAATCTCTCAACTTGAGTAATGGAGTAGTTGGGGTTAATGACTTCGTTCGAGCATAATGTCTTGTAGAGGATGAGGTATAAGCTAGGGCTCGTGTCGGACATATTATCATAGGGGTTCATGACAGCCTTAGGTTGTTTAGATGAATTTGGAAGGGATTAAGGATAGATTTGTTCAAATCAGACTTCTTAGATCTTCTTACTGGGGAAAGAGGCATTACTACATTATAGTAAAGAAGAGCTTAAAGAAGGTCTTAAGGTCATGTGGTTGCTAGAAAGTTTTGTCCAGATTAAATGGTAATAATGATTATTAGAGTAGCTATGATAAATAGTATATAGGGTATTTGTAATGAGTGAACTGCTTGAGAGAATAGTGATTGACCCTAAAGTTATGGCTGGGAAGCCTGTGATTAAGGGCACTAGAATTACTGTTGACATGATATTGGAGCTTCTAGCCGCTGGTGCAAAGCCCGAAGAGATAGCAGAGGACTACAATATAAGCCTCGAAGATATTAGGGCAGCACTACTCTATGCAGCCAAGGTTCTCGGAAGAGAGGAGGTAATAGTTGAGGCAAAAGCTTAAGCTCCTCCTTGACGAGAACATCGGATTAAAAGTATATCACGAACTAAGGAAACAAGGGTATCACGTACAATCCATACTAGTGGAACGTAGAGGAGCTTCTGACGAAGAAGTTGTTGAAACCGCTATTAGACGCGGTAAGCTGATAGTAACTATGGATAAAGATTTTGGATACCTAGCTCAAGCATATAATCCGCCTGGAATAATTATCCTAAGGTTGAGGGACCCACGAATACCTAATAGGATTAAAGCTATACTAAGAGCATTAAGTCTCGGAGAGCAACTGTATGGTTATATAACAGTAGTAACTGAGACACGGATAAGGAAACGACCAATAACACCATAAAGATTACGTCTAATTCTACCCTTCAAGTAACTTAAACAGTTACAACACTTAAGATATTCAATCTAAGAAGCAGAAGCCTGGGGAATAAGTGCGTGTATTTCATGAATACTAGATAGAATCTAGAAGCATAGGGGAAACGGGTTACAACTTCAGTGTCTTCTTGGCATTCTCCGATAATATTAACTTCTTTCCCTTGCTACTCAGCCCTGGTAAGCCTCTAATTATCTCTATCTGCCTCTTCGCCGATAGACTGTCTGGAGTCAATCCTATAATGTGGTCGCTGCCGAATACGAATTTATCTGCTCCAAGATGCTTGATATAAATCGATAGCCTCTGAGCTCCTATCTCCTCGGCTACCGTGACTAGACTGTAAGATATATCAAGGAAGACATTAGGGTGACCCGTCGCCATAGCCATGAATTCCCGGAATCCAAAGAGACTACCCATATGTACATAAATAATCGTGGTCTTAGGTACTAATACTGGTAATAAGACATAGTCTTTGGTCTTATCAGGTGCAGGTAGAACATGTTCCTTAGATGCCTTGAAGTATAATGTTGATAAACCACCTTTCGTTGCGTGAATAACTACTGGAATACCTAGCTCGCCAGCAACGTTAATCACCTTAATGACATGTGGGTGGAGAATATAGAAACCCTGCATCTCTGGATGAAGCTTTAACCCCCTTAATTCTAGGTTTTCATTAGCTCTTTTCAGCTCCTTTATGGCAACATCTGCTAGATTAGGGCCAACTGAAGCAAACCCTATTAGTCTCTTAGGCTCATAAGCCACAACTCTATAGACATATTCGTTAGGAACGTATGGTGCGATGGGAAGAAGAACTCCAACATCTATACCCGAATCATCCATGAACGAGATATGTCTCTCCGCAGTAGCTTTAGGAGAAATACCTCTTCTAACCTATTCCACAGGAATATATAGATGAAAGTCATTAACCACCCTAATCCCCAACTATTAATCCATACATCTTTACCTTATAAAAACCTAAATTATTTTATTAAACGACAGGGTTAAGTCAGGATTTTTATCTTAAAGTATGTGGCGGGCCCGTCGGGATTTGAACCCGGGACCTCTGGCTCCGAAGGCTGGTGCGCTACATGGATTGTATTAGAATTAATAAATTATTAGTTATAAAATACCGATATTGTAGAAAAGTATAGAATAGAGAAAAGATAATGAGCTCTATGGTTTAATATGAATTCATTTACACGATACGATATTGTATATATAGGTGCTTACATAGCTAGTTTTTTGTATTATGAATACAGATCTTCGGAGTATTTTTGAGAAAGTGATTAGTGTTTTTTGATGATGGTTATTTTTGGTTTTTGTTGTAATAGCTTGTTCCAGTACTTGAGATTATACATGCATCCTGGATCGGGTGCCATGGGATCGTTATAGTATCCGTAGGCTCTTGCTCTGCATCCACCACATACGTTTCTATATGGGCATTTTTTGCAGAATCCTTTCAATTTGTCGCGGTCTCGAAGAAGATTAAAGAGCGGTGTATTTGTCCAGATGTCCCAGAAGGGCTTCCCTCTAATGTTTCCTACAGTTATGGGCATGAAAACACATGGTGTAACATCTCCGTTTGGTTGAATAGCTGCATATATTCTTCCAGCTCCACAGCCACCTACAAATTCTGCTACTGCTTTAACTATAGGATCGTCGCCAACATAGAAATGTGTTGGAGCAACTTCTTTACCACCGCTCATTTGCATAGAGACTCTACCATATTGTGGAGCAGTACTAATGATCTGCAAGCCTTTCCTATGTTTCATCTCTTTAAATAACTTCCTTAATACTTCTTCTCTTTCAATAGGATCCAGATCGAGCCACATGTTATCTTTACCTCTACCTACTGGAACGAAGTTGAAGAATACGACTCTTTGAACACCGATCTCTTCTGCAAGATCTATGATATCGTCTACTTCATCAACATTAACCTTGGTTAGTGTCACGGCTAATGCATTACTAATGCCTAGCTTCACAGCGTTTTTCAAGGCCCTTACAGCTCTTTCCCACGAACCAGGGACTCCTCTAAACCAATCATGCTTCTTCGGATCAGCACTATCAATTGATACCTCAACATATCTCAAACCAGCTTTTTTAGCCTTAACTAAGTTCCTGATATCGGCGAAAACCCAGCCATTAGTCGCTACAGCCGCATACATTCCTCTCGAAGAGATCTCTGATATTATTCTGTAGAAATCAGGATGAATAGTAGGTTCTCCACCGCTTAAAGCTATTGCTGCAACACCTGCTTTATCCAATTGATCTACAAGCATAAGCTTCTCTTTAAGAGACAATTCATCAGGTAAAGGCTTATCAGCTCTCTGGTAGCAATGCTTACATCTAAGATTACACATATTAGTAAAGTTCCATACTATAAGAAATGGTGCTGGCATTTTTTGTGGAACAGTAACTCCATAAAGACCGAGTCCCTTCATTACAAGTTCAATACCTCTTCTCAGAGCAGGATCTCTGAGGGCTTCGGCAACATCATCTTCTTTTCCACCAAGCATTTTGACCCCGATTCTAATAATAGAGCTCACGAGCCAGCTACTAAATCTTGCAGTAATAGGACAGATAACTTGTTCGCCTGCAAGCTCGGATAATGCATAATATACTATTGATTTCTCAACGATCTTATTATTCATGGTACATTTTATGTTAGTTGTAGCGGATCTTAGGATCAACCTAGAGATAGGATTATTGAACAATATTCTTATACTTGCAAGGAATGCACCTATTCCGCTTCTACTTTCTACTTTTTCCGTATTATTTGGAATGTTTTGAGTCGTTCTATTTCACCTGAAAATTTTTTCTTTAATCCAGTTGAAAATCTCTTTTAGAATAATTGTGGATATATCTTTAAATCTTCCAGCTTTTATTTCATCTTTTATAAATTCCCATCTAATGTAAAACTTCCTATATGCGTATCTCAGCATTTTACCTAACTGTTTTCTTGTGAAGTGAAATCCTCTCATTATTGGTCTTATTGTTGTATAGTGTTCCCAATTCCGATCCTCTATAAGGTTGTGTTCTACTGCGTAGTTGAATAGGGGTGTTCCGGGATAAGGTGTTAATACTGTGAATTGTGCATAATTCGGTTTTAGCTTTATAGCGAAATCAACGGTCTTCTTCATATCATCTATGGTTTCCCATGGGAATCCCAGTATAAATGATCCCATTGCGAATCCCCCGATCTCTCTGACCCATTTAAATACTTTAACTGCTTGTTCAAGTCTTATCCTCTTTCCAATCTTGTTAATTGTTTCTTGACTAGCTGATTCAACGCCAAAATATAGTGCTTCACACCCGTTATCATAAAGGAACTTCAAGAATTCCTTATTGACGTGATCTACTCTTGAACCACATGAGAAACGAATATCTAAGCCTCTCTCTTTAAGTTCCCTTATTAGGTCATAGACAAATCTTCTATTAATGGTTAATTCATCGTCTGAGAAAGCTATGTGTTCAACCTTATATTTATCGACTAGATACTCTATCTCATCAGCAACTGATTTTGCGCTTCTAAATCTAATTCTTCTACCCCAGAAATAACTAGTTATACAATATATGCATCCATAGGGACAGCCTCTACTCGCCATAACATGGGCTACTCTTATGGATTTACCGAGCAACGTATATTTATCCATGGGTAATAGGTGTCTAGCAGGCCAGGGCAAGGAGTCTAGATTCTGAATTAATGGTCTCGGTCCTGTGGTGATTATTTTTGAGTCGTCTTTGAAGGCTAAACCTTTAACATTTCTCAGCTTCTCTTTATTTAATCCATGTTTTTCTACCACATTTATGAATTCAGCAGTTGTTAATTCTCCCTCACCTAAAACGACTACGTCTATATTATTATTCAAAGCTTCCTTGTACATTGGAGTAACATGGACACCACCAGCAAATATTGGAAAATCGTCTCCCAGCTCCTCTTTAAGAATTTTGGCTGCTTGATATCCCTTTGGAGCAGCTGGTGTTAACATCGAAAACCCAACGATGTCTGGATGCCAGCTCTTAACCTCTATTAACCAGTCCTTTGTCTCCATCTCAAGAGTGGGAGTATCAATAATCTTTACCTTATGTCCTTTTCTCTCAAGAATAGCGGCGATCCAGGCAAGACCCAGGGGAGGAGCCTTAATGCCTGCAACCTTGTAGATTTCTAGTTTATGGATCCCGGGAGGAAGGGTAAGCAAGACACGCAATGTACTTGTCACCAAGAAACAAGTCCTGAGATTATACTTATAGTTATGTTACATTTTACGCTTTTCGCTATGCTTTTCTACTTTTAAAACGTTTGTTTAAATAAACGATTGATCAATTGATATAATTTTGTGTGATTTTACTTAGTTAATGTCAATATAATTATTTTGGTATTTTCCTGTAAATCATGATTGACTTATCGGATTGACTGACCGGTAAGTTTATAAGGTATTATTGATTATTATTGACTCGGTGGTCAAACACGGTGAATGCGGCAAGAATAGCTGCTCATATAAAGAAATATCTAATAGTCTATGTGATACTAGTAATTTTAATTGCTCTCCCCATTGGTTATTATAATGCAGGTTATTTCAAGGCCCATAAAGAAATGATCAAGAATATAATTCTATGTCTTGCTATAGGTACGCTTCTTCCATCGATGATACAATTGCGTTCTGAAAAAATGGGTGGAGAGCTACGTTTTAAGTTAAAAGAGATAATAGTAGCGATGATCATAATATTCATTATCACGCCACTAGTTGCAATGCTGTTTGCAAGCCACTTAGGTAATAATATTATTGGTGTTGGATATATTGCTGCTAACTCAGTTCCTGCATCAAGTGCTTCAGTAGCTTATGTCATGCTGGCTGGCGGTAACATAGAGCTTGCAACAGTTCTAGTCATTCTAAGTATACTCATAGCGTTATTTGCCGCTCCAACCTATGTAGCTCTATATGCACAAACAGTTCACATAAGTCTGCCAATAACTGTTTTAGCAGAATCAGTTGCAATAGCTCTGCTACTCCCATTAATTCTCGGACAAATAATAAGATATTGCTTTTTAACGAGAAAGGCTAAGAAACTAGCACAAACCTATAAAGGAAGACTCGAATGTGCAGGGAAAAACACGTCAAATGTAGATGATAAAGTAGTTAAGGAATGCATAGAAAACAAAATAATGAAGAAAATAAAACCGTATTTATCCATATGGACCGCTACATTCATGTTGGCACTCATAGGTGTTCTAATAGCCAATAAAGCCGGGTTACTTATAAAGAATCCAAGTATAGCCCTATACATTATCTCAGCACAATTAGTAATCTACGCTATTGTTATATTATCAATCATAACTGCCAGTAAGGTATTGAATATAGGGTATAGAGATCATATAGCGATGGCGTTTATCTCCTTAACTAAGAATGAAAGCGTTGCAGCAACTATGGCTGTTCTAGCTATAGGCCCGACTGCCGCTCTTCCAGCAGCATTAATTCCAGCCATACAACCCTTAGTGGCGACGCTATATATTTCAATAGGACATATTATAAAAAGAATACTTGGAGAGAAAGGTAGTGTATAATGATTAAAGATAAGGAGTTTATGAGGGAAAGAATCATATTAGCTGCAATGAGGGTTTTCTCAAAATATGGTTTTTTCAAGGCACCAGTTCATCTTATAGCCGAGGAAGCCAGTGTTTCTAAGGGATTAGTGTTCTGGTATTTTAGGAGCAAACGGGAACTAATTATAGAGGTTGCTAAACGGAGTCTTCCACTAGAAATTATTGATTCATGCCTAGAATCGGGTTTAAGCGGAGAAAAAATACTTGAGTGTATTGGGAAAGGCTACATGGAAAAATACAGGGATCCAGTTCAACGGAGTCTTCTTTTACATACAATGGCTTTAGAGACACTATATGAAGAAATAGCTAAAGAAATGAATAGTTTGTGTGAAGAAAAACTCGATGAAGCAGCAGAGAAAGTATTTGGCGAATCTTCGGTCAGGGGAAAAGTTGCTCTAAGAGCATTCTTCGGAGGATTAATGTGTTATATACTCAGAAGGCCTAAAGACATAAATGAGAAAGTTTTTCTAAAGAACTTAATAAGTATAATAATGGCTGGATATGAAAATAAGACAGCGTCATAAATTATATGGGGTATTCATGTTGTTAATACTACTAAGATCGCATTATTATTTCAATTGTTTTGATTAGAGGAATGTGTTTAATCTTCAATAGTCGTTTTCTCGAATGAAAACATAGCTATTGTTGCAAATATTGCTGTGAATAACATTAATATTATTAAGCTAGTTACCGGGTTCATGAATCCAAGACTAGCTTTTACTCCTGCAAGCCAGTATCTCGTTCCATAAACACAGTATGTTAGTGGATTCATAATTGCAATAACTTTCATCCAGTCAGGCATAGTATTTATGGGATAGAATACACCGCTCATAAACATTAATGGCATAGTCAGCAGGTTTACGATCATTTGGAATCCCTCCATACTACTAAATTTGAGAGATATTGTTACACCCAATCCAGTGAATCCAAGAGACATCATGAATATATATAATAGTGCAATCGGTATACCCAATGGATTTATTTGATGAGTTATGAGTAGTGCAAGTAATATAATTATTAGTGACTGAACTGTGTTTATAATAGAATCTCCAATTATTCTCCCAAGTATAATAGTTTTGCGACTAGCAGGAGCTACTAGGGTTTCTTTAAGGAAACCAAATTGCTTATCCCAAATAACACTTATACCGGATATAAAGCTACCAATAAATGCTGTCATTGCAGCCATACCTGTTATTAGAAAAGTTATATAGTCTACGCCTCCGAAGATTGCTGTAAAGTATTTAGATAATATACTTCTTATGATCGATGGATCAATATATTTTGTAATCGTAGAGTTGTTAATAGTGGACGATAATTCAATATTTTGAGCACTAAATACCGTGCCAAACCCTAAGCCAAGGAATATTATCCATAATAGTGGTTGTATAATAATAGATATAATTCGCGATCTTGAAACAGCCCATCTCTTTAGCTGTCTGTAGATTAGGGCAATTAAAGCATCTAGATCTCTACTCATCTAGATCTCCTCCACCTAAGTGGTAATTTCTGAATAATTGATGGTGTTTCTTCTAAAGACTCTCTCAATTCTCTACCTGTAAGATGTAAAAACACTTCATTGAGCGTAGGTCTCCTATAACTTACTTCGCGAATCCCTATACCATTCGTTAGTGCTATCCTAAAAATTTCAGGTAAATATCTTGGCGCATTATCTACGAGTAACTCAATCCTATTATTACCTATAATGTTGCAGTCTTTTGCAAAAATTAGTTTTTCACAGAATTCTTTGGCATTTCCATCTAAAGTCAGGTATATAACATCTTTACCGAGCATAGCCTTCAACTGCTCAACGGTTCCCAAGGCAATGATCTTCCCATGATCCATTATAGCTATTCTATTAGCGAGTTCTTCGGCTTCATCCATGTAATGTGTTGTCAAGAGTATTGTCATATCATGCTCCTTCTTTAGCATATGTATATAGTCCCATATCTTAGCTCTGGATTGAGGATCTAATCCTATAGTAGGTTCATCTAAGATCAGCAATTCTGGTTCATGAAGTAGAGATCTAGCTATCTCTAATCTGCGCCTCATACCACCACTAAAATACCTAACCTGTTTATATGCATATTCTTTTAAATCAACGAATTCAAGTAACTTCATGATCTTTTCATGTAGTTCTCTACCCCTCAATCCATATAGTTTGCCATGAATGTACATATTATCATAAGCTGTTAACTGGTTATCCAAACTAGGATCTTGGAATACAATACCAATTTTTTCTCTAACTTTATTGGGATCCTTTGTGACATCATACTTTCCTACAAACACTCTTCCAGAAGTAGGTCTCAATAGCGTAGCTATTATATGAATTGTTGTTGTTTTACCAGCACCATTAGGGCCTAATAATGCAAATATTTCTCCTTTTTTGATAGTAAATGATATACCATCTACAGCTGTGACATCTTTGAACTTCTTAACAAGATTTTCAACAATAACAATTTCATCCATGGGCATCTTCTCTCACCAGATCCTCGATCTCTGTTAAAAAACTATTAATAGCCCGCTGCACTCTGGACAGCTTATCGTTATCCAGTTGATCTATGTGATTGAACAATAATCTCAAATTCCTTAATAACCTAAAAAACCCAATATTTATAGCAAGCTTGACCTTTTCCTCATACCTCTTAGCCTCTTCGAGCAAATCACTATGTTCTCTAAGAAACTTCAATCCCTTTTCTGTAATATGATAAACAATGTATCTTTTCGAATCAGAATATCTCTCCTCGGCTTCGACAAATTCCTTTTTCATAAGCTCTTTTAAAACAGGATAAATCATTGAAGGACTGGGTTCAAAACCATATCTATTCTTAATTAGTTCAATGAAACCATAACCATGTAAATCATGCTTTCTTAGCTCATCTAAAATAAGCATCTCAACATACCGTCTAATTAGTCTCTTGATCCCAACATTCACTTTCTTTCAGCTCCTGGTTGGAATATATCATATGATATATTCTTAGATATATCGTAAGATATAAATTTTCCGTACTCCTAGGTATTATAGATTCTTAATTTCTCGATAGATAAACCAACTTTCAAAGTTATAAGTCATACTTTAAAGATCCCTTGATTACAGTACCTCTATAAATAATATAAATAGTAATATAGGAAAAGAAAGAACTTATATCAGCATAGAACATGGATATGCATAAAATCTTATTATACTACCCAGGCAAGTTAGACCTTATGGTAACTTTATCTACCTAAAATTATGAATTTTTCTAGGTCCATGATTACGAAGAAGTGTCTGAGAAGCTAATTGAGAGATCAGTAATGCTTTAAAAGTTCTTACCCCTATATTCTCATAGGTGGTAATATGCCTACTATAATAGTTGAGGGTCCTCCAATAAGTATTGATAAGAAAAGAGAGCTTGTAGAGAAAATATCAAAGATCATATCAGAGATCTATGGTATTAAATATATAACAATAATTATTAAGGAGAATCCTCCGGAAAACATCGGCATAAATGGAGAACTATTAATTGATCGTAAGAGAAGTAACTAAAATATATAAATATTTTAGCATAAAGTTTGCTTTTATCACCAATATATTATAAATCTATTCTTCTGCAATTTGTTTGGGAGCGAATACAATATAATATCTTAGTTAATCATAGACTATTTAATGAGCAAAGATTTTCAGTTTCTTAAGCTGCTAGGGATGCTTAGTGTTACTTTAGCTCTATTATCGTGGACAAAAGTTTGTAGGAGCTTTCGTAAGGACTCTTTACTTGAGCTTGGAGCGGAAACTTATATGAAGGTAATTTAGGATAGATTAAGTTCTTTTAAGGCAATCATGTAAACTGATGTCGTATGCCTATCTAGTCTGTGCTTCCTCACGTATTTATCTTGCTCCTCCGGTTCCTATAATACAGGCATTATAATGGTGATCTCCCGAGACTTGGACCGGGGCCTCTCTGGCTTCGGAGGCCTACGCCTTGGTTCAGGCTAGGCAATGGTTCTGTTGACAATTATTTTTATGATTGTTTGTTGCCTATTTCTAGTTTTTGCTCAGATTAATAGCCGAACATAATTTTTAGTCCCGTGGCTCCATCATCATCGCATGAGTGTTTTCTTTGTCTATATGTTTATTAGAATATTCTATCTTCCAAGCTTTTATTCTTATTATAAGAAATGTTTTGCTTGTATGAAGAGTAAACACTCTATGATAAAATTATTGAAAATACTTATTATTTAATGAGAGCCTATATTTTTAATCAAACAGTATGTTATGGTGTTCTAATTGTATGGGTGGGGAGGTAGAGTAATCTATATTGACTTGTCGAGGGAAAAAGTCGTAGTTCAGCCTCTCAGCGAGACAGAGGCGAAAATGTATCTTGGTGGAAGAGGTCTAAATTCGTATAGATTATTCAAAATGGTGAAGCCGGGAATAGATCCATTGAGTCCTGATAATGTGTTATGCATCGCTAATGGTGTTCTCGCGGGCACCGTTCTGTCGATGACGAGCAGAACTGAAATAAGCAGTTTATCTCCTCTTACAGGAATACTCGGCGACGGTAATGCCGGTGGCGAATTCTCAGCGATCCTAAAGCATGCTGGATACGACCAGATAGTGATCACAGGGAGGGCAAGTAAGCCCAAGTACATATGGATAGAAGATGATACAGTAGAGATCAGAGACGCAAGTGATCTGTGGGGATTAAAAGTAGGTGAACTAGTCGATACGCTAAGAGATATTCATGGTGATGACATATCTGTAGCAGGAATAGGGCCAGCTGGAGAACACCTAGTAAGATTTGCTACAACAATGATCGACAAGTATCATAGCGGAGCACGTGGAACGGGTGCTGTGTGGGGTTCTAAGAACCTCAAGGCAATAGCTGTTAGAGGAACCAAAGGCGTCGAAATAGCTGATCCCGAGACTTTCTATAAACTAGCTAAGGAAGACGAAGAGTGGTTCAAAAAGAATGAATTTGTTCAAAAGATATACAAGGTAATAGGAACACACTATGGACTCCTAGCATGGTATCCTGGATGGAGATACTATGAAAAATATCTAGGTCCCGAAGATCTACCTGAGGGTATTAGACCCCCTGATTTTGCAAAATACGAAGTTGGTAGAACACAGTGTTACAGCTGCCCCATAGCATGTAAAGACGTGTATAAATTACCAAGATGGAACGAATATGGTGTAGCAAGTGAGTTTGAATCAATATTTGCACTTGGAGCAAACAATGCAGTCACAGACACAGAAGCTGTTCTGAAGATGGAGCATATGGCTGATGAGTATGGAATGGATGTGATCACCCTTGGTGATACATTAGCGTTGGCGAAATTCCTCTACGAAAAAGGAATAATAACAGACACTGATACAGGTGGAATACCTCTAAGATGGGGCGATGCTGAAACACAGATCAAGCTCATAGAGATGATAGCATACAGAGAAGGATTCGGAAACAAACTAGCAGAAGGATACAGGAACTTCGCAAAAATCATAGGTCCTGAAGCACTAAAGTACAGTTATGACGTCAAAGGACTAAGCAGAGGATGGTATCACGTAGACTTCCTCAACGGAATCTTCACACTAGCCCATGCAACCTCTACGAGGGGAGCAGACCACCTTCGTGGAAGGAGTTGGGCATACTGGGAGAACGATATAAACATGGATCCAGAACTAGTTAAAAAGCTCTTAGAAGGAGGTCTGCCAGACTATAGGAAAGACCCTGTAGGTGCTCTAATCGTTAGTGAACGTGCTTGTACACTAACTGATAGCATAGGAAGATGTAAGGGCTCAATCAACACATGGCCCCAAGCCATTCCACTAGTATGGAAGTACCCATTGTTCAAAGGACTTGCAAAACTATTGACAGCAGCGACGGGCTATGAGTTTACCGAGGAGAAACTAGTTGAGATCGCTGACAGGATATACTTGATCGAAATGGCGTTCAACGTTAGGCAAGGCATTAAGAAGAAACACTATGCAGTACCGTTCCCGCCAGAAATAATCAATACTCCAAGGATTCAAGCCGAGATAAAGAGGCACTGGGAAATGGTTGACGAGTACCTGAAGAGGAGGGGATGCGATGTAGAGACAGCTGTGCCGAAGAGAGAGACACTAAGGAAACTAGGGATTGAATGGGTAGCTGACGAGATCGAGAACAAGGAGTTCCCAGAATGGGATGGACCACCTTTATGGTCTCTAGACAAGTATCCACATGGGAGGTGAGCTGGGTGGCTCACAGGTATATCCTAGCTGTAGATTATGAGAAGTGTACTGGATGCCACCTATGCGAGCTAGCATGCAGCATTAAACACCACGGCGTCGTCAACCCATATTTATCAAGAATAACTATTATTACGAAACCAGAAATACAAGCATCAGCACCAGTATATTGTCTACAGTGCAATGATGCACTCTGTGCTCGTGCCTGCCCAGCCAACGCTATATACTTTGACGAAAAGACCGGTGCATGGCTAATAGATTATAACAAGTGTATTGGTTGCCGCGAATGTGTGTACGCCTGCCCATTTGGGGCGATCTCGTTGACAGTCAAGGCTGAGCCGATAAAGTGCGATCTCTGTGGAGGAGATCCTGAGTGTGTAAAGGTATGCCCACATGATGCGATACTCTATGGTCCAGAATACGAAGTTGTGAGGAAACTGAAGAAAGGCAAAGCAGTAGGCATAGTATACGAGGTTCTGGAAAAAGGTGTTGAAGTACCAGCAGGTAATCGTGTAAAAGATGCTGAAGAAGCTGTTAAGACACTATATAGGATCTGGGAGGAAAGGAAGAAGCTCAATATATAAACCTAATACATTTTTCTTCTCCCTTCTCTTTTATCTATATAGCTATCTAGTGAATAAATTGTGGTAGGTATTTGTATAGGAGAGTGAGATGATCAGTGGTGAATAAATACATACTTGATATAGATGTTGAGAAATGTAATGCATGTATGAGATGCGTGTTTGCATGTTCTCTGGCACGTAATGGTGTCATAGATGAGAGACAATCTATGATAAGAATTATAGTTGATAAAGGTATAGTGATCGATATTGCTGTATGTAGACATTGTGACCCAGCACCATGTG
>JAGGVR010000139.1 GCA_021157925.1 Staphylothermus sp. | reverse complement strand
TGGGCTGGGTTACCAGGTGTTGTGGGGCCTTATAGGCTTAGGAAATACGTTCACTTAGCTGGCGAGAAACGTAGTGAAACCATATATAAGGAACATGGCTGCTTATTTAAGGTCGACATAACAAAAGTATATGTTTCACCAACTCTTAATTATGAACATAAGAGAATCGCACAATTGGTTAAACCTAGAGAAATCGTAGTAAATATGTTTGCTGGAGCAGGTTTCTTCAGCATAATAGCTGCTAAGTATTCGAGACCGAAAATAGTACATAGTATAGATATTAATCCGTATGCTTACAAGTATATGGTTATAAATATTAAGCTAAACAAAGTCGAAGACATAGTAAAGCCCTATTTAGGCGATGCCGCAAAGATAATTGAAAAAGAATTAACTAACACATCAGATAGAATATTGATGCCTTATCCAGAACTAGCTCTTTCGTATTTAAAATACGCATTAAAAGCACTAAGAAATGGGAAAGGATACATTCATGTCTATCTCCACATAGATGCTGAAAAAGGCAAAAATCCTCTCACTATCGGGGAAAAACAATTGATTAACGAACTAGAGGTTTTAGGTGTGAGAAAAATCAATATATTGAATAAAAGGATTGTTAGAACAATAGGGCCTAGGAAATACCAAGTTGTTATTGATTCATATGTGGAGCAGTGAGCTATCTTCTCCTCTTCTTCTCTCCTACCTCTATTGCTTTAACACCCGCACCAATTAACTTCTTCATTACAGCATCAACGAATTTAACGTGGAATCCTTTCTGACCCACAAAGGCACCATAAGCTTCTGATTCTACGCGGATCGCTAAGTCTGGTCCTGCGAAGTCAACGTCAGTTATGAACTTGTATACCCAGCTTACTGGATGTATTGCTCTTATGAATGGTTTGAAGTCAAGCGTGAGTTCAACAGCTCTGAGTCTTAGCCCTGTATCAGCCTCAATAGACTCTATTCTTTCACCACCTTTACCTATGATTCTACCTAAGTGTCCCTCTTTTACAACAATTAATGCATCTGGCACGTTTTCGGATTGTATATCAAATGTTTTCTTCTCATCAACAAACTCTACAACAGTTATAATGTCTGCGTCAGGTGCGTGAAGTCTTGCTGAATCAATTATTTGTTTCTCTATATCATTTAGTGTTCTTCTCCTCATTCTCATTTCTAAGAGGAGCCTGATCCCTCTTCTAGCACCTGGTCTTACAATATCTTTTAGACCAAGGTCTATTACTTTGGCTGTTTCTTCTCCTAATAATATCTCTCTTAATAGTGATGCTCCGTCTGATCTCTCATAGGGTTTCTGAAAGACGGGGTCTCCAGCAATTATGAATCTACTGTTCCTACCTATTCTCATCATGATTTCTATAGCACTTTCTGGGGATATGCATTGTGCATCATCAAGGAATATTATTGAGTCGTCAAATGTTCTGCCACGTAAGTAATGGGTATCTGCGACAACTATTTTTCCCGAATCTAAGAGGTTCTTTACTATGCCCCATTCTACGAATCCTGTCAATATGTCTTTTAAGTAACTAATCGCTATTTCATAGTATAGTTGACCTATATCGGCTGCTGTTAATTCTTTTCCTGTGACAACGTCTACTATTGGTCTGGACAATATGAATCTTGAATACTCTCCATTAAGCACTGCATCAATGCTGTAGACAACACTGAATAAGCTCTTACCAGAACCAGTTGGTCCGAACAATCCTATTATATCATATCGTTTATTCATGAATGCTTTCTTTATCTCCTCCTGCCCCGGGCTCTGTGGCTTTAGTTTATCAAACAATCTCTCTGTTGTGGCCATGTTTTTCACCCTCTATTTGTAATTCTATTGTTGAAAATATTATAGTGGGTTATATATTTTCTCTAAAAACCAAGTTATTTATGAACATATCTTGACAACTCGGGGAATATCTTGAAGAAATCCCTGATCTGTTCAATCTTTGAATAAAAATCATTGATCTCTGATCCTAGTTCTTTGAATAATGACTCTAAGTACTTTGTATCTATTCTTTTCTGATGAAGAATAAATAATGCCATGGAGTATTGTGTGTATGGATATTTATGATAATTGTAGAGCTTAGCTATTAGGGGTTCTATTCTGGGAACATAGATGTACTTACTATTGTAAATGTATTTGTAAGTGTTGTTGATACATTCATGATCAATTCTATTCTTGGCTAGTTCAACAATGGTTATTGGTACGAATAATGGATTGAGAACAGATAATCCATAGTTTTTCAATGAGTCAGCTATGCTTTTTATATAGTGATGCATTCCAAGCTCGTCAGCAACTATGTATGCGATATCATCTATTTTGTTTTGGATATCATCGGAATAGACTATGATCCTTGTCTCGTTAATTACATCAATAATTCCGTAAAGAATAACTGAAGGATCATTTAGTATAGATGATTTAATATTTCTAAATTCCAGTTTCTTCGTTATATTGCCTATGATCTCAAAAACTCTAACTGCAATATTTCCCTTACTCATTTCTTATCAGCACTATCTTGGATAATATATGATTCATTATATAGCAGCTGGTGCGAGGAGGTATTTTACTCTTCCTTCGCTAAGACTAAATTCGAGTTCTAACGGCATATCTGTTGAGAACCTAATGGTTGCAAGCTCGGCTATCTTGGTTAGATTAACTACGTGTTTTAAGTATTCGAGCTGATAAGCTGACTTACTAGGATTCTTGACTTCAAGCGATAAGAGTGCAGGCATTCCCATTGTTAGCTTTGTTTCAGTCACGCTTACTCCCCTACCTCTAAGATAGAGTGTTTCTTGATCAGGTGCTTCTAGTTCCAGAAGATCACCTACAGTTTCAGCATCCTTAATAGCATGCTTAATCACGTCTACAAGCATTTGCGCCTCAACATTAAATTCTAGCTGAGCCTCAGGAACCTCTGGTAATGGGACTTCTAAGTTTCTGAATCTATACGTTCTCCTAACCAATGCTTCAATTACTATTACTACTTTTTCCTCAGAAACCTCCATAACAAATTTGTCTCCCTTCTTCACTTTCTTGAGCAACTTAGACAAATTAGCCGTTGATAAACCAGCAATTATTTCTTCAGGTACATCGTATTCTAGAAAAGCTGTTTGGGGCAAATATATGTCTATTAAGGCTACTCTAGCAGGATCTATCGCTTTAACCCTTAAACCTTCGGGGGTTAGCTGGAAAGCTACTTCATCTACTATTTTTCCTAGAGAATCAATTATTTCTTTCATGTACTTTGCTTCAGGGTATACTATTCTGGCCATAAATAACTCACCTGCAACACTTGAAATATGCTAATATAATTTATTGTCGCACAGGATATATATGGTCTATCACTAGATAACTAGAAAATCAAATATTTCTTATTTTTATAGGCTTAATACCGAATACATCCAATACTACATAGATGTCATTAAGAACTTGATTGAGTTCTTGTATAGATACTATTAAGGTGTTCTCATAGAATCTAATGCCTGGCGTAGTAAGTGTTACTATTAATGGGATAGCTTCTTTAAGGAATCTAAAATATTTCCACCTAGTCTTTGCCCAGGATAAATGCTTTAAGAGTTTCCTTACTCTTTCAATATGTTTACTAGCGATCTCTATTAATGCGCTCCTATAAACTCCTCTACTCCAATGCTTACAATCAATAATTATTCCCCTACCACTCCCCTGATCTATACCTATGACATCGACTTCTAGCATAACTGGTTTTGTTAATCTAAAATTATTTATAACAACGTATCCATGAGCACTGAGAATTTCTGCTGAAAATCTCTCAAAATCCCTCCAATCAAGATATTTTGAGACCCGTTTAAATGATACCCCTTGTTTTATAAGAAATGTTGCTAAGAATAATGGATTGTTAACCACTATTATCTCATTATCAATATTAATGTGATCCTTTATTACATTAATCTTTTCAATTACCACTTCTCGGCTTATTCTTAAATCCCTTATTATCTCGTCAATAGTTGTTTTTCTCTTTTTAAGTAGGTAAAGATATAAATCAATCATAGAGATCATCGTTTTTGCTAACTATTATTATCTAAGTATCACAATTCTAATATTATAACATAAGCTATTTTTTAATCAGACTTTGTCGAATAAGCTATGCAGAGATGATCAAGATGGATATACGTGATATTCCTCTACTTGGTGAAGC
>JAGGVR010000144.1 GCA_021157925.1 Staphylothermus sp. | reverse complement strand
TATGTGTGTAGCAGTATGATGTTTCATGAGAATATATCTCCGGATCCAGTCTATTTCCATAACTACTTCTTCGTTCTCGACAAAACTAGGTTTTTCTCCCAATTCATGTACTATTATCTCTCCAACTTTATGAACATTCCTTACCCTATATTCTCCGTTCTTGCCGATAATTACACCAATATCGTGGTCTTGTCCTCCCGCTTTAGGATAAAATATAGTTCTATCAAATACTACATAGTTTTCATTAACTCCGAGTACTTTGGCTGTAGTTCGGTATAGATAGGGGTTTTCATGAAATAGTTTCTTCGTTGCAGGAAATGATTTAGACCATTTAACAATTTCATCAGGTAATTCATGTTCTTTCTCCTTGACAAGAACACCTGATCCGCCATGTCTTTTCGCTATTAATGAATAGAAATTAGGCGGAACATCCACATCTATACCATATCTTCTAGCTTTTTCAACAACTATTTCGGGAGGTATACCTTGTGAATCATATATTTCCACTAAGTCATCTATTGATAGCTTTTTCTTTTTCTTTATTATTTTTTCAACAAGTCTTCCGCCACGAAGTATTACATCAATATACTTTCTGATCTCATATGATAATACATCCATTATGTAATCATGATGTTTATGGAATTTGTCATAAACATACTTACCTTTCCAATAGTTCATTTGTTTACTAACTAGTTGTAAAACAATATCTTCAATAGTGTGGACTTCTAGACCGAGCCTTAGTAATGTACGGAGAAGTCTTCTTATAACGAGTCTAGCTAGGTAGCCTTCACCAGTATTAGATGGGACTATTCCATCTGATAACATCAATAAGATCGTTTTGATATGATCCAGTACTGTGTATAAGTTAATAGCATTAATCATTTCATTAATATAATTTTCATATCCAAGTTCTACCATATGCTTCTTCAAGTCATTAATATCATATGTTTCAACATCGCTTAACTCATAAACTATATTCTTGAGAGCACCTTCCTCGGGCTCCTCAATACCAAGTATATCTTTGTATTCATTCACAAGATTACCGAAAATAGCATGAAAAGCTGTAGGTGTTTTCTGAGTAAACCAAGCAATTCTCTCAATACCATAACCTGTATCTACGACAAGTACTGGATTCCTTATCCTTGAACCACCAACAATCTTATACTTCATAAAAACGAGTGTTGCAAGCTCTAATCCATCAACAACTACTTCATATGCAGGACCAGCATTTCCGCCACCTTCCCACCATGATTCCTTAAAAACTATTTCCTCACGCGGAATACCTATCTCTTTGGTGAAGAACTCATAAGCATAACGAAGAGTCTCCTCAACCCAGTAGATGTAATTGTCTTTCTTGTTAAATGCATGATGACCTCCCATCTCGAAACTTGTTAAGTGTCTCCCAAAAGTTAGTCCAACATTATCAATATCTTCTAATCGTACACTTGGCTGAACAATTACTAGTGGATTATATGGAGGATCCACTATACCATCAGTAACAGCAGGCTGAAAAACTATAATGGATGCAATAGTTAGGTATAAATCATTTCTCCAGCGAGCAAGAACCGGATAAGGATTAACATATCCGTGTCCATTCTTTACAAAGTAATTAACAAACTTGCTTCTAGCATCATCAAGGCCTAAACGAGGTATTCTAGGATAGTTCTTATAGAGAAAATCATACTTAGAACATGGTCTATCTGGGCATGTTTCTCTAGGTTTTATGCTCCAGAAGTACTCGCCACATTTTCTACACTTAAATCTATTAAATCCTTCTTCTCGCAAAAATTTTACATTGAATTCTTCTTCCATAATCATCATCCATGTTAGTTATTTTGAAACACATTCTTTCAAGCTAATGGTAATCTATACATTATCATTAGTAAAAATATTATTTTATCTTGAGCAGGTTGTATAATGTGTTAACAAAAGAATATCAGGTAATAGACTTATTTGTTCCTACTAATAAAAACCTTGTATTGTTCGGGAAATGTTTTAGTAAAATTATTTTAGCCGAAGAGTGCTCCGAGTCCTTCGGCAAGTTCTTCTTCGCTAACTGTTTCTTCTTTCTCCTCTTCTTCCTCAGCAGGCTTCTCCTCTTCCTTCTTCTCCTCAGCAGGAGCTGCAGGGGCTGCTGGAACTGCAGCTACTGGTGCTGCTAGTGCTTGTTCTAATACTTTTGCTATATCAATATTCTTAAGTGCTGCAACAAGAGATTTTACTTTTACATCATCAACTTCTATACCAGCTACTTCTAGTACTTTCTTTATGTTTTCTTCATTGATTTCTTTTCCAGCCTTATAGAGTAGTAGAGACGCGTATATGTATTCGATCTCTCCTCACCTCTTAACCATATCCAGTTGTTTTACCAACGCTACTAACTTAGATAATCTAGGTGTTTTAAAATATATCCTCCTTAATAAAAATATTTGTGTTTCTCAGCCGAAGAGTGCTCCTAGTCCTTCGGCAAGTTCTTCTTCGCTAACTGTTTCTTCTTTCTCCTCTTCTTCCTCAGCAGGCTTCTCCTCTTCCTTCTTCTCCTCAGTGGTGGGTGCTGGT
>JAGGVR010000010.1 GCA_021157925.1 Staphylothermus sp. | reverse complement strand
TGCCATAAAGAAGTATGGCCATGTGAAGCTAGTATTTCAAGGACACTGGCATGGATGGGCCAAACAAATCAAGGACAACATTACATGGATCATAACTGGTGGAGCAGGTGCACCACTGTATAATTACCCAGAACAAGTAATAAGTAAAGACTTAGAAATCATTACGGGCAAATACCATTATACAGTAGTAATACTATATCCAAACCAGACATTCAAGATAATACCAGTACTATTGACGACAAAGCAGAGTATCACTGTTGAAAAAATCAATGAAACAGCCTATAAGATAATAAATAAAGCACGAGACATTTATGGCAATAATACAGAACTACCAATTAGGATAAAATATTGTATCAATGACAGCGAAATATACATACAACTAATGGTCCCTCACGGAATAACTATAGTTAATCTACAAGACAATAGATATCAATACATAATTACTGCAAACACTAGTAATTGGTATACATATATGTATAATAAAACGGATCCCGATAACTCTAAGGTATACCTCCCAGAACATAACCAAGTAATTATAACATATAGAGAAAAACCAATAACTACAACCACGACTACTACGACAACAACTCAGCCTACCACAACAACGACCACTAGCACCACCACCACAACTACTACAATGATAACTACAACTACGACGACTCCCGTCAGCGAAGCACAAGCTGGTGTAGATTATAGGATGATCGCACTAGGAGTACTAGGAGCATCAGTCGTAATATTGGTTATAGTATTGATTAAGAAAAAGTAATTGCTAAAAAACTTTTTATGCTTCCCACTTCAACGGTTTATTCATAAGGTTTAGAACAATTTTTATTAAATCAACTCCTCTAATCCTATACAATCCCTCCATACGATATTATTGAGAACATGTTTAACTATGGATGGGATGTTAAAAACCATGTAATGAGCGGACAATTAGTCTTCGTTGATGGTTTCTCTCCAAGAGTAGGACTAGATACTATTGCACACTATATAATAGAAAACCCATTCGATCCCGACGAAGTATTAAGAACGCTGATGCTTGCCGAGCATGAGGCTTTTAGTAGTAAGGGGGGAGTTCTCTTATTTAGTCATTTATCAACAATAATGTTTACTTGGAGCAAGAACAATGTTATAAAATTCATGGAGAGAATGCATGCAGAAGCCCGCAAATTCAATAGTGTATACATGTTCATTTATAACGAAGGTGTTAGAAATCCCTATATTGAGACATTTATAAGGCAAATACCGGATGTCGTAATAAGAGTTTCTAGGGAATGGGATGGACTAGTCGCTAAACAGTATTTATGGGTCGAGAAATGTTTGAAAACAAATTATCGTAAAGTAAAACTCTTATGCACACCAACACCTGAAGGAATTAAGCTAGTATATGGTGATCTCGATGAGAGAAGAGCTAATTAATAAGTTGAAAGAACTAGGATTAACAACTTATGAAGCAAAAGCATATGTTGCGCTCGTGCTTAGAGGAGTAGCTACTGCGAGTGAAATATGTGATCTCAGCGGAATACCATATACGAGAATTTACGACGTGTTAGCATCTCTTGTTAACAAAGGCATGGTTGTAACTATTCCTGGTAGACCAATTAAGTATAAAGCAATTGATCCGAGGAGGGTATTGGAAAACCTAAGAGAAGAAATCATAAATGAGTATAATAGGAAGATAAAAACAACTGAGAGGATCATGCAAGAACTACTCAGTGGACTTGTACCTATATATGAGAGGAGATCCCAGAACCTTAGAGAAAGTATATTGTTATTAAGGGGGAGAAGAACCATACATGACATGATCATGTCTCTTTTCGAGCATAGCCATAAAAGAATAGCTTGTATATTAACACATAATACTTTGGTTAGATTGATCAGATACAGGCCTCGTATACAGAGATTATTGAATAATAAGGATCACGACATAAAAATATATGTTCCAAGAGAAGCAATAGAAGACATTCCTTCATCTCTTTCTTCTAAAACAGATGTAATTGAGGAAGATGTTAAACAATTAAACATATTTGTTGTTGATGAGCATGTACTTATATATGAGCCGATTCCCGACGACGTATCGCCTAATTCATCATATGATACAGCATATGTTATTAGGAGCAAGGCCTTCTCAGACTATATGTTTGAAAGAATAGCGTGTGTGATGAAAAGGGGAAGAAAATAATTTAAAAATTTACTCAATTTTTGCTTTGGCTCTCTCTAGGAATTCTTCTATTAAGTCTTCTATAGTTGGTCCTTCAACGATCTTGACTCTAAACTTAACTCTTACCACTGGTTTATCAATCTTTATTAGTCTTGTGATGTCGCTTGGTGTTCCAAGAACGACTGCGTCTACTGGTGTTCTCTTAATTGTTTCTTCTAGTTCTTTGAGTTGTTCTGGCGTGTAGCCTGTGCTTGGTAGTACTGGTCCCATATGCTTGTACTCTTCGAATATTTTCTTAAAGAACTCTGTAGCGTATGGTCTTGGATCAACTGGTTCTGCTCCATATTTCTTAGCAGCTACATAGCCTGCAGCATAGGGTGCTCCTCCATGAGTTACTGTTGGTGAATCTTCAATGACTAGGACTTTTTTGCCTTCTATGAGATCTGGTTTATCTACTATTACTTCGCTTTCAGCTAGTGAGATCTTTGCTCTTGGATTAATTTCTTTTACATTCTTCTTTATCGTCTCTACTGCTCCTGGTTTTGCTTGATCTACTTTGTTAATGATGACAGCGTCTGAGAGTCTAACATTGATTTCTCCAGGGAAAGATCTTACTTCTATTCCCGGTCTCATAGCGTCTGCTACTACTATCATATAGTCTGGCCTATAGAATGGCCAGTCATTGTTTCCTCCATCCCATAGGATTATGTCATTGTCTTGTTCAACCATTCTAAGGAGCTTTCCGTAATCAACGCCAGCATATACTGGTAGTCCCATCTCAATATAGTGTTCATATTCTTCTCTTTCCTCTATGGTTGCTTTATACTTGTCTAAATCATCAAATGTCTTGAATTCCTGGACAACCATTTCCTCGAGGTTTCCGTAGGGCATTGGGTGTCTAACTATTCCCACCTTGAATCCTTTCTCGACTAGTATTTTTGCTACTTCTCTTGAGACACTGCTTTTACCTGCTCCTGTCTTTACTCCCGTAACTGCTATTACTGGTCTAGAAGACTCTATCATTGTTTCCTTGGGACCTAAGATTACGAAATTCATGTCGAGAGCTACTACTCTGCTCATAACTCTTCCTAGCTCTTCATAGGTTAGGTCTGAGTAGCTGAGAACTGCTTCATCAACATGGTATTTATGTGCTATTTCCTCTAAGTACTCCATGCTCAGTATAGGGATTCCATCTGGGTATAGTTTTCCAGCAAGACTTGGTGGATATCGTCTCCCAGCTATGCCTGGTATTTGTGTTTGTAGGAAAGCTACAACTTTGTACTCTGGGTTATCTCTGTAGTAAACATTGAAATTGTGGAAGTCCCTTCCAGCTGCACCAAGAATAACTACTCTTTTAACCATCTGATCAACACCCATTATAGGATAGTTTACACTATATATTATGATGGTTTACAAATATAAACACAATTGAGAAAAAAACAGTACTATGTGATAAGGTAGAAGAAAAATAGTTGCTACGTTAAAAAACTAGTGATGATTGATTGTGATTATTTAGAAACTTAGTTCTAGTCTGTCTAGTTTCTCCATTAGTTTGCTTAGTTTCTTCAACATTATCTTTCTCTCAATGCTTGCTACTAGTCTCCTTGTACCGATGACTGCGTCTGGGTTTACGCTTATGCTATCGATTCCTGCTTCTACTAGGAATTCTACTATTTCTGGATATACACTTGGTGCTTGTCCACAGATGCTTACTGTTGCTCCTTTGCTGTGAGCCTTCTCGATTAACATCTTGATTGCTGCTAGTACTGCCGGGTCACGTTCGTCGAAGTATCCCATTTCTGCTAATATGTTGCTGTCACGATCTGCTCCTAGTACTAGCTGTGTTAGGTCATTGCTTCCTATGCTGAATCCGTCAACATATTCTGCGAACTTGTCTGCTAAGAATACTATGCTTGGTACCTCTGCCATTGCCCATACTTTGAAGTCTTTGCTTCTCTTAAGTCCTTCTTCCTCCATGATCTTTAGTGCTCTCTCTAGCTCCCATGTTGTTCTAACGAATGGGAACATTACCCATACATTTGTTAATCCCATTTCTTCGCGTACTTTCTTTATGGCTCTTACTTCTAGTCTAAATGCTGGCTCATACTTTGGATGAATGTATCTGCTTACTCCTCTCCATCCAATCATTGGGTTTCTTTCTTCAGGCTCGTATTTCTCACCACCTTTTAGTCCGCGGTACTCGTTTGTCTTGAAGTCACTGAATCTTACTACTACTGGTCTTGGATAGATTGCTTGTGCTACCTTTGCAATGCCCTCAGCCAGCTTGTCAACGAATAGATTCTCTTTGCCTATCTCGATCAAGTAGAGTGGGTGATACTGTACCCAATCAGTGATAATGAACTCAATTCTCATCAGTCCGATACCGTCGAAGGGTAGGTCCTTGTATCTCTCAATGGCGTCTGGTTCTCCTAGGTTCATGTAGATTCTTGTAGCTGTTACCGGATATAGTGGTAGTAACTGTTCGGGGCTTATTCCAACAGCTGCTACTGCTCCTGCGGCCTCTTCCTTGGGCTTTACTAATTCTTCAACAATACCCTCATATACAACGCCTTTACTGCCGTCAACTGTTACTTCCATTCCAGACTTGATCACTTGTGTGGCGTTGCCAGTACCAACTATACATGGTATACCTAGCTCACGGCTGACGATTGCTGCATGGCTTGTCATTCCACCCTCGTCTGTTACAATTGCTGCTGCTTTCTTCATTAATGGTACCCAGTCAGGATCAGTCATCTTAGTTACTAGGACTTCTCCTTCTTTGAATTCTTGTGCTTCTTTGCTGTGTGGATCAAATAATACCTTGGCTACTCCTGCTCCTACTCCTGGGCTTGCTGGTAGTCCTCTTACAATGATCTTTGCCTCAGCTAGTTTGACAACCTTCTTGCCCTTGATCTCTGCTTTCTTTTCTGCCTTAGCCTTTTCCTTCTTTACACTCCATACAGTTTCTGGTCTTGCCTGTACTATGAATACATTGTCTGGGAATGGTAAGTC
>JAGGVR010000078.1 GCA_021157925.1 Staphylothermus sp. | reverse complement strand
TGCTAAGTTTCATTTAACACCAACTATTAACGACTTATACTTCTTGTACTCAATCATACTTGTCGCACCACTTGCTTTCTGGCTCTGGCCTAACAGGGTTCAGAACATTTTCGGAGCCCGTAGTGAAGATACAGTTAAGAGAAACATGGTTCTAGTTGGAATCTATCAACTCAGCCAAATACCAGCTATTTTAGTTGGCTTAACAGCTGTGGGCTTAGTGGCTACAGGTGTATTAAATGTCCCCATACATGTAAAAGAATATGCTGATCAGAGTTTTATGTTGGTAGCTAGGACTTTGTATAATCCCATAGTTGTTGGACTAGTTGGTGCCGGTGCTTTAGCAGCATCTATTTCGACAGCAGCAGCTATACTACACGTTACTGGTGCTTTGTTTGCTAGGAACATATTTGTTGTTGAAGATGAGAAGAAGCTCCTACTCTATGCCAGGGTCTTTACAGGCATTATTGCTATCATTAGCTTGTTCCTCGCAATATATTATCCAGGCGCACTGATCTATTTATTGCTTGTAGGATATGCTGGCATTGTCCAATTCTTCCCAGAATACATTATTGCTTTGAAAAAACCTGGTCTAATCGATAAATATACCGCAGTCATAGCTATGAGTGCGGGAATGATCACAGTTGGCTATGTTAAAGCAGTTTACGGTAGAATATGGAATATTTATGAGGGATTATGGGGGCTCATGGTTAATTTAACAGTACTAACTATAGCTTTGTTAATCAAAAAATACTTAAAAAGATAAACATATATAATCCACTAACTAGTCATGGATTAGAATAGGGCTATAGAACTAAATGATGTAAGAGGGGAGCACTTGCAATGCCCATAACAGATCCAGCGAAGCTCCAAATAGTGTATAATAGAGTATTAAACAAGAAAGTATGTAGGAAATGTGGGGCATTAAATCCACCATCTGCAACTAAGTGTAGGAGATGTAAGAGTAAGAATCTTAGACCAAAGAAAGGATTTAAGATCAAGTAGCTTTTCCTAAATACTTGATAATATCAATAACTAGTTCCTTCAAAGAATTAATCCCCATACAGTTTTGAGGAGATATACTCATTCTTAAACAAAGCTCGCCAGCTGGAGGTACATGGATAAATAATGCTTTCTTTTTCTCCACAAAAGCATATTTATAGATAGTAAAAGCCACATAGTTACAGAGGTAAGTCCCTATAGACACACCTGGCCTTATACTATAGCCTTTCTTCTTAAGATACCGTAAAAGTTCTTTGTGTTCAATAGGGATAGTATATGTTTTCCGTTCAGTCTTACTTATCTCTTCATGGAAAACAAGTCCATCTACATCCCCAGCTTCAGTATATACGAGATTATACCCCACAAGCTCGATTACAGGCTTATCAGTATAAGGATGAAGACCCAGACCAATAACTATGTCAGGTTTAAAGATCTCAAGCAATTTCTCAAGCTTCCTCCTAAGATAATCAAGTGAAACTCGTAGAACTACTCCTTTAATCAAACAATTATCTATCTGCATACCATCAAGTTCTTCAGCAACAAGACCAGAAGGATTAGGATAGTAGACATTATCCTTACCCCTAAACCAATCAAACCCTAGTACAAGCACATTACATGTCTTAGATCTTCTCAGCACTCCCCAATCACCATAATCAATAATAAACAATGCCATATACATTATATGTCGAAATAATAAATACACACCCTCAACAATAAAATTATTCCATTAGAGCAAACATGCATAAATATAAAACACCAAAACAAAATATACACAAACAGAAAAGGGCCCGGACTAAGAGCATACGCGATGAAGAACCCAGGCCACACATCCACAGCCCGGCAAGAAGTGGCCCGGGTAGCTCAGCCTGGTAGAGCGCCGGGCTGTGGATAAACACACCCCAATGATAACCAGAGGGGTGTAAAGAACAGAAACCCGGAGGTCCCGGGTTCAAATCCCGGCCCGGGCCCTTCCAATAATGTTCAAGTCCCTTCTACAATATAATGTCTAAACTGAAGTCTTTCGTATCTTAAGGCTAACGATTCACTTGGCTATTTTAGGATTATATCGGAAGGAAAAATATAACCAAAAATACTAAACGAGCTTAAGTTTACTCTCTCGAAGACAAGGCTTAAACAATGAGGAATAAATCCTGCAAGATTCATTGATCAGCTCGATGATGTCAGGTTCAGTTTTTCGATGAGATAAGATCGCTGAAGATATATGTTGCGATATCCATAGTTGAGAAAAAGCCTTGTCCAACGCTACCTCAGAGATAACCCAAACAAGCTTTACAGCTATATTCTGATTTACCCTATAATAATGCAGTTCCTACCAAGATATAACTCGATACCAAGCTCTACAATCAATATAGTATTGGATAAACACCTTGGATCTAGAGCAATGAATGAATTTAAGAGTTATGTGGAAAAATGATTATACGAAGGAATACGAGAAAAGGATAAACTACGACGTGTATTTTGATATAGAACAAGTCTCATCGCATAATGAGCCTCTAATACGGGTTGCAGATTACATCGCTGGCTCTGCCAACTATTGCATAGTTGTTGGTGACCTAAATATCTAGACCTTGTGAAAGAGAAAATCTTTATTGTAGAAGGTGTCTAGACAGGGTGCCGCGGTCGGGTTTTTACATTTGTAAGTAAGAAGAATTACATGATGGGAATCGTAAGCTTAGAGCAATTCTAGAGCGTATTAAGGCTTTACTGAAAGGGTGCTTTATTGGATGGGTCTCTTCCTGTCGAGGTAGATAATACTTATCAAGTCTCGATGATATCTTAGGAAATAAATATGACTGAGTATCTCATAAGTATTATAAGAAAAACCTTAAAAGAACCTAGTATATTAGTTCTGTCAGAAAATAAAATTTTAGAAGCACCTATTATTCTCCATGATTCCAGTTTTACGAGTAGACTTAATGTTAAAGAGCCACGTGATTATAAAAGTCGCTACAGGATTAGAATAGGAGAGTACTGTATATTCTTCGAACAAAAAGTTCCATAAGATAATAGCATACGTTATACTTCCGAAAAAGAATCGTACGAGTAACGGCAAGCTATACTCTTGTATATCTTGTGGTATGTCCTATATTTTATTACCTAATAGTTAATATTGATTGTAGTAATCGTTTGAGTTACATGTATATTAAGATTCAGATTCCTATCGAGTAGATGTTTCTTCCATAATTATTTATTTCGGAATTAATAGTGACTCGAATAAATTATTGTATGGTATATGGTGTTATTATTATGCGTCGTACTTGGAAGTATTTTCCGTCGAATACTATTTTCTCATTGGGTCTTAGCGGGGATATGCCGAGTTTCTTCGATAATACTATGTAGTCTATACATTTTGGACATGTCTTTGGACTATGGATAACATGTTGTGGGCTAAACACATATTGTGCCCAATAATGAGGTATCCCGCGAGGTATTATGTAGTATTGATCGGTGTTTGTTGATTCAATGATCGTTTCCTTAATATGTTCGAGTTCAAGGTATTCATCATAACTTATGACTGATCCCCATGTAGAGGCAACAGATAAACCCGTGATCACTACTATGACTAGTAGACCTAGCAATAAACAGTGCCTACACACATGATCCCCTATATTTTTCGCTACTATGCCTTGAATAAATACTGCTGGTAGAATGGAGGCATAAACCAGTCTAATAAATACTTGATACTCTAGAAGAGGATTAAGCATTATGACCAGCATCACGGTATTAACTAATAGCCAGATGGAGTATATCTTCTCCCATTGTAGAGTATGTACTAGGTAGAAGATAGCGATCGATAAAGTACAAAGGGGCACGCACAAATACATTACATCGCCAAATATAGAAGGTCTACGAGGAACTTGAGGGAATCCGAGAGGCTGTAAATGCACCTCCTCTCCAAGCCTTGTATAATACATGAATTTCTCTAAGTCATTGAAATGAAAGGGATCTATATAATATGCTATAAGGGAGGTAGCTATAAATGATAATACAAGTGCAAACAAGTACGTATTATTCCTTAATCCGCGTCTAATCATAAGAATAAATAATAACGCTATGGTGTATACGATCAACATTCCAAAAGCCAATACATGTGTTAATAGAGTGGATAAACCAGACATGTATAATAGGAGGAACCCATATATGTTCAGTCTAGACTTATTATAACGCATTAAAAGTAATAGGTAAATGATTAATAATAATAGTCCAAAAACATTCTTAATAAAATCACCACTCATCCTAATCATGTTAGGAGATAAAGCATAGATTAGTGAGATCACTATTGATGACAGATTATCAAGACCAATAAATCTACGTAAACCATAATAAATGAGTATTGATGAAGAAAAAATCGTTAACAATACAAATATCTTAACCGTTAGAATATCGTTACGAATAATAAGATATAGGAGATACATAAGATAAAAAGTTAGGGGAGGATCCCCATAGTACATAGAACCATGATCAAATATCCATCTAATCTGTATGAGATAATAGGGCCCATCAATACCATAAACTAATGGTTCTCGGAATAAATAGTAGGTGTAAAACACTAGTGTAAACATTGAAATTAAACCGATATACAGAATATCAATCCTATATTGTTTACATCGATTAATTATCGGAATCATAAAGACACCGATTTATCACGTTTCTATCATTCACAATCAATAAAAATAATATCGGCAAAATATAGAGCAGTTAGTATTTTTAGATAATCTCTGAAATATTTTTATGTTCTATGGCGTTATCTAATACTATACTACACCGATATAGGATACAGGATCAGGCTATCTGGTTTCGGCTAAAACAGCACACTATGTAGGATTTGATCAGAGAAATCAGTAGTAGCATCAGTGCTTTTAGGAGGAGACTTAGCCGATCACGGAGGTGCATTACTCATACTCGGAGTCGCAAGTGCTATCAATACAACATAGAATTCTTAGCTGTTATGAGTACTATTTATGGGTTAGGATTCATCGGAATAGGTGTAGGCTTACTAGGCGGAAACCACCCCATAGGCATAATATTCTCGAGATTGTTCTCCTTATGTTTAATAATAGGTGGACAATTCGTCAAGTTATAGACGTGTGCTCTACTATATTTCCAGATACTATCCCGGCGTAATCGTAGCTGTACCAATGATTCCATACGCATAAAGATTATTTCTCTTCTATTTATCGGTAGAAGTGATAAAAGATGATCGGAGGCATTTCAAAACCTATTGTCAAATGCCTTTACCATAATGATACCATTACTAGTAGCTGCTTTAAGAAATAATCACTGTGAAATCAAGTGTTGAAAATATAGGGTCATAAGGAATATTCATATTATCATGATTTACATCGATAATAGTAGCGTATTTTTAGGGAGATCCCCTATTAGGGTTACCGCTAGGAATGAGTGCTAAAATATTAGCTGGAGTACTACATGGAGTAATAAGTGTGTATCTTCTAGGAGATCAAATAATAGCTGGTGTAGGATTCGATAGCTTCTCTAATGAAAAGAGTTATAAGTCTTTCACGGTGATCTATATCTTATCCTATTCGTTAAATTCATATAACTGTTCGAGGAATTTCTTGGATGCCTCATAGCCTATTGTTAATAAGTTTATTTTCATTGATTCCCTGATATTTTCGTCTTCATAAATGTCTTTGCTTATATCATAGTAGTTGATTTGTGCATATTGATGAATCCAGGCATTGTCTAGTCTTAGACTTATTATTATTCTGGGTGAATAACTCTTATTTTGCTCGTTGTATTTTCCCCATTTTATCCATACATTATAGTCTTGGAGGATACCTTTTTGCTTTGCTTCTTCTAGGTAGTCTTCATTCTTCTCTAATCGTTTTTTAAGTTTATTGATTACATTGTCTATACTATATATGGAAATGCTCTGGTGAATAATCTAAGTATGGATTTCCCAGCTATTCTGAAGAAAGTGTTACTACACCTATTATTTGATATGCATGATCGATATAGTTTTTGAAGCTGATAACTTACTATTTCCGAGAGCATTCCCACATCATAGATATAGAATATCTTTTTCTCCCGTATGGCTCGGCTGAATTCTTTACTAAACCTGCTCTTATTTATAACATTGTCGATGGATTTAAGTACCTTCTTTACATCACCCCATCTGAACATGTGAAAGGTTAAAAGATGATAGATACCAGTATCTAGGTCTTCCTCAGTTCTTATCGTAAACCCCCATTCTATCATATGTTTACGTATAAGCTCGGCTAGTTCCTTTTCTTCTTAATGAACTCCGTGGTACGCTAAGAAAAAGTTATCTCTACATATCAGACGCTGTAAATGCTACTATGTTCTTACTTGATAAAATCAAGGGTTTCTATAATGTATATAACATTGGTAAGGAAGATTGGATTACTGTAAAGGAAATAGCAGAAATTGCTGCTGGAACGATGAATCTAAATTCAACATTTGCATT
>JAGGVR010000109.1 GCA_021157925.1 Staphylothermus sp. | reverse complement strand
ATATTATACACTTATAATTAGTATCAAGAAGACTTAGCAATGCTTTTCCTATAGCAGAATCTAGTTCTCTACACTGATCATCAACCATGCTAGCGGCAGGTATGAGTACATAATCTTCCTTTTCACCCCTTAAAATATCCAGATCATAGGTTAGACCCGATAATCCTCTTACTTCCTTACTAAAAACATCTATGAATTTATCATTTAGCATAGGAGAAAGAACTGTATTTAAACGGCTTAATAACAATTTATTGCCTTTAACATATCCCTGTCGATTATTTAATAGCATTTTTAACTTCATAATAATCCTTAAGATCTCGCGTCCATGCATTGTTAAGGTATATGAACGTTGTTCTTCCTCAACGACTTCTACAGCTTTTATTTCTATAAGATATTTCAAGAACTTCTCTAAACTTCTTGTATTGAGATTCGATGCATACAGTATGTGTGTCTTCTTAGCATATCCCTCATTATGTATGTATTTTAGAATGGCTTCTATAAGATCTATTTTCGATCTATGTACACTACGAGTGTTCACAATCTTTACAACTCATATTATTTAGTCTACTGTATGATTTATATAAACTTAAAACACATATTAATCCTTCTGTACAAAAGATACATAAAAACAAAACTATGTAAGATCACCACATGAACAAAATGCTTCATGAATTAAGAAATGAAGCCCTTCCATACCTTCTCCTCTTTCTGCTGATACCATAACGGGTCTATAAGCACCTTTAGTTTTCAAAGCAATAGATACCAGTTCTGGCACAACCTCAGAGATCAAACCCTCACTAGAATAATTTTTAGCAAGATTAAATAGTTCTTCTGGTCTCTCAACTATTAGTTTAGCTAGATCGATATTACTCGCGATATCTATTTTATTAATAACAGGTACAACAGTTAATCCTGTCTTGGCTTGAGTTAATACTCCTAAAAACCATAAAGTGACAGCATCAGATATCGTTTGAATAGCTGAAGCATCTATGACAAAGACTATAATATGCTTAGAAAGTTTCTCTAATTCTCTAAAGAACAAAGTACTGGAGGGTCTAAATATGAAAGCCTCCATCTGCCCAGGGGTATCTATAAGTATTAGATCGTAGTCCCCAATACTCGAAAAAGGTTTTCGAGAAAATATTTCATCCAAATAATCAATGATCATTTCAGATACTTTGAGAAAAGCCCCATTAGGCCCTAGTCTATACTTTTCCATGATCTCCTTCAACGTGAAAAATTCACGAATATCAAGAACAGGTTTATAAGGTAAGTATTCGACACCGGGATCAAGATTTACTAGCCCAATTCTTAAAAACAATTCTTTTCTCAACCAATTAGCATATGAATTTACAAGACTGGTCTTCCCAGACCCTGCTGGACCCACAAAGGTTGTTATAATAACCAAGGAACACTCACCCGAATAATTTATCATTTATTGCTTCGAGAAATTTACTCATCACAAATAGAATTATAATAGTTATTATTTTAGTTATAAGTTATAAAAAGAGGGTGAATGAAAAAGACTATTTACCCGCTTAGTTTCTTTAATTGTCTCTTATACATCTCAAGTAATTCCTGGCTCGTCGTAGCATCTTCTGGACCTTTGTCAGGTCTCCATCTAATGAATCTTGGGAACCTAATGGATATCCCTACACCTGGTTTAATTACATCTAAACAACATGTATGGAGTGGTGATAGTGTTAGTTCTGCACCTATTATCTCAGCTACGAGAGCTGGCGTGACCCATACATCTGGTTGCATTCTAGCAACTACTCTTGGATGCTTCTTATCAATAATATAGGGTTTAAGCATTTCAGGTAGTTTATCAATATCTTCGTCTTTAAACCCGCTTCCAACCTTGCATACCGTTTCAAACACGTCTTTTTCAGGATTATAAGCAGCCATGAGTAATGCACCGAATTTTCCTCCTCTCCTTCCCCTACCATAGAAGGCTCCAACTACTACGAGGTCGACCGTGTCAATCATTTCGCTCTTATAATCTCTCTTATACTTGATCCATAGCCAGCCCCTGGTACCTGCTTGATATATAGCGTTTCTATGAATAGCCTTGATCATTACTCCTTCGGCACCATCTTCTATTGCTTTTAAGAAGAACTTCTCAAGCTCTTCTGGATCTCTGGTTTTAATATATTCTGCTATTTGAAATACTTCTGTTTGTTCAATTATTTCTTCGAGTTTTGCTCTTCTTTCAGGCAATGGTTTTACAGTATAGTCTTCCCCGTCTGCATAAAGTAGATCGAAAAGAAATACTTTGACTGGGATTTCCTTAATCGCTATATGGATATCGTGTTTCCTCTTCCTCCTCATTAATTCTTGGAACGGTCTAAGCTCTCCAGTATCTGGGTCATAAGCTACTATTTCGCCCTCAACAATTGCTTCTTTTGCCTTAATGTATTTTCTAGCATATTCCACAACGTCTGGGTACTGATAGGTAATGTTTTCTAATCTACGAGAATAAATCCAGATCTTGTCACCGGATTTGTGTATTTGTGCTCTTTCACCATCATACTTATACTCTACGAATGCTTCTCCACCAACTTTTCTCAACATTTCGTTGGGGTCACTTAACCTCTCTGCCAGCATCGGCCTTATAGGTATGCCTACTTGCGGCTTTATACCCTTAAGAGCATCTACACCTTGAGTAGCTAGGATCTTAGCTACATGACCAAGATCTGCTCTCAGATTATATGCTCTCTCTATAATAGGTCTCGTATGAGCCCCTCCGCCATACACAATAGCCAGCGCATCCATAATAGTAGCATCACCTATTCCGAGCCTCAGCCTACCCTCAACAAATCTAACAATGTATTTAGCTTCCTTTGGTGAAGCATCAGATAATAAGCCAGCTAGTAGTTTTAACTTAATATCCCTACTACCTTCACCCTGAGCAAGAGCCACTCTTGATAACACATCATAAACCTGGTTAACTGTAAGTTCTTTCTTAACAGGTATAAATGAAAGAATCGACATTGACTGCTTCTTCATCCTCTCCTCATACTTTAATTTTAACTTCTCAGCAGCTCTGCCTAAATCGCCTAGAGACTTATATAGAGACTCTACTTCAGACTCAGTACTCTGAGTAGCCAGAGCTATTGCTTTAATCAATGTTTTTTCTCCAACACCAAGCTCAGGTAAACCCTTCCACTCAGGCCAAAGTCTGCCTTGAAGCAGGTATATAACTTTATCAATGATCTCTGGAGGCGTTTTCTTGAACAAATTAACTAGCAAAACCGTCATCTGTGTTCTTGAACTAATGATCTCTATCCTCTCAAAAGTTTCAGCTAAGACCTTGAACGGCATATCTTTATCATAACTAGCCTTTTCATTCGACAAAATAACCCCCTCTAAATAATATATACATTATATGATTATAAGTTAGCATCTCCCAGAGTATATTATAAAAAAGACTTAGGAGATACATTGATACCGATGATGATACCCGGCAAAAATGAGCATAACCAGAAGCAATGATTACTCAGTGTTACACTGAGGTAAAAATACATGTATACAAAACTACAATTAAATCGTAAAATCTTGCACTCATCAATACTACTCATAATGATCCTTATATTGTTACACGTTTCAATAACTCCTTATTCTTATTCTCCAACTATAGTTGGAGAAACCAAGATCTACTTATTAGCATTATCGAAAAATAATGTTGGTGAAGCAATAAATATTACAATTCAACTATTATTTCCAGGAAATGGAAAGATCTTTATCATAGAGAACAATGGTAAAATAGCATATAATACAAAGATCTCAATATATTACTCCCTAAGACTAGCATCCCTATACACAGGCATTAATTACAAACTATATAATTATAGAGTAATAT
>JAGGVR010000072.1 GCA_021157925.1 Staphylothermus sp. | reverse complement strand
CAAGTACTAAACATTAAATATCCTTCCTATACAAAGTATATTTTGGAAACATAATCTATTCTAGGAGATCTAAAATGAGACTTCGAATGGATCCTCTTCGTAAAAGAGAATTAATTCGTCTTATAATGGATGCTGGTCTTGAGGAAGAATTTACGAACTGGCTAAAACAGCAAGGATACACTTATTTCTTCGGAAAATTCGATAACATTCCAGGAGAATTAATAGAGACATTTGTTAAGGAAAAAAGACTATTAATTGATATCGATGAAGATGCCAAGTTCTTTAACGAAGTTCTTAGTTCAGAGGAATTAGAACCGCCAGAAAAGAGAAACTACATACCTGCTAAGAAGAGATAACTCTTCTTTGTCCACATCTTTATAAAAACCACTCTCTTGGCCTTTGTATTTTCTTTCTATCTTCCAAGTAATTTTATCTTGGGTTCTAAAGTATTTTCGGGGAGTATTATTTTACTTGTTCTAGATATGTATGGGAGAATATGTGTTATGGCCGGGAGTGACCCGTCCCACGCTCATACTCCCCCGTTACTCGGGGGCGTTGCGCAGGCACCGGGGCACTCGGTTTATTATTGTGTCTTATTGGTTATTTATTAGTTTCCATGTATTATTTGATCTCTGTTGTAGATGATTTACTTACTTTTATATTGAGTGTTGCTTCTGCTATTCCGCTACTGTATCTGGTTATTCTTCTTAAGCTATCGAACACCATTGTTAGTAGTGTTTTTTCTTGATCACTAATGTTTCCAAGCAGTATTTTATTTAGTAGTGTATTTTCTATTTCTGAGACTATTTCGTGTGCTTCATGTATTACTTCTTCTGATTGTTGTCTACTGAGCTTGTATAATCCGTCCATGGATTTGTTGAATAGATTTGTGATTCTCATTCCGAGATTATAGGTTTCTTCACATAATACACATTCTGATGGTCTATGGAATGTTCTTCTAGCAATATTGACTGCGTGATCAGCTATTCTCTCAAGATTTCTAGCGACTATTCTATAATTAATGGCTTCTACTGGATTAGATATTCCTAGTTCGTGCATAACTCTTATATCGAGTAGTGCTAGTGCTAGCTGTCTCACGATCATGAAGTGGAATCTATCCGCTTCATCGTCTCTTTGTAGTACAGCTTCTGCTAATCCTCTATCATTGTTCTTGAATGCTTCTAGTGCGTCTTTGAGCATATTATTGACTATTAGGTGTAGTCTTCTAGTAGCTCTTATGAGCGGTAGTTCCTTTAGGTCAAGCAATATTTTCATAACGACACTATTGTATGTTTCATCAACAACTTCTACACCAGCTAACTTGATTCTTGCTCTATTCTTTAAATCACTAAGCCTTTTTGCTAGGTCTGGTATTGTTTGGTTAAATGTGATAGTTATGTTGCTGTAACCTGATAAATACATAGCTACTAGAATCCTAAAGATCTGCTCATTATCGACTGGTTTTAAGACTTTGATCTCTCCACTTAGTACTCCTAATTCAAGCTTTGGAGGCGTTATGACTAGTTTTCCTTCATGCTCATATATGAGTACATAATCACCTGATTTAAGACCCATTGAATCAATCCATTCCTTGGGAAGTGTAACTATGTATGAAGATGATCCTGTTTTTTGTATTTTCCTCTTCTCCACCATTACTCCCACCATAAATAATATACGTCTATATTCTTATTGTACCATGTATTATCACATATAGAAAATATAAATACTTCTTAATATACTTTATAGATTCCATACACCAATATACACATAAAAAATTATTTATGTGTAATGGTTGAAATATTAACCATATGTATACGATAAATAACGTTATAGAAAGGTATGTGTATTCAGATAAGTATTTATGAAGGTAATAGATTTGTATAGCCAAGTTCTCTCGTTACTCTGACTAGATCTTTCCAAAAATCAACTGCGCTTCTATATCTTGTGTTTTCATCTAAGGATAAGGATTTCATAATCACTTTTGCGATTCTAGTATTAATTGTTTTCTTGAGCTCTTCTAGTTGTTTCCTATCATAGTCTTCAATAAGTTTTAGTATTTGTTCTATGAATATAGTTGTGTTTATTGTTTTTTTCTTTGAAATGTATTCTTTGTACATTAGCTCCATTTTCTTTGCGTATTGGACAAGCTCTGGGTTATCTAGTAGGAATACTCTTAGAGGAACAGGTGATCCATAAATGTATTTCATTGTCATTAAATTAACGAGGATCCTACTGTATAATTTTCTCCCTGTAGCAGCGTAGTAGAGAGTTGTTCCTAGAGAATATACGTCATATGAATAACTTGTTTTACCACGAATAAGAGATATGGGGTCGGCATACTCTGGTGTTGATTTTTTCAATTCAACCATATGGTCGTACAAGTGTTGTAGACCGACATAATCACTTAATAGTGGGGCGTAGCCATAGGGTTCTTTTTCATCTTCCCTCAATAATATGTTCTGAGGCTTAACATCCATGTGGACAAGATGTGATAAGTGAGTTAAGGCTAGAGCTCCTGCGATCCGTAAAGCTACGAATAATAGTTCTCTGTTGTTGAGGGGTTTTTTACGTATTTTTGTGTCAAGGTCTCCTAGATTAGCGTATTCCTCGATAATCATTGGTGGGGCTTCAACGTATTCTTCTTGGCTATATGTGTCTCGAAGCATAATAATTGCTCTGGGTCTGAGAATGTATTTTCTATAGTGGATCAGTTGCTCGGCTAAGCTGGAATCATAGCCTTCGAGAGTTAATAATTTCTTTATATCATCTTTTGTTAAAACAGAAATCTCTAAACTATTGAGGAGACCACTTAATAGTTCTGATAATGCATTACCCGTTGAACCTACAGCTAGGGGTTTTCCGTCAACGGATTTTTCTCTAGGGATCTTGATGGCGTATCTGTGCTCAAACTTATCTCTACCTAGCAATACGTACATATATGAGCCTTTATCTGTTATTATCTTTTCTAAGTAGATATCGTATACTAGTTTGTTAAGCCATATATGTGGTGGTTTATCTTTGAGTTTTTCACTAATACTTTTATGTATATGGTCTTTTAGGGGGTCAGGTAGATCATCTATTAAGAGTGTGCCTATACTATATCTTATCATTGGATTATTTGGGTAAACTTCTTTTACAAGCCTGTTATATGCTATTCCTCCACCCTCTTGATGACCAGTGCCTTCTTCATATATTATTGAAACAACTATTTTTCCAGCCAGAACAGCTCTAAAAACCCAGCTTTTTTCAATCGATTTAATAACTGTGTATAATATTGAATTATTTTTAACTGCTTCAGTGCTTTTCTCAATTATCGATCTTAGTGCGTTTACTAGTTTTTCTCTCTTATTAGCAATAATGATTTTTTGATGAAGCAATATCCTTGATAATACTACCGGATCCATAAATATTTTACTAGCTTCGTCTATTTGTGTATATGGTCTAAGGCTTACCACTCTATACACCACTTATTTCGCTATTATAGTTTTACTTGTATTTACCAAAAACCAGTAGTACTATTCTCCTCGATGATAATATCTATGAATTTATCGAACTTACTCTTCTTTCAAAGTAGCTGACAATATTGTTAAACCGACAACTATTTCTGTATTATTATTTATTTTCTTCGGGTCCTTTCCCTTAATGTCTTCATTGTCAACGATTGTTCCATTTGTACTGTTTAAGTCTTCTATATACCATTCACCATCTCTGAAAAATATTCTAGCGTGTCTTCTAGAAATATAGGGGTCTGGTAAGACGATGTCATTTGTAGGGTAACGGCCCAATATATATTCTCCAGGTTCTAGTGTCCATTCTGTTTGAGGCATGAAGAAATTACTTTTGACTACTTTTAATACTAGAATTGGGGCATTCTTTCTTTCTTCCCGCTCCTTCTTCTCTTCTTTACTCAATTCTTTCACCTTTTTTCTCTGTAATATATATAGATTTTCCAGTAATAATTTTTGATATTAAGGAAGCGATTTCTCTTGAAACATCGGGTGTGAGGCCTTCTCTTTCTATTTTCTCCCTAATACTCATTGTTTTTGAAGTAAGCCCTACCTCGCCGAGTTTTACGGTTGCTTCTATTAGTTCTTCTAGTTCTTTCTTTAACTTCTCGATCTTCTTGGTTTCTATTGATTTTTTCATTTCAGATATTATCTTCATTGTTTTCGTCTTAGCTACAACGTTTTCATCAAGCCATGTTTTAGTAATTACTTCTTTGGCGGCTGTTTCGAATCTTATATGATAAGGTTTTGTGAATTCATGCTCGCTTGTTTCCGGATTAATGTATGAGAGGATTATATCAGCTGCTTTGATTATTTTACGATTTCCTGCATTTAGGATTATTTCTCCTACTATATCATGTTTTTCTCTGTAATAGATATTGCCTAGTTCTATTTCTATATAATTTCCTAAAACTCTGCATTCCCTATTATAGATCTGTATTTTTGTATCATCATAGATCTTAATGATTAACTTAAGGTTCTTAGCACTAATATCTCTTGACACAACAACGTACTCGGCAAGGATCTTTTTGAGAGATTTCATAGAAAAAACATGTTCGTATATACCGTTTAGAGCCACAGCCATTCTCAGTAATAGTTTCTCATTATAATCTTCACCAACTCCTATAATCGCTACATTTGGTGAGAATTGTTTGAGTTCGCGTGTAGCTTTAATTATTGTTTTTATGTTTCTAGGCCCTACAGTTGGTTCTCCATCTGTTATTATTACGAGGTTTATGTTAGATATTTTGGTAGTTTTTATGAAAGCTTCTATTTTTTCTCTGATTTTCTGGATCGCATTGAATATATTGGTACCACTACCTAGTTTTAGGGATACTATGGATTTTTCTATATTTTCTCTATTATTGT
>JAGGVR010000146.1 GCA_021157925.1 Staphylothermus sp. | reverse complement strand
ATTGCTTTAATTGTTTCATTATCACCAGTAGCTATTACTATGTCTCTATAAACGAGTAGTGCTTCTGCTCTTCTCAAAGGCTTATAAGATAAAATTACGTCATTCGATGGGAAATAGGCAGTATACTTCATAATGTTTCCACCAGTGAAAGAATATGATCAATGTTTAATTATTTAGGGTGTTATTTAATATCTTTATTCGGTGTATAATTGTTGACTAAATATATTTTAGTTAGACATGGTAAAATTATTGGGAGTTATGATAAATTCATAGAGGCATTTAAAGACTTATTAGAACTTGGAGAAGGAGAAATCTATAGAGGAGAACTAATTCTTAGGCTAAGCGTTGATGAAGTACTCGAGTTGAAAAATATTATAGTTGGTAGTCCAGTGGAGCCGGTTGAAGCACCAGTTGTGAGGAAGACTAAGAAAATAGTTGTCCTCGATCAAATGTTTAAAGGATTTTACTCCGAGGTATTATCGAAGAAATTGAAGAACATCATAGTATATGAAATAGTTGGGAGAGGTATTGATAAACCAGTAAGGGTGGATAATATTGTAAAGTATCCTGCTGAGACAGATTATGATGTAGCTAAGCTTGTTGAAGAACTAGTTTCTAAAGGATATAAGGTATACTTTTTCACAGGAGATAAGAAGCTATACTCTCATGTCGTAATGATACAAGGTGTTAAAGCCTATTATATGCCTCCAAGTGAATATCCTAGTAAAGAAGTACTCGTTGATGAAATGCTGAAAATAGTCATGGAAGCATAAGTTTTATATCTGGTTAATAGTTTTGGAGGAGATACTTATTTTTTACTTTTACAAATAATTAATTTAGTTAGTACTTAGAAATTTTCAGAGTTTCCTGAGTTGATTTTATATGAGTATCTTGGAGGAGAAGAAAAAGACTAGAAGAAAAGATATTATTCATGCCAATGCTGTTAGAGAAATTCTAGATATGAGTATAAAGGATTTTATAAAGAAGTATAGGCCGCCATCTACTTCATATGTAACTGTTAGGAGGGGGACAAAACTTTATAATGTATTAAAAGCTCTAGCTACAGGGCATCCATCAATTATTATTATTATTGATGAGGAACGTAAACCAATAGGATACATCACTGATCACCATATACTCGCTACTTTTCAGAGAAGACCAAGACCTAGAAGTATTCTTGCGTCTTTTTCTTTATCACAAATAAGTATTCCTATTGAGAAGTCTCTAGACATACCTGTGGAGGATTTAATGGAGAAGAGGCCTCCGACAATAAGGCTTGACCAGAAGATAAATGATCTTGTACGTATGATGAGAAGCCTTAATGTACCAGCAGTTATTTTAATCGATGAAAAGGGTATTATTAGAGGAGTTATTGATAGAAGGTTCTTGATAAAAACGATCTTGAATAGCTTATTAGGAGAACCATTTATGTTTTGAAACATTTTGAATAAACACTGTCTATAAATAAGTTTTTCATGAAAACTCTATCTTTAATTGTGTGAAAAACTATTTAACCCCATTATTGTATTAAATTATTCTTTGCTCCCCATTATGTGGGTACACGGTATTTGTATAACTCTATAGTATGTATATAAGGTGATTATATGGGTGAACACATAGAGTCAAGACATTTCAAGACAGAGATGATCGATGTAGATATTGGGCGTTCCCTTATTATAATGCATGAAAAAGATGCTCAAGAACTAGGACTTGGTCCTACCTCCAAAGTTAAACTGGCTAAGGGTGATCGTAGTAAGAGTGCAGCAGTTGCTATTACTAGAACAATGGTAGAGCCTGGCAAGATACTTGTGTCTAAAGATATTGTTTGGTACCTTAAATTATCCAGGGAAGACCTAGTAGGTGTTAGACCTTTCCCAGTACCACCTAGTTTCTACGTGTTACAGAAGAGACTTCATGGTGAAAGGATTAGCCAAGACGAAATGTTTAAATTGATTAAAGACATAGTCGATGGTGCATATGGAGAAGCAGAGATAGCATCTTTCTTGACAAGTCAATTATACTATGAGCTCAGTGAGGACGAGTTACACTCTCTTATTAGAGCTATGGTTGAGACTGGTAGTAAGCTAGTATTCGAGGATACGGTTTATGATGAACATAGTATTGGAGGAGTCCCTGGGAACAGTAAGGTAGCATTAATAGCTGTTCCAACAGTGGCTGCTACTGGTTTGCTCATACCTAAGACTAGTAGTAGAGCAATAACTAGTCCTGCTGGAACAGCTGATACTATGGAGGTATTAGCACGTGTAGATCTAACGGCTGATGAGATCAAGGAAATAGCGAGGAGAGTGAGAGCAACTCTGGCATGGGGTGGTAGATTAAATTTGGCTCCAGCAGATGACATATTCGTTACTATTGAGAGAAAGATAAGTATTGATCCATGGCACCAAATGGTTGCAAGCATATTAGCTAAGAAAGCTGCAATGGGTGTTGATAATCTAGTGATCGATATACCTGTAGGCAGGAAAGCCAAGGTTAAGAAAGTTGAGGAAGCAGACCAGTTAGCAGGTATCTTCATTAGACAAGCAGCAAGGCTTGGTATGAGGATAAGAGTTGCATTAACATTTGGTGGACAACCTATAGGAGCAACAGCTGGTCCAGCCCTGGAGGCTAAAGAGGCTCTCGAGACAATGATCAATAAGAAGGGGAAGAAGAGCCTAGTAGATAAAGCACTAACTATAGCTGGACTTGTATTTGAGCTAAGTGGAAAAGTACCGCCTGGGAGAGGATATGAGATAGCTAAAGAAATATTCACTAGTGGTAGAACATATGAAAAGTTTAAACAAATAATTGAGGCGCAGGGAGGAGATCCTAGTATCAAGCCAGATGATATACCTATTGGTAAGCACTCGTATACTATAGAGTCGCCGATAGAGGGTGCTGTAACATATATAGACAACGCAGCAATAACAACCATAGCAAGAGCTGCTGGTGCACCGTTTGATAAAGGGGCAGGAGTATACCTTCATGCTAAAGTAGGTTACCGTGTTAATAAGGGAGATCCATTAATCACTATTTATAGTAACAGTGCTGTAAGGCTACAGGAAGCAATTAATCTAGCATCGAAGTATACACCATTAATAGTAGAGGGTATGTTGCTTAAAATACTACCATAATTCACTTGCTATTTTATCTTTACTCTTTTTCTCCGGATAAGTCGAACTCGATCTTTATCTTCTTGGGCTT
>JAGGVR010000026.1 GCA_021157925.1 Staphylothermus sp. | reverse complement strand
GTCTCTGTTTCGGTGGTAGTTGTTACTGGTAGGCTTGTACTCATTGAGACTCTTCTACCAGACCATTCTCCTGAGTCTTGTCCATTAGTGAATTTCCATGTTCCTTGTGCATTGTTTCCATCACCTGTCACTGTTCCGAAAAATACTGCTGCCGCGAATTCTCCTCCAACAGTTCCAACAGTGATCTTATCGCCATCAAGCGTTACTTCGATCTTTATGTAGCCATTCGTGGGGTAAACATTCATAGTCATCAAGTAACCTTCGTACTTGTTCTCAGATACTCTGTAAACCACCCATTTCCACTTACCTGACTTTTCGCCAGGCCATCGAGACACTGTGAATGTTCCCTCCCATGTACCAGAAATATCTATTCCGTTGCCTTCTTGTGTAGTTGTAGTTGTCTTAATTGTTGTTTGGGATGTAGTTGTAGTGGTCGGGGTTGTCGTGGTAGCTGGTTGTGATTGTTGATTTGTTTGAGACATGAGAAAAACTCCTGCACCGACACCTACAGCTATAATAGCTATAATGATACCTATGTATAATGTGTTCAAATCTAATATTCACCATTTAGGGGTATTGGATCAAGGATTCTCGGTAATATTTATAAATATGATGTATCAGATGTACATAGATCAAATAAGTTCAGTAAGAACATGGATTTAAGGTAGTATCGTTAAGACTTAATAATTATTTCATATGTTTCCACATGTTTATGGGAGATATTATCTGAGTTTCTTTTAATGGACATGTTTCACCATTTCTTAATCTTTCTAGAGCTTTTCTCAATGGAACAGCGTCTAGTGCAATTGTTACTGCTAGAGCAGCTAATCCGCTATAGTTTTTCCATCTATAAATCCAATATTTTTCTGCATTTTTCTCATCTACACCATATGTTGTCGAGATTATTTTCTTTAGCCATCTATCAATTGGCGGTAATTCGTATTTCCTTGGTGAAAGAACCATTGCAAGTCTAGCCGTGTAAGCTCCCACTCCTTTAATAGACTTAATAATTGATTCGATCCTTTCTGGTTCTTTTTCTTTCCTTATCCTATTCTCTATTTTCTCGATCACCCGAGCTACTCTAAGTATTGTTTCCCTCCTATAACCAGTCCTAGCCTTTATTAACAAATCCGGGTTATCTAGAATATCTTGTGGTGTAGGAATCAAAGGATATTCTCTCACATTCAATACAGCCTTTCTACCATAGAGTTTAACAATATTATATAGCATTCCCCATCCCTGCCTAAAACTTGCATTCTGCTGACAAATACCAATAACAAGTCCCCACCAAAGACTAGTACTCCTCACTCTCCAACCACGATATTTCCTAGAAAAGCATCCTAGAAGAGGATCTTTCTCAGCTAATGCATAGAATTTTGATAAATCCTCGTTCAAGCCTAGAACATATACAAGCTTATCAACTAGATCACTACATTTCAAGCTCTTATCCTTTGAATAAACAACGTATCTCCCAGAAGTATCAATCAAAGCCACTATATTACCTTCGTTATCCAATTGCAAGAAACAATTAGTCCCATCAAACCAGAACCCAAAATTATAAACAGATAAAACTAGGTTTAGATCATAATTTTTAGGTAATTCTATATAACCCTTACATTTGAGCTCATACATGATCATTTATCACCAAACAATATATTTCTAATAAATGAGGAATAAGTATTATTTTGTGGTGCATAATATGGTGTTTACATTACTTCATTTTCCTCAAGCTTATTTACTCTATAAAGCATTTAAGAATAAGTTTTCTTATCCTGGTTTGCTTATTGGTAGTTTTTTACCTGATATAGAAGTGCCTATACTAATGATTATTGGCTATGAAGTAGACTATGCTAGATTAGTTCTACACAGTATTATAGGTGTATTTTTGTTTTCATGGATTATTGGTTTAGCAATACTTCCTTTATATAAACAAGTACTAAGGATCTTTAATGTAGGAAACATATCTATCAGAATTTCAACCTACACTTTATCCATTGAATTAGGAGCATTAATACATGTTTTAATTGATTCTATGCATCACAAGTATAATCCATTACTATGGCCTATAACCTCCGAAAACATTACGATCCTGATACCGTTTGGTAAACAGGAAGAAATGCATCTATTACTACACATGGTGTTTCTATCATTAACGATCATATGTATATATGATATTCTAAGACAAAACACTATACATGACTGGAAAAGTATATTAATTAAGTTCCTCTATAATCCACTAGAATGAATGTTTAAATGAAGAATATGAAGTTGTGGCCGTAGCAGGTTTTATACGAAAGCATATTTTTATATATTTGCCATTGTTATTATTCTTCTATTATTGCTATGATTTTGATTCTTTTTCCTTTGTGTTTTGCTAGTTTTTGTTGGTATTCTTTTTGTGGGTAGATTATTACTCTTCCTTTGCCATAACTTAGTATCGTTGTTTTGAATCACTTTTTATACTCATAGAATATATTTTGGGTGAAATTCTCCGATGAAGGGGAGCACCATCCATATGATCAGGATGGTTCCCCGAGGAGAGTATATGCTGACCCTCAAAGCAAGAGGAGTATTAGTAGATGGCTCTCTTGAGGAGCTACGTGAAGAACTCTACATGACAAGGAGAGCAATACAATACGTTATCAATATATTATGGGAGCTAGACAAACTTCCAACAATTAATCAGCTACACCAGATGTTTTACAAACAGTTAAGAGAACAAGGGTTTAGAGCACATCAAGCTAAACAGATATACAAGTATTCTAGGGCACTAGTGAAATCAGCTAGAGAGAATGGGGGAAGAAAACCTATTCTAAGGAAGCTGTCAGCAAGACTAGACAAGTATGATACTAGTATTGATTTAGAGAACCAGATAGTAATAGTAAAGCTTAGGAATAAGATATTCAAGATAAAACTACTACACCATAGAGACTACATAAGGAAGTTCATAGGCAGGAAATGGTACGAGGTAATTATAAGCATTGACAAACAGGGAAGAATATGGGTAAATATACCGTTTAGATGGAAATATGAACCGTATAAGCCTAAGAGAATAGTCTCTATTGACATTAATCTTAGGAAGATAGTTGTCTATGATGGTAAAAGTATTAGGAGAGTTGATACTAGATTTATGGAAGCATTTTCGTTGAAAATTCATGCTGAGAAGCTACAGAAGAAGTACCCTAAGACATGGTGGTATAATAGGAGGATACTAGATAGGATAAGGAGTCTCCATAGGAGGAGTAGGAACATAGTAGTTGATTGGTCTCATAAATTCGCTAAATACATAATCCTTAAAGCTAAGAGGACTAGAAGTGCCATCGTATTAGAGGACTTGGAGAAGCTATGGCTTAATGCCCCTAGGAAGTCTTCCATCCTAGCCGATAAATTATCAAGATTTGCCTATAGGAAACTACAACTGGCTATCATAACTAAAGCAATAGAGTACAATGTACCAGTAATACTTGTTAATCCCATGGGTACTTCAACTACCTGTCCAAGATGTAGATCAAAGTTATATTATAACCATAGACTGGCAATATGTAGGAGATGTGGATTCATAACGGATAGAGATACTGTAGGAGCTATGAACATATATCTACGTACTCTAGGGAGGATGTCTCCCCTCCTAGGGTGGGGGAGGAGCGCTCCCGCAATGAACGATGAAACCCGAGGAAGCGGGAGAACAAAAGATGAACCAATGACGGTTCATATTCATTTATAAAATCATATAAAGAGGTGAACCTATTCGTCTGCGGGGTCATCCCTATTATCGGGCCTTTGCGGCCCTGTCGCCCCGAGCCCTGACCCCCAATGTTTTGTTTATTGTTATTTGTTGGATAAATTTTTCTCTGTTTTATCTTACTCCTGCTCCGCCTCCGC
>JAGGVR010000077.1 GCA_021157925.1 Staphylothermus sp. | reverse complement strand
TGATAAGAAGAAGAGTGTTGTTATGAATATACCTTATAGCTTAGCCACAAGGATTATTTCTAAAACAATTAGTGGTAAGAAGCAGAAAATACAGGTTTGTTGGAAAGCTAAAGTACGTTATCATAACTTAGGTTTGCCTGTATTAATTTCTTGTAATGGAAGTGATCCAGGAATTGTATTTATTAGCCATATTTGTCACCCCAAGCCAGGAGCACATGATAATGCTAGTGGTTCAACAGCTAACATATTGATTGCAGAAACGCTATCTAAGAGGGAAACAAATTATAGTTATTGTAATGTATGGGTACCAGAATATACTGGTACAGTTTTCCTTGACAAGTATCTTCCCTGGAGACCATTAGCTGTGATAAACCTAGACATGATTGGTTCTAAGCAATACATAACAAATAGCACACTTACACTAGTTAATCCACCGAGATTCATGTACTCAGAAATTCCTGCTGTTACATGGATTTCTATGCAGAAAGTCTTTGATACAGTTAAAAGCTTCAGCAACATAGCTCAGCCAGGAATAAGATATGGTATATCCCCATATACTATGGGAAGTGATCACGACGTCTTTATTGGATGGGCCATAGATTCGGTCATGTACAATGAATGGCCTAGCAAATACTATCACACTGACAAAGATACACCTGAGACAATAGATCCAAAAAGTATAGCCTATACAAGTATATCTGCGATCCTAGCAGCTGAACTCTACTTTAAGAAACGAGACAAGATAGAGGAATATAGGAAACTCTATGAAAACTATGTAAAGACATGGTATCGGAACCAAGCCATTCGAAACGAATTCAGCTTATCGTACTTATCAAGATACCTCATCAAGAAACCTCTTATAACTAAACGAGAAGAACCATTAATCGAAACACCACTACTCGGTAGAAGAATATACGAGATAATTGGTAGAGAGGAATATTTAAAAACAATAAAGATCTCGGGCGCATATACTTATTTAGCAGTATATGCACTTATGGCTGAGAAAATAGGATTAAAAGAACATATAAAACACTATAAAGCAGAATTACTGATTCCAATGAAGAAAAAAGAAGAAAAACAATTGAGAAAAGTATGGGAAATAATAAAGTCTAACATCAAGGTCTAATAATTAATACCTATTTAAACAACAATTTTATCTTTTAAAACACATGTATTACAAGTTATAGGTGTTGGAAAGAAATGCCAGTAATAAAAATAACGAAGTGGGATCTTGAACGATTACTAGGAAAAGTTCTCTCAATAGATGAAATACTTGATTATCTCCCAAGGATCAAATGTGAAGTTGATAATATTTCTGAGGAAGGAGAAATAGAGTATGAAGCTACACATGACAGACCCGATCTCTATAGTGTGGAAGGGGTGGCAAGAAGTCTTAGATCTTTTCTTGGCTTGGGTGAGAACAAGTATCAATTAGTTGATGAAGGACTAAAAGCATACAATACAGGTGTTCCTGGAAGACCATATATAGCCTTAGCTGTAGTCAGAGATCTGGACCTGGACGACGAAGCTGTTAAACAAATGATGCAACTACAAGAAAAACTTCATATGACATATTGTAGAAGAAGGAGGAAGGCAAGCATTGGAGTATATGACTTCGACAAAATAAAGCCTCCACTCTACTATGAATTAGCTGATCCAGACACTAAGTTCACACCACTAGATGAATCCAGAGAAATGACACTTAAAGAGATATTAACAAACACTGTTAGAGGGGAAGAGTACGGATACATTATAGCTAATTGGGAAAAATACCCTATTCTAAGAGACTCTGAAGGCACAATTCTATCGATGCCCCCGATCATTAATAGTGAAGATACACGAGTTACTGTAGAGACTAAAAACGTGATTATAGATGCTACTGGCATAGATCCAAAGATAGTTATTGACATGGTAACTATTATGGCTTATAACATAGCCGAGAGATCAAGAGGTAAGAAAGTAGTATTTGTAGAAGCTATTATGCCAGACAATACTGTGTTAAAAGCACCTAGAGAAAAAGGAGCAACCATCGAGATCGATCCTAGTAGGGTGAATGAAGTATTGGGAACTAGTTTAGATGTAGAACAAATGATTAAACTCCTCAAAAAATTTGATTACAAAATAACTAATAATCAAAAAGAACAATTAATTGTGACAGTACCACCTTATAGAGTGGATGTGAGGTCTTGGATTGATGTTGTTGAAGATATAGCTATGGCTTATGGATACGATACAATAGGTTCTACAGCATATGATTTACCAAAAGCAACTCATCCTGGTAGAATTCATCCATTGGAATTCCTCTCTGGGCTTCTGAGAAAAATCCTTGTAGGTATGGGGTTCATAGAAGTAGTTAATTATATGATGTCTAATCCTGAAATACAATTAAGAATCTTTGATATGGAAGATGAGTTGATCACTGTTACTAATCCAAAAATGGAAAAATATACGGGTCTGCGTAGATGGCTTGTTCCAGGATTATTGGAGATCATTGATGCCAATAAGGAGAAAGAGGCGGAGATCAGGATCTTCGAGATCGGCGATGTAGCTATTCCAGATAAATCTACTGATACTGGTGCTAGAATTGAGAGA
>JAGGVR010000028.1 GCA_021157925.1 Staphylothermus sp. | reverse complement strand
TCATAATATATTAAATACGCATCTTTTCCATAGAACCCTATAGGTTTGACTCTATGGTCTCCGCCATCAAATAATAATCGCCACTCTTCAGGATTCTTTAAAGGACCAGAATAGATCTTGGTCTTATACCAACCGTATTCAACTATAATAAATACTTTGTCTTCCTTCCACGGCTTATATATGTCTATTTGATAATTTGTTCCATATTCTTTTCCAAAAATAATGACTTCCTCGCCAGTAATAGGGTTTCTTAACAATATTCTCTCGGCAGGAGCTTTTACGCCATCAGGTGTTTTTCCCCTTCTATAAAATCTTGAGTAATAATACTCGTCTCCTCTAACCCAAACAATATCCCATACAGTTCCTTTGAGTTCATCTATAATTTCATGAGTGAATGGATTCATTATTTTAACATAGCCTTCATCACTCCCAGCGATTGTATAGAAGAAAGCTATACGTTCACCATCTTCTCTACTAGTGATACCTCTAAACAAAACATTTTCTCCAATATCATTCGAGGAGATTATTTCATATATTTCGTTTCTAGTTGTTAATAATTTGATTTTATACTCCATACCCTCACGAATAATAAAATATATTCCATTCTCGGATGGTGCTATGTCTATAATTGTTGGTACGTCATAATATTTCTTGATCTTCTCAATATATTTTTCAATAGTGCTTCTGACCAAGTTTTTGAATCTTTCATTATGTCTTTGAATAAATTCTAAAACCTGTGGATCTTTTAAGTTCTCCATCCAAATATATGGATCGCTCATAAAAGTGCACCTGTTCAAACACAATTATAATAGTCTACCTTTGTAGATTTATAAAAGTGTACATGTACAAGGAGCGAACCCTGAGTTTAAATATTTAAAAACTTAGATATGCTTAAAGGTTTCTTCTAGAATTATATTTCTAAGACTTTGTACTTCATATACTTGTTCTTCTAATAATTCTCTTACTTCACGTTCATCTAAATTACTTGCTTCTTGGTAGTATCTATATAGTCTTCCTTGCCATAAATGGTAAAGTGTATTCAGTAAAGCTTTTCTAACTAAATATCTTGGTGTCTTGATAAACAACTTGTATGCTTCTATGAGGATGATTGCCCACTCAGATCCGTTTAATCCATTATTATTAGTTAGTGCTTTCTCGAGTATCTTCATAGTTTCCTTGTTGAATTTTTTAATAATGGATTTATGTGGTTCTTCGCTAATTTTCTTGAACGTTTTTAACGAGTATTCTTTATCAACAATTATCCTGGGCGGAGGTATAAAGGGTGGTTCTGGTTCCTTAATTATTTCTGGTTTCAATACTTGTTTATCCTTTATCTTTGTCCATGCTTCTGCATATTCTATTAATGCTGTGAATAAGCTTCCAGTTACTTCTATAAACATATTTTTGAGGCTTTTACCGGGATCTTTTGTCTCGTGTATTTTTGAACCGAGATATGCTTCTGCAGGTTTTATGCCTGTGTAGAGAGCAGTGTGTGTTATGAAGATATCTGTTCCGAATAATAGGTTCCAATAACAATTGTGCCAGGGTGCTTCTCTAGATAAATACTTGATAAAGTTCTTGGATAATCCAAAGTCTCCTCCTATCGGCTGGGATAAGTCTATGAGATATGCTGTTGTTGTTAATGGTCTAGCGACAAAATTCGTTATGGTTGCATCAAACCTGTCTCTTATATAATATGGTGTACAATATCCTTGTTTTTCTCCCCCCTTTGCAAGTAATATGATCCATTCTGGCGATATGCTTCTGAGATCGCTGTCCACGAACACTAGGATATTGGCATTTAGAGCATCTGCTATATGTGTCCCTGTTTTCATAGCTCCTCCTTTTCCAGGTGACAAGATGTTTGGTATTATAAAGAGATTTGAGAACCTTTTCTTTAAAGCATTAACTATTTCTACTGTTGAGTCTTCGCTCAATCCGTCTATGACTATTACTGCTCCGTTATTGGTTATTTTTTCTAATCCCTTGAACGAGTTTATTACTACATAAGCTATGGTTTCAGCAGCGTTTCTCGAAGGGATAACAACTAGTTTATCTACTTCATCAATTCTTGTCTTTATAGTTTCTAGATTATCATATCCTTCGATTTTTATATTCATGAACATATCTTGATCACTATGTCTATATTATTGCTTTCTCGGTATTCTTATCGAATAAATGTATCTTATCTAAGTCGATTACTATTTCTAGTTCTTCTCCGATCTTAGGCCTATATGTTCCGCTTGTTTTGACAACTATTATTTTTGAACCCGTATTAAGGTGGATAATAGTATCTGATCCAAGGGCTTCGACAAAGTCTACTATTCCTTTGATCTTGTCTTTTTTCTGAAGACTTGCTGGAACATATCCTATTGGATACATGTGTTCAGGCCTTATGCCTAGGATCATTGTTTTTCCTACATAATCCTTAAGTAATGAGATGTATTCTTGCGGTAACTTTATTGTGAAATCACTTGATATGAGGTTTATCCCGTCTTGTGCTTCTTCTATGGTGACGTCAATGAAGTTCATTTGTGGTGATCCAATGAATCCTGCTACGAATACATTTGCTGGTTTATTATAGATTTCCCATGGCGTACCGACCTGCATGATTTTTCCAGCACTCATTACTGCTATTCTATCTCCCATAGTCATCGCTTCTACTTGGTCATGGGTAACGTAGATTGTTGTTACTTTTATCCTTCTCTGTAGCTTCTTTATCTCACTCCTCATCTTCACTCTCAATAATGCATCTAAATTGCTTAGTGGCTCATCCATAAGTAGTACTTGGGGCTCTACAACTATTGCTCTAGCAACTGCTACTCTCTGTCTCTGACCACCACTTAGCTGGTGTGGATACCTGTTGAGGAGCTCACTTATCTGGAGGAGCTCAGCTGCCCATTTTACTCTCTTATCTATTTCTTCTTTAGGCACTTTCTTTATCTTGAGTGGGAAAGCAATATTATCATATACAGTCATATGAGGCCATACAGCGTAGCTTTGGAAAACCATGGATATATTACGTTCTCTTGGAGGAAGATAGGTTACCTCTCTATTACCGAATATCACTTTTCCCTTTGTTGGCTTCTCTAATCCCGCAATTATTCTAAGGGTTGTTGTTTTACCACAGCCACTCGGACCTAGAAGGACTACAAATTCTCCATCATTAATATCTAGGTCTATTCCTCTCAATGCTATTGTTTTACCAAACCTCTTGACAACTCCTCTTAGATGAACATCTACCATATACGTATCACCCATAAACATGTATTATTTCAGGGTTATACCCCACATTCTGACCAAGTACTTCCCTGCTACAAATACGAATACAAGAGCTGGTATGACCATTATGAACGCTCCCGCGAACTTTATGAAATCCGTTGCTCCGCCAATAAGGTTTAATATAAATGCTGGGAGCGTTCTATTCTGGAAACTCAAAACAGCTGCTATAAATACCTCGTTCCAGCTCATAATGAATGTAAAAATAGCTGCTGCTGCTAGTCCAGGTAATGCTAGTGGGAGAGTTATTCTAAAGAAAGCACCTATTCTATTTAGTCCAAAAACTAGCCCAGCCTCCTCATATTCTACGGGAACACCAGCGATTATACCTGATGTTATCAAGATGACGAAGGGTAGAGCCATAGCTGTGTGTGCGAGAGCTATTCCTAAGAGGGTGTCTGCGAGTCCTAGTTTAAAGTAGAGTACTAGTAGTGGTACGGCTATGACCATCATTGGGAACATTCTAAGTGCTACAATAAATAGCTTCAAGGAATCCTTTCCCTTAAACGCATATCTCGCGAAAGCATATCCTGCTGGAAGACCTATTGCAAAACTAAACAGTATTGTGAGCACAGCGACAATCACGCTATTAATAGTAGCATTCCAAGCACCTAGAACAATTAGTTTATGTATGTGTTCTAAAGTATACCTTGTCGGTATTACAATATGTGGATCATAGTATTGATCTGGATCTGATAAAGCGTATATAATCGTCATTACGAAGGGAAGAGCAACCCATGTTACGGCAATCGCTACTAAACCAGCTATGATTATTTTTCTCAAATAATATTTTACAATATCAGATTTCTTTACGAGAACTTCCCTACTCATTACATACCAGCCTCTAAGTATTTTGCTTTAAAGAACTTGATGTAGAGAGCGCCAACTGCTATGCTAAGCCCAGCAATTATTAATGCATACAAACTCGCAACACCAGGTCTGAGGAGTTCTGTTTGAGCATAGTATGCTTCACCAGCTAGTACTGGTATATCTCTACCAGCAAGAGTCCATACTACGCCAAATATCTGGAATGCGAACAGTGTCCTTATAATTAATGCTGCTTGTAAACTAGGAAGTAGTAGAGGGAATACTATGTATCTAAATCTCTGCCAAGTAGTTGCTCCAAATACTTCAGCTGCTTCATAGTACTCGTGGCTTATCATTTGAAGTCCTGCATAAATTATTATGAATACTATAGCTGTTGCTCTCCAAATCTCGGTGATGACTATTGCTATGAACTCCATATCTTTAATGCGAAAGAATATTATTGGATGACTAATTATTCCGAGATTCATGAGGATCTTGTTGAAGAAACCATATTGTCCAAGCATAACATACCATATAAGACCTGCAGCTACATCGCTAATAGTTAAAGGAAGAATCACAGTATAGAGTGAGGCATTCTTACCCGGGAACCTTAAATTAAATAGTAATGCAAGACCGAAAGCGATACTTACCTGTATAGGGATAATAACGGCAGCTAATAATATAGTGTATTTTAAAGCATCCCAAAAGAGAGAGCCTGGACCGTATAGTAGGTAATTAACATTTTCTAAGGTAAATCTGCCTTTCTCGTCGAAAAACGCAAGCATTATGCCTTGAACAAGAGGGTATCCTATAAAGAATACCATATAAGCTAAAGTAGGTAAAATCAGGAAATATGGAGTGTATTTACTAAGTTTTACACTGGTTGGGATTTCTTCATTAGGCATTTATTTGCCACCATGTAAACATTAAACAGATACAATGATTATGTGTTTAAAAAAGAATGTATTAATTATAAATTAACTATATTATCATTATTACGGCACTTCTAGTCCTTGTGATTCAAATAGGTTTATTAGGTCATCGTATAGATCATCGAGCACTGTCTTTATGTCTTCATTATTTAAGACTATTCTATTAAATGCTGTTATATTTATGTTCTTGAAATCTCCTCCCTTCGCTCCAAGACTTGGGATCAATGCTACAATCGCGTCCTCGGCACTCTGCTGCGCAGCTACACCCTCTGCTAATACTTTTAGTGGTCCACTCGGTATCTTACCTGTTGCTTCCTTCACTGTTGGGAAGAAACCAGTGTTTTCTAGTACTTTGACTTGTACCTCGGGTCTTGTTAAATACTCTATTAGTTTCCAAGCAGTATCATCATTGGGTGCGTTCTTGGGTATGGCTAATCCAGCGATTACTAGGATGAAGCCTCTTCCCTTAGGCCCTCTAGGGACAGGTACCACTTCGAACTGGTCTGGTTTTTGCTCAATAGCGTCTTTGATTCTGCTGTGTGGTCCCATGCAATCCATACTTCTTCCTTAAGCAACGGATCAGCCATAGCGTCATAAGTTGTACTCTGTGGTACAACGTATTTCCATAACTCCTTCAAATACTCCCACATCTGTACGGCATCATCACTGTTAAAGGCCTTAGCCTGATAGCCTGTAAATGCTGGATATAAGAATCCATGTAGGAACCTTACGAACAATCCCTTAGGCCCTGCAGGGAATCCGAGTTTCGAAGACCCGGTCTTTTCCGCTAAGTTCTTAGCCCATGCTAATAATGCGTCATATGTCCATTTACTAGTTCCCTTCCTTACATCATCAGGTGTTAATCCTTGTGGTAAGTAGTCATATGCTTTCTTGTTGACAACCATTACATAGGTAGCAGTCATCCATGGTATATAGGCTTTGATTCCATGTAGTTTACTATAGTCTTCGAGGACCTTGGGGAATGTTCTTCCCGATAATGTTCCGAACTTTGATAAGTCCATTAACCATCCTTTGCTTGCGAAATAGTCTAATCCGCCATGCAAGTCTCCGAGAAGACTGATTGTTACCTTACCGCTTTTTTCCTCTGACTCAAGCCTAGTTGTCAACTGGTCGTATGATATAGCTATAAATTCAACCTCATTACCTGTTTCTTTCTTAAAATCTGCCAGCAATGTTCCCTTCACAAAGGATTGCTCCTCTGGCGGGTTGAGCTGTGTTGATGCCCATACAATCTTTGTTGGACCAGCTTGCTGTTGTTGTGTCGCGAGATAGTATCCTACTCCAGCAACTATTGCAACAATTACAATAATAGCTATTATAATGGCTTGAACCCTAGTTAAAGCCTCCATAGACATACAAACAACCTCTAGGAGAACTGGATTAATTACTAATAATAGTTGTATTTATTAATATGATCTCTTATATAGTTTTCCCAGGAAGAAGTAAGGTGCTTACGCGGCTAGACTCTCAATTTTTAAAACAAGTATATCAATCCAAAAGCGCCAAACACTATCTGTCTTGATTAAGACAGTCATACTATGAGGACTGGGCGGAGAAAATAATAATGGTAGTGTTCTTCCACTTGCTTTTAAGCTGGAACAGACCGATATTAACACTGTTTTTGCAGTGTTCATTTATATGCTAAGTCAAAGGATATACAGAAAACAATTGAAATATTTAGAGCATTGATAAGAGTATATCCCATATCTTCTTCAACCTAGTACTAAGGTTCTTCAAATTAAGCATTACTCTCCCTAGTCTAATTATGGGAAGCCTTTAGAGATATTTGTTTTAACTATTAGCCATGTTTTTCTAATGGTTTCATAGTATCCTAGTCTCTTGTAAACTCTTATTGCTATGGTGTTTTCCGAGTT
>JAGGVR010000151.1 GCA_021157925.1 Staphylothermus sp. | reverse complement strand
GTATGAGCTTGAATATAATAATTAGAATATTCTTTTTCTAGAAGTTCTCTTATTGTATTTCCGCTACAATGTATAGGAGCTATTTTCTTAACACCAAGGCTTATAAGTTTCTCAACTATATCTTTACACTCAGTTAAAGGAGCGCCAGCTATATGGAACCCCCCAATTATGAGATAAGGGGGTCTTCCAAGATCATTTATTAAATGCTCCGTTATCCTTACTATGCCTGGGTGACTACAGCCAACGAGTAATATGTATCCCTTATCACTTCTGACTACTAGTGATTGTTCCCAAGGCGGGCCATAGAGCTCTCCCAAAATATATATTCCGTCCATGATCATTGTCGTCTCATTAACCGTGATGAGGACTCCACTATATCTCAAAACGTATTCTTCTAAATATCTTGAGGAACCAGCAGGTATGTAGACAGGTATACCGGGATGATTCTTTAGTATATATGGTAAACCACCGGTATGATCTCCGTGAGAATGACTTATCACAACTGCTTTAATGTCTTGAGGTTTAATTCCGAGCTTTAGAAGATTGTATTTCAAAATATTAGGATCAGGTCCTGTATCAAATAATATTAGTCCTTGACTAGTATTAATAAGTATTGATAATCCCCAAGCTGATCTAAGAATACCTTTGGGATCAAGGTTATTATCCACAACAATTATTAATGTTACATTTCTGATTTTCGCTCCAGCGGTTGTAGTATTGGATTTTGTTGATTGTGTCTTTGTTATTTCTGTTATTATATATGTTGTAGTCGACTCTGTTTTCATGGATGGAGCCCTCTGGATAATTGGGTAAGTATATTTTAAAAGTATTAAGAGCAGGATTGAAGCAATTATTATTATGGATATAATTATGATTGCTAACTTATTCATAACTTCCTCATCTAGAAATGATATTGTTTTAACAGTTTTATTTATATATGGGTTTTATATTATTTTATAACTTAACCTAGGGTGATGATAGTATTACTAGACTATATTGGCATGATTCTTGCTTCACCAAGGACTATAGCTAAAATACTCATTGCTGAGAGAAGAAGTATTTTATGGGATTTATAATAGTCTTATCATCGTCATTAATGTTATCAGTAAATCTAGGCTATATACTAATAGTAAAGACTCTAGGCATACTTGGAATAATTATTCCATTCATAAAATCGGTTTCAATAATAGCAATAGTTCTCGGAATAGATACTAATATTGCTATTGAAGTTGTCGACTTCATCAATACCTATACTGAGAAGTTTATTAGATTTATAGAAAAAAGAATACTAGATACTTCGGGGTCTAGTGAGGAGGGATATAGTATTGATGAGTTATCTAAAATACTAAGAATACATAAGTACCGGCTTATATTCGCGATTCAAAGCCTGAAATCAAAATCATAAGATAAGAATATGATTTCTATGCCGTTAATGGTATACTATAATATACCTTTGTCGCCATACTCATGATCATGTAACTGCTTATTGGGTCGGGAACTATTATTTCATCCTTCTTCTTTTTCTTCTTCAATATACCTTCTTCCTCAACGATCATCCTTTTAGAAAGCATTTCCTCAATATCTTCTTCAATCCATCTACAAAATACTCCCTCCATAGTCATTTTCCAAGGACAATCCCTATATCCTGTCTTAATACCGTGTTGAAATTCCAATAGGAATATTAGGCTATGCATAAGTTTCCTCGGTATAGCTGAGTCTTCTAGCAATCTCAAAATATATTCTGAATACATGTTCCTCCCCTTATCGTTTCAAATTTGTGTGAATATATTATTCATTATAGTCATCAAAAAAGTCATGATTGTTTTTAAATGAAGAGGTTAGGGAATATATCAATAATAATTATGTATTACAAATAATATTACATAATGTAATAAGACAAGTTATCATTTTTTTGCCTAGAAGTTATTTTTGATGCTATGTTTCAAGTTTTCGTTAAAAGTGTTATAATCGAATATTAGGTAGTATTAAGTAATAAAAAGAATCATGAATAATTTGTTTTTTGGGTTTAATCAAGGAGAATTTTCATTATTGAATATCAGACTAGGAACTGATTTTGATAGGAAATAGTAGATCGGTATTGATATATGTGATACTTTGTTTACAGGCATCAGAATTGGATCAACTTCTTGGGGTCTTATGTATATTCGCTTTCAAGAAGATAACTATAGGAGAGAATTAAGATCAGAATGCAATAGCCTTCCCGGGAAAGAATGATATAGTTCTTAGTACAATGTATTAAGTAAGTAATAATAGTATAATGAGGAGTTATTAATATGAAGAAACTATATAGGGACCCCAAGGATAAGATTATATGTGGTGTTTGTAGCGGTATTGGGAAATATTTAGGAATGGATCCTGTGATAATTAGATTAGCTGCAATAGCATTATTGATTGTTAATCCCGGATTAGCAATCATACTTTATCTTGCAGCATGTATACTTATCCCCGAGAAAAAAGGTGAGGAAATAAGTATTTCAGAGGAAGAGAGAATAATTCCTAAAGATGTTGAAAAGGACTTAGTAAAAGCGGCTAAGGTATTATTAATCATTGTTGGTGTTATTATGATTGCTTATGGATTAGCACTAGTAGCTGAGCCATTATTTCAGCCCGTGCTAACTGGTCTGACAACTCTGGTTACAGGATTATTCGCGTTTGAAGGTATTCATAGAATAATTTCTGGATTACTCCTAGCATTTATTGGAGTTATAATAATCATTCTTGCTGTTAGAGTAAAAGAAGAGGATAGTAAGAAACATAGTGAAGCATAATTTTATAGAAGAAAACTATTTCTATACAATGGTTATTATTTTCTATCTGGGTACACGGCTTGAATATTAAGGAATTATTTGATAAAAGAATAAATGAAATCATGGATAAATATGATCTTGAAAAATTGAAATTATTACTGGAAACGAAAATAGCGTATGAAAAAGATTCTTCATCATGGATTGATGATCTAAAAAGCATAATCATTAAAAGCTCTGGAAAACCCTTCTTTATAGCTATTCAGAACCATGACCTAGTCGAGCTATTTGTATATAATAATAAAGTGAAAGTCATAAGCGTGTCTGGGAGAAAACCTAAGAAGCTCGAAGAAGCAGTTGAATTACCCAAGGGCAATTATAAAATGACTGTTTACACTACTAAACTTCCAGCGTCCAAATGTGTTAACGAATGTGTTTTTGGAATGGACTTTATGGATAAAAATCATTTAGACATGTTCAAGATAATGGATGAACTCATTCTAGCTATTATTGATGGAAGGTTTGAAGACATAAAGATTCTCGCAGAAAAGCTATATATTCATACAAAAGATGTCCATTTCAAACATGAAGAAGTTATGAAGAATACAGCGTATTATAAATATTATCCAGATGACTATAAGATACATATAGATTGGCATAGAGACTTACTAGATGCACTTAAAGAATTAAAGAAAAATCCAGAGAAAGAAAAATATGTTGAAGTAATGGAGAATCTATTGATAATTTTTGAGACATACTTTGAAAAATACTTAAAAGATACAGATGCTCATCTCGCTAATTATCTTAAACTAGTTCTTCCAAAAATAGTTCCTCGCATAAGTGATTCGTATGGATAGAGAGCTCAAATATCTATTAATAGCATTAATCGTGTCAGTCATAATCGCTAGTATAGGTTATCTAGTATACAATTATCTAGGGTATGGAGATAATCCATTTAATTACGTTACAAAATACTATGGGGAGCTTCAACCAGGCGGAGTATATATTGAACACATTAATTATTATGTTGGTGAAAAAAGGCATCATATGCTTTACCGTTCATGGAATACACCCTTGTTGACTGAAGGGAATGGAGTATATATTGAGCCACGGACTGTTGTTTGTCCACAAGGCTTTATACCATACATATATGATCACAATAGAAACTTGATAACCCCCATAGATGTACCAGAGAGTATCAAGGAGAAAATACTCGAAGAGCTAAAAGATGCCAAAGCACATGATGAAGTAGGATGTTATAGCCCAGAAGAAATAAGAATGGGAACATATACTGTGACCTATAGATTCATACTACATCCACCTCTAAAGTGCAATTTTACCAATTGTGTTCTCGATTTTAAAGTAGCTGATAAATCTAATCATATCAAATACAATGAATTTGAATTATCTACTATTAATTCACAAGTAATCTACTATGCTCCAAGAACACTTTACGCACTTATAACAATTAAAAGCATAGGATCAACCATATATGTGAAAGATCTTCATGAGTTCCAATCATTGCGTCTACTCATTCTTACTCCAAGGAACTACTTCGAAAAACCAGGAATAGTTGAGAATGTTGATCTAGGGAAATATATTGAAGACTATAAATTGAGTATTGTGAACTCAGAGCTGATGGCTCGTTTTCTCATAAATATCTGGTTGTTCATAGTTCTTGGAGTACCAGTAATAGCCGTTATCATATACTTAATAATGGGTAGGGAGAGAAAACAACTTATTCAATATATTGATAGAAACATACCACCAAATATAGGAGAGAAAGCATGGGTTGTTAACTTAATATATAATGGTGAACCTGGAGTTTTTACGAAAGAAGTTCTTGCAGCAACTGTTTTCGATCTGGCTTCAAGAGGCATTATTGATATTAAGAGAACATATAGTCCGGGAGGAGAGGATATCATTATTACTATTAATGATGAGAAAGTCAAAGAAGGGGATCTCGATGATTATGAGAGAAGAGTACTAGATACGCTGAGAATGTTTTCCGTTGATGGCAGAACTATTAGTTTGAGAGAATTTGAGAAGAAGCTAAAGGATAGAAAATTCGTTAGAAGCATCAAGCTGAGTGCCCGCGATGTCTTTGATTCAAAACAATATGCTAGTCTCGCAAAAGAAGCTGTGAAAAGCCCTAGGAAGATCCTAGGAGTACTCTTAGGTTTAACTATTGCTTCATGGATAGTCTCCATAGTCTTTTTAGGAATTCGCGGATTCTTAGAAGACGATATCTATATGGTTAAAATAGTGACTATGGGTTTATTAGCCATATTTGCATGGATACCGTGGCTTATAATACCATCATATGTTCTTGGCAGATGGAACAAAGACTACACTATAAAATACTATACGTGGATGAACTTTATCGAGAACATTAAGAAGAGCGGTATCGATAAATATTTATACGAACAAGCTGGAAGCACATGGTTTAAAGTAATAGCCTACCTACTAGCACTTGGTGAGTATAAGTTCGTAGACAAAAACTTAGCAAGACTAAATAATGACTTAGCAAGGCTCAGCAGACTATTAGCATACTATCTAGGATCATATTATCCAAGACACTTCTACCCAAGAAGAGGTGGAGCAGGAGGAGGCAGTGGCGGAGGATTCGGCGGAGGCGGAGCAGGAGTAAGATAAAACAGAGAAAAATTTATCCAACAAATAACAATAAACAAAACATTGGGGGTCAGGGCTCGGGGCGACAGGGCCGCAAAGGCCCGATAATAGGGATGACCCCG
>JAGGVR010000071.1 GCA_021157925.1 Staphylothermus sp. | reverse complement strand
GATAAGATATATGTTTTATCAGGACCTGTTTCGTTTTCGAGCGATTTCACTGAAGCTCCTATTACTATTATTCTATCTTCGATAATCCTGTATATTGGTTCTATTGTTGAATCGGTTAATATTGTTCCACCATTTCTATAGATCTCGGAAGCTGTCAAGATCAAGTACTCCAGTGGATCAATCCAGTATCCATGTTCGTCTTCTTCAATAATGTTTACTCCTATTCTTGAGACGAGGTTCCAGTATTTTTTTGATACTCTTACTCTTCTATTATCGATTCCGGGATAATATGACGAGTGAGATATGCCAGGTTCAGCTTCTATTACAATAACCTTTTGTTTTCTCTTCAATAGTTCCAATGCTGCTGTTAATCCAGCGTATCCTGCACCGTATACTATCACATCGTAAATGCTTTGTACATTATCTGTAATTTCATCGACACCTCCATGTCGAAGTCACATATCATAAATTAATCCTTTGTTGTGGAATATATTGTTTAACTAAATTGTTCCTTCATAATATAGAAAGAGGGGAAGATGGCGGTGAATACGTCCCTGGCTTCTTCATCCCATCCGGGTTTTCCCGGGTGTCTGAGCCATTTAATATTTTGTCTATCGGCGTTGAAAAAAGTTTAGTTAATGTAGTTATTGTTTTTCTCCCTTCAAGTATTGTTCTAGTAATTGTTTTGCATAATCGTATCTTATTCTTCCCTCACTTATCATTTTCTCAGCTATTTTGTCTATGAGTTCTCCTGTAGCGCCAGCCATTATTGCGAGGTTTCTTGCATGTAGTTTCATGTGTCCTTTCTGTATTCCTTCGTGGACAAGGGCTCTTAGTGCTGCTAGGTTTTGTGCAAGACCTACGGCTGCCATTATTTCTGCTAGTTCTTTAGCTGTCTTGACTCCGAGGATCTTTAGCGCTATCTTGGCTATGGGGTGTACTTTTGTTGCTCCACCAACTACTCCTATTTGTAGAGGTATTTCTAGTGATCCGACAAGCATTCCTTCCTCGTCGAGCTCCCAGTAGCTGAGTGGTTTATAGACACCGGTTCTTGCGGCATAGGCATGTGCTCCTGCTTCTATTGCTCTATGGTCTTGTCCTGTTGCTAATGCTACTGCTATTATTCCGTTCATTATACCTTTGTTATGGGTTACTGCTCTATAAGGATCGGCTTCAGCTAATATGCTTGCTTCAACTATTTTCTTAGCAATGTCTTTGCCTCCAACATCTTCGGGTGCTGCTCTAGCCCATGCACGAGTGATCCTATAGACTGCGTGATTACTTATTATTCTAAGCCTTGCCTCACCACCTGTTATTTTCTCAAGGATTGGAGCTATTGATTCAACCATTGTATTAACAGTGTTGGCACCCATAGCATCTAATACATCTACGAGAAGGTGAACAACTATTACAGGCCCCATCCTTGTATCTATTACTCGTACCTCGAGATCCCTGGGCCCTCCTCCTAACCTTATCAAAATACTATCTTGCTGTCTAGCATGATCTAGGATCTCTTCTTTCTTCTCAATTATTTTCATAGCTTTATATCTTGGTGCTGTCACGTTCACTAAGTGTATCTGTCCAATCATAATCTGAGACTCAGACCTAGCAATGATTCCTTGTCCTCTCCTAAGCATTTTAGCAGCATTACTAGCAGCAGCTACTACACTAGTTTCTTCAATGACCATTGGGACGATATAGTCCTTTCCATTGATCTTGAAGTTGACAGCTACTGCGAAGGGATAAGTCATACCACCGATAACATTTTCAATCATTGAGTCGGCTATTTTTTCAGGCAAGTTGCCAAGGTTGCGGAGAAGCTTCACTTCTTCATCTGATAAGCCTGCCCATTCAGCAACTATTTTGAGTCTTTCATCTATCGTCTTTTTATAGAAACCGGGTATACGGCTTGTTTTCTCAGCCAAGTATCTCACCAATTAACTTTATACTCTGGCTAATGTATAATAGATTACTCCAAGGAATAATTGTTTCTTATTGGTGTGGATGAAATGGTTCATGAATGGGCTCTTGCAGAATCAATAGCTGATTATATTGAACGAGAGCTAAGTAAGAAAGGTAAGAAGAATATAGCCAAGATTGTGATCAAGCTGGGTATTCTACAGAGTATTGATAAGGAAATACTTGATTTTGCTCTAAAAGAAATCATTAAGTCCAGAGATTATCGTGTCGGAGAAATTGTTTATGAAGACGAAGAAGTTATCTTGAAGTGTAGGAGATGCGGATACGAATGGAGAATAAATCCTTCTCAGCTAGACGAAGCGATAAGAGAAGCTATTCATTTTGTCCCAGAAGCTGTTTATTCCTATTTTAAATGTCCTAGATGTGGATCGAGAGATTTTGAAATCGTTAGAGGTAGAGGTGTAAGTATTAAGGAAATTATTTTAGGTGATAATAATGAGTGATCCAAGACTACTGGTTATTCCTAAGAGATTAGCTGGTGTTAAGAAGATATATCCTATAATGAGTAGTAAAGGTGGAGTTGGTAAAACAATTATATCTACATTACTCGCCCTAACAAGTTCATCATTGGGATGTAAGACGGGATTATTAGACCTTGACTTTACTAATCCATCAACACATATAGTGCTTGGTGTTAATCCTTGGGAGCAAGAAATCATTGAGGAAAAAGGAATCATTCCACAACTTGTTCATGGAATAAAATATTTATCAATAACGATCTTTACGCGAGAAAACCCAACTCCTATGCGTGGAGAAGCAGTAGTTAATGCTTTCAGAGAGTTACTAGCAATCACGCAATGGGGAGAATTAGATTCATTATTTATTGATACACCTCCAGGAATAAGTGATGAACATTTAGAACTGCTAACATACTTAGGTGACAAGCTCGAAGTAGTAATTGTTGCGACTCCAAGCCCCCTAGCTATTAAGAGTGTTGAGAGACTAGCAGAAATACTATTGGAAGGTAATTATAAGATCGCAGGACTTGTTGAAAATATGTCTGATAAGCCCAAATTACAAAAACTGGCTGAAAACCTAAGAATAGATTACCTAGGCAATATACCCTATGTCAAGGATATAGACGAAAAAATAGGCAATATAGAATTACTAAGAAAAACACCAATATGGGAAAAAGTCTTGGAAATAGTTAATAGGCTCCTAGGAAACAAGTAATTTTTTCCCTGAAATCTACCTGTTCTAGCACAGTATAATGAGAACAAATTAAGTATAATATCTTCTTCTACATATTTTTTATGTGGGAGGACCCACATCATGCCCACCACTAGTATTTTCAGAGATCCATTGTTTAGAGGCAAAGTACTACTAAGCTCGGAACTAGTTAAGATCCTCAATACTAGGAAAGTATTGTTAGAAGAACTAATTGGATTTGACAAAGAGAATCCATTATATATAGTCGTCGAGGGAGTTAATAAGAAGAGATTATTATTATTCACATATAATAACTATGTTCTTGATTGCATGGACGAAGATCAAAAGGATAAATCCGCGGAGAACTGCTTAGAAGAATTAACTAAACTGCTCTCAGATAGTAGTATTCCTAAGAGAATAATGATCCAGAAATTCCCAGTCAAACTCTTAGAAAATACTTCAATACTTAAAGAACTAGGAAAGAAAACTCCTAGCTTAAGTGAAACAATAAAAATAAGCGTCGGTGAGAAAACAAGAGAAGTAACACTCAGCAAGACCCAGAACATTCCGCCCAAAATAAGGGAAGAACTCATTAAATCTATAACAATAACTGATTTAGGCCAGCTTGAGTACCTCATATCTAATGAATTAACTAAGTTAGGATACATAATAGATACAGTTAGTATTGTTAGGTTCGGGAAAGACTATATAGTAAACATTAATTTAAGCAGAATGAGCGATTTACCATCCGTCAAGGACTTATCATATGTTGTTGCCGGAATGGTTTGTGAAAATATACCGATTGAAAAAGACGTGATCGTAAATATTAGTCATAAGCGAAAGTACAAACAGTATCTATCCTTTAATGGAGATAGAGTGACTTGTCTAGCACTAGGATCCATACCACGGATTCTCAAGGATTATGGTCTTATTATTAAGAACTTAGATTATAGAATCGATGCTGAAACGTTTACATTAAGACTAGATCTGAAGAAGTATTCTTACGAATTAAACCATGATCCCGAAGACGTGTTGTATAAGATATATAGTAGTTTATCAGAACTTGTAAAGGATAAGAAAATAAGACTTACTATAAAGTTTGGATTATTTGGTAAGACTTATTCTATGTAATTTCTATTTCATCAAATGGATTTTATCTACAGATACATAGTCATGTCCTAATCCTCTATCACCAGCATCACCTAGTCCGGGAACTATGAAGAATTTATCATTAAGCATAGGGTCAACAGCTACTGTTATAATAGGTATCTTACCAGCATTTCTCCAGACATATTCAATTCCTTGTTTACTTGAAATAATCGTTAAAACTATTATTTCTCTAGCTCCCTTCTTTCTGAGACGCTCAATTACGCTAACCATTGTTTTGCCCGTTGCAAGCATTGGGTCGATTAGTAATATTGTATAGAATGATAAATCCTCAGGTAATCTCTCATAATATACTTCAACTTCTACTTTTCCTGGGTATTCTTTCCTCCTAGCAGCTATTAAGCCAAGACCAGCCCATGGGATAGCATCCCATATGCCCTCAATCATGGGAATTGAGGCTCCTAATATTCCAACTATATATACTGGCTTAGCAGGTTCTAGCCCTTCTGTCTTAGCTAAAGGTGTTTCGATAAATACTTTTCTCCACTTGAGATATTTGGAGGCCTCATAGCCTAGTATAAATCCAAGTTTTCTTATATGATCCCTAAAGATCTTGGGGGTAGTGTTCTTGCTTCGAAGAATAGTTAAGTAATATTTTGCTAATGGATTATCAATAATGATTAGATCCTTTTCCATAATACCCTCCACAACCTATATGTTGGGGGAAATAAATATTTTTCGAAAAGAATTATAAAGATAGGAAAATGTAAATACTGTTTTTCATGGTAGCAAATACAAGAAGTCATGTGATGACCTAAAGTGGTACCAGTATATCCATTAATTGGTGCTGGAATACTAATATCATTATATATCCTCTTAACACTTGAGGTTGCTCATAGGACAATTGTTGCTCTCGTAATGGCAGGTATTGTCCTATTAATCAATGTATTCTTAGGATATGGTTCATATACAGCATTGCTCAACAGCGTTGATATAGATACAATACTATTGCTCATGTCGATGATGATCATGGTCAGTATTCTTAGTGAGACAGGTTTTTTCAGCTTAATAGCTTCCAAGATCTTATCAAAGTTTTTCAATAAACCATATAGACTTGCAATAGTCCTATCAGGAGCAACTGCTCTAATTTCAGCTTTCATAGATAATGTAACAACGGTTCTCATAATATCACCTATTGTAATCGAGATCTGTGAGAAAATCAGAATAGATCCAAGGCCTTTGCTGATAATGATTGTTTTTGCATCAAATATTGGTGGAACAGCCACATTGATAGGTGACCCGCCAAACATTTTAATAGGTTCTCATGCTGAGCTTGGATTCATGGATTTTATCTATAATGTTGCTCCAGCAGTCTTCCTAGTCTTCCTTGTTTATGCTTTGATCATAAGGCTTATTTTCAATAAATGGTTCACAGAATACAAGAATAAATTGAGGACAATACCTTTTGAAAGTGTTAAATACTATGTAAGCATTGATAAGAGAAAATTAGAGAAAACACTCATTCCGTTCCTAGTAGTTGTATTATTATTCACGTTTGAGGATATCTTGGGTTACCCTCCGGCCGTGCCTGCTCTTATAGGTGTTGGTATATTATTCATTCTTATTGGTAGGAAAATTGATATCGAAGAAGTTCTTCATAGAGTGGATTGGACAACTCTTGTCTTTTTCATGGCAATGTTTATTGTTATTAAGGGTGTTGAAGAACTAGGCTTAATGGAAAGTATTGCTTACGGAATAGTAGGTTTCTCGACAGATCATAGGATACTAATGTTGATCATTGTATGGGTATCTGCTTTTATAAGTGCTTTTGTAGACAACATTCCATTTGTAATGACTATGCTTCCAGTCATCGATGTTATTGCTAATAACGTAGCCTACGATATAACACCTCTTTACTGGGCACTGAGTCTAGGGAGTTGTTTGGGCGGAAATGGTACATTGATAGGTGCTAGTGCAAATGTGGTTGTTGCTGGAATTGCTGAAAAACATGGTTATCACATATCTTTTGGAGGATTTATCAAGTATGGTTTATCAGTCATGGTGGTAACAATATTAGTTTCAACACTATACCTATTAATTAGATATGGAGGCATCATGTAGGGAGAACTGAGTTGTATAAAGTCAATAATATACTTGTATCAGCAATAAAGAACGAAATTATTCTATTCGCTACCGAGTATTCTGTTAAGCTTTTTCCCAATTCTATATATCATATATTATCAGTTATACCAATGTTTTCTAAAAAGAGGAGTCTATACACGAAGCTAATTGATCGTTCGTTCGAGAAAATAGTTAAAGAAGCTATTGAAGAGATCGAGCTCATATTGCGTAAGAATGGTGTTCACTACATTAAGAAGACTATTGTTCGTGGAGATCCTGTTAAGAAGATCAAAGAATATGTTGAACAATACAATATAGACTTAATAGTGTTGACTTCTTCTTCAAGCCCAACACCTCCATCCAGACTAATCGGATCAACAGCTTCTAAGATCATTAGTATTATCCCTAAGCCATCATTAATTATAACTCCGTATTCTTTTGAGAGAAAAGAATACTTGCTTAGAGATAGAATTGATAAGATAGGGATGGCCTGTCTAGATATTAGCCGTGTACAAAGAGCTGTTGAGCTTGCATATTATCTTTGTAGAAAACATAATGCTTCGCTCAATATTATCTTGTCTAGGAAAACTAATAGGAATAGGTTGATCGAGTTACAGAATAGGCTTGGTAGAATGGGTTTGAGAACTGATACTGTAGTTATAGATCATGTTAGTATAGAGGATTTTGTTAAGAAGTCTCTCGAAGAACTAAGTGATGCTAAAGCAATTATTATAACGAGACAGAAAACATTTACTGAGAAAATATATTTCCCATTTATGCGTCATAGAGTAACGAAGTACGAGAGATTATTTATGGGATTATCAACTGTTCCGATATTTATTGTTTAAACTATTTAATTCTTATAGGCAGGTTTTCTGCCCAGATCTTACAGGTTCCCTCACTACTAACCATGCATGGACCATAGGGGTTAGATGGTGTACAAGCTTTTAGGAATAATGGACAATCTGTGGGCTTTGCTAATCCGAGCGTTACTTCTGGACACCTACACCCTGGTAGAACATCTTTCATAGGCTTATCTTCTATCCCTAAAATGTGCAGGATATCTCTATTATTGTATTCTTCTCTATGTATGGCTCCACTCGATGGTACAATACCTATTCCTCTCCAGTATGAATCAATGATCTTATATGCTCTCTTGATCATTTCTTTGGCGTAAATGTTTCCTTCTGGCTTAACTACTCTTGTATATTCATTTATAAGAGATGGTTTCTTGGATAGAAGCATATCCAGAATATAGTATACCGCTACTAGTACATCTAATGGCTCAAAACCAGCAACTACTGTTGGGACACCATAGTCTCTTGGTAAGAATAGCCATGAATTAGCTCCTATAATCGCTGATACGTGTCCTGGAGCCAATATTCCACTTAGTCTAGCTTCTGGATGTTTTTCTAGTAAGTACTTCATTATAGGTGGTGTTAATCTATAAGCTGATAGTATGTAAAGGTTTTCGGGAACCATATTATTTACAAGCGGAACTGCTGTCGATGGCATGGTTGTTTCAAAACCCACTGCGAAGAAGACGTATTTTTTATCCTTATTGTTTATGGCCTTTTTTACTGCGTCATAGAAGCTATATACTATTTCTGTCTTTCCACCATGAAGTCTTGCATCGAACAGGCTCCTAATACCCTTGATCCTTGTCCCAGGTAGTTTATATGAGTCACCATAGCTTAGAACAGTATATTCATCAAATGATAGATCTGTTAATATATCGACATAATGACCGGGCGTTATGCAAACCGGGCATCCGGGCCCAGCTATTAACTCTATGTTTTCAGGCATTAGTGTTCTTATACCATAATGAGTTATTGTCCATTCATGGGTTCCGCAGAAATTCATTATTCTTATATTGTCGTATCCCTCTTCTTCGAGTAGTTTAGCTTTTTCATGTATTTTTTCAACAAGTATTCTTGTCTTAGGATTTACCTGGTATAATTCTCTAATCTTTTTTTCAATAGTCATTAGGATCACTTTTTCAACATATATTTTACTCGGTTGAGGTCATTATAGGTATCAATATCTAGTACTACTCCTGGATATGGCATCTCCACAACTAATGTATATAACCTGTATTTTTTCGTAATTTTCTTTAATCCTCTAGTCTCTTCACTTATCTCTTGTATTTCGGGTATTAGTGATCTATGAAATATTATTGGATGACCTCTTCTACCTTGATACGAAGCTACTGCTATGAGGGGTTTTTTCTCTAAGAACTCTTCTATTACCATATTATATGCCTCTGGAGGGATCCATGCAGTATCTCCAGGAGTTATCAGGATTCCTTCTATTTTTTCACCGTATTTCTCGTATGCGTATTTTACGCCTGTTTTTACACTTGTACTCATTCCTTCTCTATATTTTGGATTATATACATATGCTATCTTATCATCTAAATCTTTGACTACATTAATGATCTTGTCTTTATCGTGTCCTAGCACAAGTATTATCTTGTCGATTTTGCTTTTCAATGCATTCTCTAGTGTGTGTCTTATTACTGGTTTCCCTTTCCATTTAAACAATAGTTTATTTCCTGGGAATCTCCTGCTTTCTCCTGCTGCAAGTATTACTCCGAGGATCATTTCTCTTTCCTTTATACAGTTGTTTTCTTTAGTATTAAATGTAGGTATAGCTTATTAATACCTACTATTGAATCTTTTCGAGAAGGTAATGTGTCTAACTATTTCGTTTAATTTATTAACTGTAAAATGTATATATGACTAGTAATGTAGATAGGTGTACTGACTTATATAGTTGGTGTACAAATATGACAAAACTCGAGTATATTGTAACTCCTAAAAGAGTAGAAGAAATAGATGCAGATACTTTAGTGGTTTTTGCTACTAAGAAGGAGGATAAGCCCGTGGTTCCAAAATATATTAAGGGATTTGTAGGCGACTTATTGGATGATATTATTAATGCTAAGGAGTTTAAAGGAGATGAAGGAGAAGTTTATCTCCTACGAGTTAGTGGTAAATTTAAGAGAATCGTTTTAGCAGGTCTTGGTGATTCTCCTTCGTATGAATCAATAAGGCTAGCAACAGCTGGTTTTATCAATAAATTAACTAGTACTAAGGCTGAAAAAATACTTGTAGATATGAGTAATGTTCCTAGCGGACTTGATGAGAAGAAGGCCTTAATGGATCTAGTTATTATTTCTGAAATGACACTTTATGATCCTGGTGAACCATACAAGACTCGTGATAAAAAGGAACTAGGTATTAAGAAGATCATTGTGAAAACTAGCGGAGAAGACCTAAGTCCTATAATTGAGAAAGTGAAACTAATTGCTGATGCAGTTAATTATACTCGGAGAATAGCTGATGCACCTGCAAACTATATGAATCCTGAGAAGATCGAGGTGGAGGCGAAGAAGTTAGCAAAACAGTATGGGTTAAAGATCAAGGTTTATCATTTCAAAGATCTAGAGAAAATGGGTATGAATGGAATAATAGCTGTTGGTAAGGGAAGTAGTATTGAGCCAAGACTTATAATACTAGAATACAGGGGTAGAGAAGGAGATGATTGGGACTATGCATTCATTGGTAAAACAGTTACCTTTGATGCTGGAGGCTTAAATCTCAAGCCTACGGGCTATATTGATGAAATGAAGTATGATAAAAGTGGTGGAGCGGCTGTATTAGGAATAATGAAGGCTGTTGCTTCTCTGAAGCTACCATTAAATGTTATTGGTGCTCTTCCAGCTGTAGAGAACTTGCCAGGCCCAACTGCTACTAAGCCGAAAGACATAGTCAAGATGTATAATGGTATGACTATAGAGGTTGGCAATACTGATGCGGAAGGCAGGATCATTCTTGCTGATACTTTATCATATATTGATAAGAACTACAAGCCTAAATTAATGTTTGACTTAGCAACCCTTACGGGTGCAATAGTTATAGCTCTAGGCAACTATGCAGCAGGATTATTTACAGAGAACGACGAAGTGGCCGAGAAGCTATACAAGTTAGGTTTGGAAACAGGTGAAAGAGTATGGAGAATGCCTTTATGGAAAGAATACTATGACCAATTGAAGAGCGAGTTCGCAGATATAAATAATATCGGGGGCAGACCAGCAGGAGCAATTACTGCAGCAGCGTTCCTGAGCCATTTTGTTGAGGATAAGCGGAAATGGGTACACTTAGACATAGCCGGAACAGCATGGGTTCAGAAAGGACATCCTAAGAAACCATACTACAAACCAGCTGCAACAGGATTTGGTGTGAGATTATTAATATATTATCTGTTAGAAAAACATGGTTTTTTATTTAAATGAATGTTTTTATTTAAAAACAGTACATTGCTTTAGCTAGATAATGCTATTAATCTTATAACATCACTTGTGTCTTCGATCATATCGCTTATTGTTTCTATATTATCAATAATACTCATTAACAATATGCAGTCAAGTCTGAAGTTTTTCAGACATATTCTATAAGTATGCTCGAGTGCCTCCATTCGCAACTCATCTATTTCTTCCTCAAGTTTCTCGATTTCATGGGTAAGATTGATTGTCTTATTAGGATCAGTTCCTAAGCACTTTATGCTCTCTAGTAGCTTTTCTCCAGCTTCTACTGTTTTTTTAGAAATCTTAACTAGTATATCCAATATATTTTCAGGAATATTCATGCCGATATCATAGAATGTAACTAGTTGCCTAGCACTAGCTTTACAATATGCTGCAATATCGTCTGCTGTCAAGATTAGTCTTAACAAGTCTTCTCTATCAAGTGGATGAATAAATGCCCCTCGTAATGATTGTAGTAGATCTCTCTTAATAGAATCAGCTTTTCTCTCATAATCTATTACTTGCATATAAATATTTTTCAAATTACTTATTTTCTCTGAAACAATAGAGTCTATTAACTGATCAAGTTTCTTAACGGTTTCAATAACTAGTTCGAGATGGGTAAGGCTCTTAGTTATTACTTCATCTAGCTTTCTTCCACCAAGCCATTGCCAAGAAGACATGTATAACACCTACATACAAGTATATTGTGTATGGGTGTATATTTGTACTTATATATTTTGACTAGTATCCTAAATTCTTTTTCTAATATTTGCTTTAGTAATTTATTTACATGTTAAATTGGTTCGCATCATTAACCTTTAGACAAAGTGATAGGATCTTTGATACATGTTTATATTTATATCATTGTTTTCTTTTCCATAAAATTATCACTATCTAAATAGACATTAACATGACATGTATAATCTTATTGTAAATTGCAAAAGATTTTTAGGTTTAATAAACAATAATAATGTTATAGAAAACAATTGGTGATCTATGTTGTCAGAACAAGAGGAGGAGTTTTGTAGTATATATGATATAAGGTTTCTAATGAAGAGAGGAATAGTATTGTCACCACCCTTGTGGAGAACTCTGAAAGCAGTCCTAGAGTTAAAAAAAGCTACGGCAGATGACTTATCAAAAGTTACTGGTAGGCCAAGAACAATAGAATCAAGGTATTTAGCTGAGCTAAATAGACTCGGTATTGTAGCAAGAAAAAGAATAAGTAGAAAAGTATACTATATAGAACCAGTTACTGCTGTAAAAGAAGCATTACAAGAATATGGTCCTGACATACCTGTTGAACACTTAGCACATCAAATAAGTTTACCAGCAGATATCGCTAGAATCATAATAGAGAAAATAAAGGAAGGAAAACTATAATATTAGAACAATTGGTTTTTCTCCAGAATAAATAACAAAATACAAAACAATGATTAAGTAAGAACATCAGGTACGGAGCTCAATGGATATTTCCTTCATATTCTTTTTATCATTATTATTTTTACTACGTAGAACAAAAACAAGCTCGAATTCACCTTGTTTTAAATTACCAAATTTTTTCATTCCTTCGATAAATGCTGTTATGAGCTTCTTAATTACCATACTCCTATTACGGATTCCTAGTGATTCAACATATTTATCAAAAGTTTTTAGAGTATCTGCTTCAATTTTAAAAGTTACTACTCTGCTTCTCGGCTTAAGGTCAATTACTATATAGTTATTATTGTCGCTACTAACCTCTAGCTTTTCTGTTCTTTTCTCCAAGAACATCTCCTCTCCGATCATCGCTGAGTCTATCAAATTCTATGTTTTAATTTAATATATTATGGATTGAATAATGGAAAACCCCTCTTCTTTCATGGAAATTTTTATTAAGAACAAAGAATTTTTTGATTATTCATCCTTTTTTCCCAACAAAAAATTCTTTGAAAAACAATCTCTGGTGGGATATTTTTCCCACTCTATTGGTTTTATGCTCCCCACATGCTTTATAAATCCTACTATTATATAAATAATTTATGAACCGGCCCCTGCGACACCCCCGTGGCTCGGGGTTGGAATGAACAGGGGTGACTCCCCTGGGTAATACAGTTTCTTGGCACTAGTGCTTCTAAATAACTATTTTGTTGAAGAAATAGTATAGAATAATATAACCCAGTTTTAGTTGAGAAGAGAATTATAATGGATTATTTCTTCCTAAAACCAATTTTTTCTAGATATTCTTTTAGTGCTTGTATATTCCATTGATGAGTTGTTCTTCTCCTTTTATCAATTCTAAGACCAAGTTTTAGTGCTGTTTTGAAATCAAGACCTACAGCTTCCAATTCTCCCCTACTAAAACCTCTACCAATTCTTAATCCAGGGTCTAGTCCTCCATGTATTCTGAGCCTTGGTTTCTTCACAATTGGTTCGGGGGGATTAACTCCCTCGCTCATCATGTTGAGTATACCTCTCTTCGTTTATTATATTCTCTTCTATTTCATAAGGTGATATGGTGTTTTTATTTTTTATGTAAATCCTTAATAATCCATTTAGTTATTAATAATTGAACATGGTGAGAAAATAAGCCTTGATAAAACGCCTAGTATTGGATGTGCTCATACCTATTAAAGGCCCGTCAATAATTGATATTGCTGATAACTTATCAAGAGTTAGGGGTGTTGAAGCAGTAAACATTACTGTTAAAGAGGTTGATGTTGAGACTCAGAATATTATTGTCGTAATAGAGGGGGATGATATTGATTTTAGTGAAGTAAAAGTTATGATTGAGGAGCTTGGAGGAGTTATTCATAGTGTCGACCAAGTAGTGGCTGGTAAGAGATTAGTTGAGATACCTAAAGAAGTATATGAGTAGAGAAGTTATTTATGTTCAATAGGTGTAGATTATTTGTCTAAGAAAGGTTTTTTTGACCTTATTGATGATTTCTTTAAGCAATCTATAACTATAACTATTGATTCGGAAAAGTATATATGGAAGAAATATACTCATGAATACGGTTTAGTAAAGTGGTTAGTTATACAATTAGCTAGTTTACCCGTGGCTGTTTACCCGTTTGAAATGGATCCTAAGAAAAGAATGATTAGAGAAACATCATTTATGTCTGATACATTAAAACGAACTAAAACTCCTAAAATACATGTTGTGGACTGGATGGATTATTCTATTGTTCGAGAATACATACCTGGTGAAAGCTTTGATCCTACTCTATGGAAGGAAGACTATGTAGAAATAGGTAGAGTACTTGCTAGAGTACATTTGGACGGATACGTACTAGGCGATACTAAGTACTTAAATTTTTTAAAAACCCCAAGTGGTGAATTCTACGTAATTGATGCAGAACAAGCTATTAGAAGTGACAGGTACGAGTATAGGTTTTGGGATATACTTGTCTTTCTAGTAACATGTATTTATAGAATCATGTATGTTAAGCCTCTTAGTTCATTGGATTTCCTTCCCGATATGATCGAAGGGTTTATAAAAGGTTATTCCGAAGAAACTAGTTCAAATGAACAAGTAATTAACGTGTTAAAGACTGTTTCAAAAATAAACTATAAGACAATAATATATGTATTACTTCCTCTTCCCTATAGTGTTACATTCTTGAAAACGATAAGGAAAATAATTGTTGAAAAATAATAAGATATTACATGGTGATGAATTACTCCCGGCAAGACCGCTTAGCTGGGATGAAATAAACACACCCGACTGATTATTTCTTCTTTAATTCCTCTATGACTCGTTTAAGTGCTTCTTTAGCAGACATTCCCGTCATTGCATAAATCCTTATGCCTGATTGTTGAAGCGCTATATATGCATTTGGCCCTGGATTAGGTCCTATAACTATGTTTACTTTTTCATCTGCTAGTTTCTGAACAGCTCTAACGCCAGCACCGCTACCTGCTTTACTACCGGGATTTTCTACTACGTATACATTCTTTATCTCTAGAGTATTATCGTCTAGTTCCACTATTGTGAATGTAGGTGCTCTCCCGAATCTATCGGCTATTTGATCATCTAGTCCTCCCTTATTGGTTGTAATAGCTATTTTCATGTGTTATCACCTTTACTTAACAATGTTATTCCCTGGTTTAATAATTAATGGTATAAACGGCTCTATTTTCGCTGGTAAATGCTTTAGTCTCCACTCACTAATATTATCTATGATTTTAACTAGTTTTCCGGCTATTCTTATTATCGCTTTTGAGGCCTTAGTGTCTGGATATGCTTCTAGTAATGGCTTCATAGTATTTATTGAACGTGGCACGTTTTCGTCATATGGTATGTCTCCGAGATAATCAATGTTTTCTCTACGTGCATATTCAAGGATTTTCTCACGGTACTCCTCGCTTATGTCTGCTTTATTAATTACAAGCATAGAGGGTATGCCGAAATGTTTAGCTAGCTTGTGTATTCTCTTTAAATCACTGAGACTTGAAGGTGTGGGTTCGGCAACGAGGATTGCAGCATGTGCTCCAGCTATACTTGATATTACTTGACAACCAATACCAGCAGCCGCATCCACGAGGATTAGTCCTTTCTTTGACCCCATTATTTTCTTTGCTTTATTCTTTGCCTCAGTTACTAGTTTACCACTATTAGGTCTTCCAGGAGTTATCTCGCTTGATACAAGTGGGAAACCATATATTGTTTTCTCCTTAACATATATGTGTCCTGCTACTATGTCTCTTTCAAAGGATATAGCCTTTACTGGGCAGACAAAACTGCATGTATAACATCCTTCACATATCCATTTGTTGACATAGTATTTTCCGTTACTTTCCTCTATTGCTCCAAACTGGCAGGCATTTGCACATAATCCACAGTCTGTACACTTGTCTCTATTAATATATGCGATTCTACCCTCGATATATGGTTCAACAACATCCCATTCATCTATGCCGAGAGCTATGTGGAGATTAGGGGCTTCAGCATCAGCATCAACAGCTATTATGTAGTATTTCTTAGCTAATAATATGGCAAGTGATGATGCTAGGGTTGATTTACCAACACCACCCTTACCGCTGGCAATGACTATTTCTAATTGAGGAATACTACTTCCCATTGCTTCTCACCAATTCCATAATTGACTGAGCTACTTCATTGAAAACACGTGTTATGGGAGAGTTCTTGTACTTAACAACAATAGGTTTTCGCTCAACATATGAGGAGACAACATCTCTGTGATAAGGTATTTCATAGATCTTCTCAACATTGTATTTATTGGAGATCTCGTAGATTTTAGAAGTGTCCCCTATACTGCTCTTGTTAATAATTGTCCATGTCCTTATACCCATTTCGTTGGTTATCTTTAGCACATTACTCATATCATGTATTCCAAGTGGTGTTGGTTCAGTCACTATGATTGTTAAATCTACGTTCTTTAGGGCTATAGAAATTTGATTTCCTGTACCTGCTCCTGTATCCATTAACAATATATCGGTTTCTATTTCTTCTGCTTTTTTCCTGGTGTAATTTACTCCTGGTGGGACATGTTCTTCTCCTTCACGTAATACACCAGTTACTAGGGTTAGTTCTGTGTTCTCTATTATGATACTTGTTCTATAGACGTATCCAAGGACATGATATCCTTCAATAATAGCATTATAGGGACAGGCATAATAGCATGCTTTACAACCGCTACATAGACGAGGAAATATTATTGGATAAGCTCCGCCTGGTAAAAGTATTGCTCCTGTATCACATACCTTAGCACATACTCCGCATTTTGTACACTTACTAGTGTTGATAAATGGTAGGAAAAGCTTAATTGGTTCCTCGTTTTCAAGCTTATCTATACTCAGCAATATATGGTCATTAGGCGCCTCAAGATCTAGGTCAACTAATACTGTTCTAAAGTGTTTTGCTAATAATAATGCTAGATTAACTGCTACAAAGCTCTTACCAGTACCTCCCTTACCACCTGTTACCGTTATTCTAAACATTTTGGTCTACCCCAATAGTTTTTGAAACAATTTGTGTTGAACAACGATATTATTTAACTCAATATCTGAAGCCTTCTCAGCTATTCTTATTGCTTCATCAATACATGCTCGGGCATTTTTCTCAATATTTATTTCTTCGTCACAAACATATTTGATACATCCTTGATCCTCTAGTTTCTCAAAACAAGGACTATTAAGCAATTCTTCCTTTAATCCATCAATATAGAATACTCCTAGATTACCTACGTATTTAGCATTTGTTATTCTCTTGCCATATTTTTCCATGCATATTAGTTCTGCAAGAGCAATTATTCTACTGATTCTGAATGGGTGTAGACAGTTCTTTTTTGCGAGTATATAAGCAGATATTTTTTGTAGACTTATCAATTCTGATCACTTTGTTAGGTAATCCTAACAAGGTCTATTATTATCATTGTTATAGAGGTAATTAAATAATACTCTATAAAATCAACGACAAGATTATATTGACTAATACAAACTAATTAATTGACAAAATAATAATGTATTTTCAAGATGATGAGTTTTCGGGGAGACCGATAGATGATGTGGCGGTTACCCAGCTGACTCGGTGAATATCTTTGAGTAAAAAGAAGGAATGGTGGAATATAAAGGGTGTTCCTTCACCAGTTCATATAAACTATAAGAAAAGTAAGACAGCCTACCTATCACTCTTATTAGCTGTTGCTTTTCTCCTTGTATTTTTCCTCGAACTATTTCAATACGTTCCCTCTGGTTTATCAGTAGTTGTATTATCTCTAGGGATAATTCTTCAAGGAGTGTCTACTCTCCTAGGAATAGTAAACCCAAGTACTGGTCTAAGAGTGACTGATATAAGATATATTGAATCCCTTATGAGAACACTTAATGGATTCATTAGAAGATGGTCTGTTCCCTCAATAACAATACCTGTTGCGGCTACTATTTCTAATGGAATATACATGTTCATAGCTAAGAGGAAGGGCTCTCTAAAAATCTACTTATTAAAACCAGTAATATACTATAGAGTTATGAGTGGTAAACCCGTTTTTAAGATAAAATGGGTACAAAAGACGAAGTATTATGGATTAACCATGGGCATTGCTGATTTAACTGTGCCTCATCCAGAGCTCAGGAATACAAATTATTATCTAAGGGCAAAAGTTGTTGAAGCACCTACAACTATTGATCCTGTGAAAATCTATAATTTCCTAAAAGAATTCGATATAGTAGTAAATAAGGGGATGTATCATGGTGGAGATACTACTGATCGGAGACACACATATACCAGACAGAGCTACAAGAGTACCAGAGAAATTGCTAAGCATTATAGAGGATGGTAAGCCTTGGGATATCGTTGTATTTACTGGAGACTTTACAGGCGTTGATGTGTATAAGTGGTTTCTTGAACTAGGTAAGAAAACGTACTGTGTTAGAGGAAATATGGATTATCTGCCTTTACCGAAGACACAAAAAATCACTATAAGCGATATTATTGTAGGTGTTCATCACGGAGATGGTGTGTATCCACGTGGTAATCCAAGAGGATTGACAAGAATTGCTAGAGAACTAGGAGTAAATATTCTATTTACTGGGCATACCCATGCCCCATTCATAAAATATGGGTTAACAAAGGAGATTCTACTAATTAATCCTGGTTCATTAACAGGTGTATGGGGTGGTGGAGGAGGCTCGATGATACCTAGTATGATGATCCTTGAGGTAAGTGATGAAGTAATATATGTTAAACACTATGAATTACTAAGAAGTAGTGAAGTAAGAGAAGAGCGAATTGTTATTGAGAGAAAAGACAATATTTGGGAAATAATAAAGTAACAAAATATCTTATTTGTTCTCTTCCTCTCTATACTTCTTGATCTTCAAAAGAGGACCTTCTTTACCAACTACCACTACTTTCTCATTTCTACCAATTTTTTCATCACTAATGGCTTTCCAATATTCTCCTTCAACGACTATGAATCCTTGGGAACCAGGCTCGAAGTCATCAACTGCTCTACCAATGGCTCCTATCGGCACGGTCACTACTTTGGGAGGCTGCCTCTTAGCCTTTATGACCTTGTATAGTACGAGTCCCATAAACCCGCCAAGAACTATGCCTGCACCGACTCCTGTCCAGAAAAGCATTGCTTGGTACTGAGGTGATACTAGCCATCCTGGGTTAAGAATTGGTAATAATGCTATTGATACAGATATAAGTATTATACCAGTAAAGCCAAGTACTCCAAAACCAGGCGTATAGATCTCGATTGCTAATGCAATTGCACCTATAACTAATAAAATAAGGCTAACAATATTGGCTGAGAACCCTATTCCTATAAGTGAGAGTATTATTAAACCAACCGCTAAAGGTACTAATAGGAAGTGACCACTGAGTAGACTAAATATGAGCATAAGTACCCCGAGAGTCGTTAATAGGCTATTAATTATAGGGTCACTTACAGCTTTTACAACGTATACTCTTATGCTTCCCTTATAATCAATCAGTCTAGCACCAGCTGTGTACAATACATATTCTCTACCATTATCAAGCCTTATTTTCCAACCATTAATCTTATATAACAACTCGTTCGGATCCTTTGCTATGACTTCTATAACATGATAGTTGAGAGCCTTCTCAGCATTCAAGTAGAGGTTTCTTCTAACAAATAACTCGGCAGCAGTAATATTTCTTCCCCTATCCCTTGCCAGCTCAGTAATCATTCCAACTATCGGATTTATTATTTTAGACTCATTAACAGGTTTATACTCACCTGTTGTTGGATCGTATAAGACGGGCTGTGCTGCTCCGATAAGTGTTCCTGGAGCCATTGCTGCTATATGAGTAGCCATGAGTATTAATGTACCAGCGCTCCATGCCTGGGCTCCTATGGGGTAGACATATCCTATGACTGGAACATTGCTATTCCTAATAGCTTTGACTATATTGTCAGCTGCGTCTAATAGTCCTCCAGGTGTGTCGAGAATCATTATGAGGGGAGCGTCTAGTTTCTCAGCTTCGCTTATCCCTTCTTCTACAAGGTATTGGACACCATACGTTATCTCGGAATCAACATGTATCACAACAACATATCCTTGTGGTTGTTGTGAAAGTACAGGATAAGAGAAGCATATCAGTGATAAAATAAGGAAAAGTATTGATAAAAAAGTAGACTTCATTTCTACTCCCTTTCTATATTTCCTCCCTTCTTCTTTATAGCACCAAGAACTGTTCCTAAAAGACTCGTCTCAGCACCTAGGGTAGATGGTGATACTATTATCAAGTTCTTCTCCTTAGCGATCTCAAGCAATGTCTGTAATTCTCTAAGCCTTAAAGCAGCTGGATGTTGCTCATAAACTTTAGCTGCTTCTCCAAGTATCTTAGATGCTTGTTTTTCACCCTCTGCTTCAATAATCTTTGCTCTTCTCCATCTCTCTGCTTCGGCTTGTTTAGCCATTGCTCTAAGCATTGACTCTGGTAACCTGACTTGTTTCAATGTCACAGCAGTAACTTTTATACCCCATGGATCAGTTACTTCATCAAGTATTGCTTGTAGTTTCTTATTTATTTCTTCACGCCTACTAAGCAGATCATCTAGCTCTACTTGTCCAATAATATCTCTGAGAGTAGTCTGGGCCATCATCATTACTGCGTAGTGGTAGTTCTCAACCTTTGTAACAGCCAAGATTGGGTCAAAGACTCTGTAGTAAACAACAGCGTCGACACCAACAGTTACATTGTCTTTTGTAATAATTTGTTGCTCGGGCACATCAACGGTCGTTATACGTAGGTCTACTTTTATAAAGTTATCAACAAATGGTATCACGAAGAATAGTCCTGGTCCCTTAGCACCTAGGAGTCTTCCAAGCCTAAATATTACAGCTCGCTCGTATTCTCTAACTATTTTTATACTCATTGCAAGGAAGATGATTATTATAACTGAGACGAAGAGTATTGCGGGAAGGGACTCCTCTATGCCTAGATAGTACATTATAATATTACCTCATATGCTCTCCTATATTCACATAAAGTATGTAGAATCTAATATATCTGTTCTACGCATGTAGAGAAAAGTCCTTGTATGTAAAACTAGAACTTTAATAATCAATATAGAATTCTGGTCCTAGCTCATTTGCTAGATCTTCTAGAATTTTACGTGTCTTCTCCGTGAGTTCTTCAGCTATTTCTCTACTATAAGGGAAATACATGTAATTCTTTAGTTTAAAGATCTTGTCATAGAAATGCTTAATTGTATCCTTGTATGACCTGTTATGTGTAACAGAATAATTGAATACTCTTATAAAACCAACTATTCCTAAAGCATCGAGTTTATCAGCATCACTTAGGATTTGTGCTTCTATTGATTCTGGTTTAATATTATGTCTCTTCATATAGCTGTAGCTATGTGTTAGTATTGCATTACATATTTTTTCTACTATGTTATCAGGTACATTATGTTCCTTCAAAAGACCTCTAGCTATGACTGCAGAGTAATAGGCATGAGGCTCTCCAATTAGTCTTCCTATATCATGAAGATAAATACTGGCGTCAAGGACAAATGTATTAATATAGTTTCTAAGTTTCTCGTTCTCAACTATTCTGTAAGCCCATTTATAGACTCTAATAATGTGGGGGAATCCGTGATCGAAGCTATTTCCCATTAATTGTTTGGAGATCTCTTTAATACTGGATAATACTATGGAATAGTTAAAAGAATTATTCATTTCCTTTACTCCCATTTAGCTGGGAGTACTATGACATTATCCTTTGGTGCAATAATTCTTAGTTCTTGACCAGGTGTTGGGTAGAGTGTATTTGGTAGATATACTATTAAGTCTGTTTTCGATACACTCAGTCTTATCTCTATTCTGTCTCCAAGAAACATTACTAGGTCTATGACTCCTTTCATTACATTTTCTTTGGGTGATGGTTGTTGTTCAGCTAATCTGAAGATCTCGGGTCTTACAACTATTGCGACTTTTCTCGGTAAGTCCTTGGTTGTTGCTACTCCTCTAATATCCATATCTAGTTCTGGGATCCTTACTATAGCGTATTCTCCGTCCCATCCAAGGAATTCTCCGTAGAGGATGTTGCTTCTTCCTAGAAAGTCTGCTACGAATAAGTTATTTGGTCTAAAGTATACTTCTCTAGGAGGACCGTATTGTAGAAGTTTACCTTTATTCATAATAGCTATTCTATCACTAATGCTCATTGCTTCTAATTGGTCATGGGTCACATAAATTGTTGTTATACCCAGTTTTTTCTGTAGTCTCTTAATTTCTTCCCTCATCTCAATCCTTAGCTTAGCATCTAAGTTACTTAGTGGCTCATCTAGTAAGAGTACTCTGGGTTGTACTACTAGGGCTCTTGCAAGTGCTACTCTTTGTTGCTGTCCACCGCTTAGTTGAAGCGGATATCTATTCTCTAGTCCTTCTAGCTTAACTAGTTCTAGAGCCCATTTTACTCTCTTCCTTATTTCCTCTTCTGTTAAGCCTAACTGTTTTCTCTTAATTCTTAGACCATACGCGACATTATCATATACAGTCATGTGCGGCCATAAGGCATAGTTTTGGAAAACCATAGCTGTATTTCTTAAATAGGGTTTAAGAAATGTTACGTCTTCGTCGTCGAAATATACCTTACCTTCTTCGGGTACTTCGAATCCAGCTATTATTCTTAGTGTTGTTGTTTTACCACATCCAGAAGGACCAAGTAATGTAAATAATTCTCCGGATTCAACTTCGAAAGTAATATGATCCGCTGCTACTACTGAACCATATATTTTTGTTACATTTTCGAGTCTTACACGAGTCATATTCGACTTCACCTACTCCCCATAAACATGATACTTATACAAGTTTAGACACCTATGAATGCGTACCTCTGCTTGAACACGAGAGTAATTATCATTACCGCTATGAGTTGGAATAATATTAGCAAGACACCCATCGCAGCTGCTATTTGTACTCCATAAGTTGTTGTGCCCTTATAAGCCATCATCATAGCGAAAGTCATAGGCGCCTGGTCTGGTCTGAGACCACCTATAGTAATACTAGTACTGACTTCTGTGCTAATGTATATGAATCCTACTATTGCACCGCTAAGTATATAAGTTAATATAAATGGTAGAACTACCCCGAAGATCACTCTTGAACGTGAAGCTCCAAGATTTAATGCAGCTTCTTCTAAAGCCTCATGTACTTGTTGGAATCCTGCATATACTGATCTTACCACGAATGGTAGCTTACGAATACTGTAAGCAATTATAAGCACTATCCATGCTTGAAAAGCTGTTGGGCCCATTGTTGGATCTAATGGTGTTCCTCTAAAGAATGTAGAGTAGAAATAGAAATATCCTAAGGCTATTACAAGGCCGGGAATAGCGAGAGGTATTGTTGCCAGTGTGTCCATTGTGGGAGTTAATATCCTCATCTTTGTTCTACTAACACTGTATGCTATCATTATAGCTATTATTGTTGCTAAACCAACAGCTATCAATGCATATGTTAGGGTATTTCTAATATAAACGAATATATCTGGGTTCTGGAACAATTCTAAGAAGTATTGTGGTGTAGCTTTGTCGAGATTAATAGCGAATCCACTAGGAGGCATTATATTGAATGCGAGGAGTACGACTCCTATTTGGGGCATAGCTGTAAATATTATCAATGGAAGCATTACAAGGTATACAAAGAGTTTTCCTTTCCATCCCAGCCTGTGTTCTCTAAGTGTCCATCTACCGCCTCTACTAATCATAGCGTATGAGCGCATCCCTACGTAGCTCCTAATTGCTAGGAAACCCATAGTAGCTAAGAATAACATAACAAATCCGAGAGCAGCCATTTCTGGTGAGACAATACCTGTTTCTGATGTAAAACTACTATATATCTGGTAGCTCATTAGTCTCGATTCTTGAAATACAATGGGTGCTCCTAAGTCCTCCAAGCTGAATATAAATACGAGAATGGATCCTGCTACAATTCCAGGTAGTGCTAATGGCAATGTTACTGTGAAAAATAATTTTGCTCCCTTGCTACCAAGGTTTTCTGCCTGTTCCTCCATGCTGGGATCAATATTTATGAAGCTTGAATATGCGTTGAGGTATACTATTGGGTAGAAAGCCATTATTTGTGCTAATGCTACTCCTGCTAAGCTATCTATTCTTATTCCCCAACCAAATAATGTTTCTGTAATTATCGAAATCGGGCCGTTCTCGCTGAATAATATCTTGATTACGTAAGCGTTGACGAAGGGTGTTATAAATAATGGTATCATCGCGAGAATTCTGAATACAGTTCTTCCAGGAAAATTATACCTTGCTAAAACAAATGCTACTAGTATACCTAGAAAAGTAGCAGTGATTGTAACCACTGCAGCATTTATTAAACTATTCAGGAGTATTCCAAAATTTATTCCTTTAATAATATAGATTATTCTTCCAGTAGCTGTCTGTTCTATAATATAGAACCTATCGGTCGGATACAGTGTTGTTTTGACATAACCCCTTGTATTGAAAATTCTCCAAAAATTATACCATATAGGCTGGCCTGGTGGAACCTCGAATGCGTGGTATAACATTAATAATACTGGAATTATCAAGAATACGATTAGGATAGCGAAACCTACTACAATGAAGACCCACATTATGGGATCTAACTTGTATAATGTTGTTTTAACTCTCTTGTATAAGGATACTTTGACTTTAATTCCTTTCCTGGTTTCTCTATATGTTAGTATTTTCTCTTTAATATGGCCAAGAACGGCCAATGTAAGTAATGGTAAGAAGAATAAAGCGACTGCACGAGGATACCCTGTAAGTCTAAGTACAAGTATGAAAAATACATATATAAATGATATAATGGTTAGAAAGCTGAGTGAGAAACTATACATTATTTTTCTATAATCTATTCCCCTCTTAAACAATATAAAAGCCCAAACAATACCTATAACCCATAAGAGGGCCTCAGTCACGGGGTCTATGTAATCCATTAATAAAATATATAGGAGAGCTGTTACAAATCCAGCAATATAAATGTCTCTGAATTTTACAGTTGTTTGTTCGTGGGTCAAATCTTTTCCCCCGGGGAAAACATGGCACAAACTCTGCTAAATCTTTATCGTTATGATATTTAAAATTTTATTACAGTGATGAGAAAAAGGATGATTTTAGTAAAAAAGATCATTTGCGTGGCCTCATATAATATACGATCACTCCTATCAAAACTATGATAACAATTATAGCCACTACCAAATTAGTAGGTATACCAGCACCTGAGGGAGTTTCTGTTGTAGTTGTAGTAGTGGTTGTAGTAGTAGTTGTAGTGGTAGGAGATGTAGTTGTAGTGGTTTGTCCTGGTGATGTCGTGGTTGTAGTAGTTGTTGGTTGGGTTGTAGTCGTGGTTGTTGTAGTAGTTGTTGTTATTGTTATTTCTCCACTGAGGATCTTTTGTAGATCGTCATAGGCTTTTAGGTATCTCTGTCTTGCTCCATCCTCCCATTGGCTCATTAGTGCTTGGTATATTTCGCCCTTTTGTAGTTCATCATTTATCTTAATTGCATAATCTAATGTAAATGTTACTTGCTGCCCTGTTAATGGATCAGTAAATTCAAATGGTTTTGTTAATTCGTTAACTAGATAATTGAATTCAGCTTCGTTGATCTGTCCATTTAGGTATGCTTGTGCTATTGCTGCCCAAGTGTTCTGGAGGTCATCGTGGGCTTTTACTAGTGTTGCTTTGAAGTAGAAGACTATTGCATCCTTTGTTAATCCTGATAGTGTTTCATTAAACTCTATAACTCCTTTTGCGGTAGCAACTTCATATGCTTGTTTTAGGTCTGATCTTTGTTTTCCTATATCTGTTTCAAATACTCTTGCGTTAATTGGTAGTCTGTTAATGTCTGGTTCTAGCCATACTTGTTGTCCACCGTATTCGCTGAGGACCCATGCTACGAATGCTGCTGCTTGTACAGGGTATCTGGTATCTTTCAAGATGGCAATGGGATCTGCGTTTACAATGCTTTCTCCTTCTGGAATAATGTATTCACATGCTGGGTTCTGGTGCATTGCAGTGTATCCGTAGAAATCGATGGTTATTCCTATTGCTATGTCTCCTCTTATGACTGCGTCTCTTACACCACTACTACTATCGAATATCTTTGCGTTTGCGGCCATTAGTGTTAGTACTTTCCATCCCTCATCCCAACCATATGCTTGAAGAATAATCTCATACATCCTCGTATTGCTGGTACTCTTAGTCGGATCGGCTATGCCTGTAAGCTGTGTTGCTGGCAAATATTTAGCATATATAGGATCTGCTAGATCTCTCCATTTCTTGGGAACAGGTACGTTGTATTCTTTTAATTTGTCGTGGTTCACTGTGAAGCCAAAGCTACTGATTGCTGCTCCGATCCAGTGTACGAATCCATCATCTCCTACTTTCCATGTTGGTGAACCAGCTATTCTTTCTGGTATTTTCTGCATCTCGTATAGAATTGCGTTGAATTCTGGATGTGTTTGATTGTCTAGCGGTTCTATGTATCCTTTTTCATCGATGTAGTTGAACAGTGTTGGTCCACCACCCCATGCTATGTCGATAGGTCTGCCTGCTGCTAGTGCTTGACTGATATATGTTTCCCATTGCTCTGCTCCTGCATATATTGCGACAATATTAGTGATTCCCAGTTCTTTTGCGACTGGGCTATTAAGGAATGCTTCTTTGGCCTTTGTAATAATAGTGTTTTCGTGTCTAGTAATGATTGTTAGTGTTATTCCTTCGGGATGTGGGAGATTCTTAAGATATTCTAGCCATGGAAATGGTTCTGATTTATTGCCCCATGGCCAAGCATTTGTTATTAATTCTGTATTTATTGCAGACGAGACAGGTTGTATAAGTAATATTATTAAGAGTAGGGATATTAGTATGGGTGCATATTTCAACACAGACACCTCGGAATATATAAACTATAAGACCAGTTCTCACTATTAAATATATACATAGGGAAATAAACAATTACCCTCCAATAGGGAGCTACCAATTAATTAATAAATGCCGCCACTACAAAATATATATTTATGGAAAATAGTTCTCGGGTCCAATGGTGAATTATTATGAACTTAAAACATATATCTATAATAATATTAGCTCTATTCCTTGTATCTATGTCTATACCACTATCACCAGCCTATAGTTCTAGTAATGAAGATACTAAAATAACCGTAGCTGTGGACCTTGCACACGGTGAGAGTGATAAATACCTATCATATATTATGGGTAACATAACATTCGTTAACTGGAAAGTAATTGATACACCAATCACTGCAGAAGTATTAGCAGACGTAGATGTATTAATATTAGGACAACCCACATCCGGGCTCTCACCCGATGAGTTGGGTGCTCTTCAGGAGTGGTTGAGTCAGGGTAACAAGGTATTGTGGGTTGCTGGTGATAGCGACTACGGTGGTGGCCCATCATCACAACAAGCATGTAATGATCTCCTAGAGTTCATTGGAGCAAAACTCCGACTAGAACTAGCTGCTGTCTACGATGATATCCATAACGCAGGCGCGTTCTATCGTGTGTTAACAAGGGTAATGCCAGACACAGTACCAGAACTATATTCTGATGTATTAACAACAGGAATAACTAAGCCAGTATTGATGCACGGTCCTGATGCTGTAATTTGGGTTGATGAGAATGGAGAGCCTCATGATCCTGTTAATGAGACTTTTGATGGTTTAATAAGAATTGTTTGGAGTTATGATACTGCCTATATAGGTGACAACAATCCACCGCTACCTCTAGTGTACAATCCATTGTTCTATGGACAGGGCACTGGTAATCATACATTTGTTATGGTTGCTGCAGAATATTGGAAGGATAACAATAACTTAATCGTCGTCAGCGGTGAGTCGCCTTATGGTGATTATGAGCCAATGTTTGCTTGGGAATACTATAATGTAACACTAGATGGACCACAGTTCCTAAAGAACATGATTAGATGGTTTGTCTACTTAATAACAATAGGGCCTGTCCCAAGAATAACAGTAGCAGTAGACTTAGCTCATGGTGAGAGTGATAAGTATCTATCATACATCATGGGCAACATAACATTTGCTGATTGGAAGATCATTGATACAACTATAACCTCAGATGTCTTATCCGACGTAGACGTGTTAATACTTGGCCAGCCAACTTCTGGTTTAGCTCCAGACGAGTTGGGTGCTCTTCAGGAGTGGTTGAGTCAGGGTAACAAGGTATTGTGGGTTGCTGGTGATAGCGACTACGGTGGTGGCCCATCATCACAACAAGCATGTAATGACTTATTAGAATTTATAGGCGCTAAGTTAAGACTAGAATTGGCAGCAGTATATGATGACATACACAATGCTGGCGCGTTCTATCGTGTGTTAACAAGAATGATGCCCGATAATGTTCCAGAGCTTTACACAGACTTATTGACAGCAAACATTAATAAACCAATACTGATGCACGGTCCTGATGCTGTAATTTGGGTTGATGAGAATGGAGAGCCTCATGATCCTGTTAATGAGACTTTTGATGGTTTAATAAGAATTGTTTGGAGTTATGATACTGCATACATCGGAGACAATAACCCGCCTTTGCCATTAGTATATAACCCATTATTTTATGGACAAGGTACCGGTAATCATACATTTGTTATGGTTGCTGCAGAGTACTGGAGTGACTCTAATAACATCATAGTAGTAAGCGGTGAGTCGCCTTATGGTGATTATGAGCCAATGTTTGCTTGGGAATACTATAATGTAACACTAGATGGACCACAGTTCCTAAAGAACATGATTAGATGGTTTGCAATCAATATCGGTAAGGCTCCAGCGGCACCAGAATTAACATTAATAGGCGAAATAGATGATCCAGAGGGAGACGATAATGGTATAGGAACAGTAGAATATCCAACAAACTCAGTATTCCAGCCAGGTGTGTTTGATTTAGTAAAGTTCGGAGTATATGAGGATGGAGAGAACATATACTTGAAAGTAACTGTTAAGGACCTTGGAGACAATCCATGGGGCGGAGCAAATGGGTTCTGTCTACAATATGTACATGTATACATAAAGACAACCGATACATCACTACCTCTAAACGAGACCACATTTGGATTAAACGTTACAGTATGGCATGGATGGAACTATGCAGTATTAATGGCACCGGGATGGGGCGAAGACCCGGTACCATCTGGAGAGAAATCAGCAATATATCTAGCTGATGGCAGCTTAGTGGCTGTCGAAGAAAAAGACCCCGGCTTCGACGTATACGTTGACTCGCAACTACCGAACACTATTGTTGCAAAAATCTCAAAGTCACTATTATCTGATGTAGACAATATTCAGAACTGGGTATTCGTGGTAGCCGTAACAGGATATGATGGATTCGGACCAATGAAAGTAAGAACAATACTTACAGAGACAACAGAGTGGAACTTCGGAGGAGCTGACCCCTTAGCAGTCCTAGCAGGTGTAATGCCTCAAGTGATTGACCTATTAGCACCTACCCCAGAGGATCAATATAAATTACTCAAGAGCTATGATGCAGAAAATAAAGTACCAGCAAAAATCGCTGGAGTAAAGCTATCAACTGGAGAACTAGTACTACCAGAAGCACTAACGGTAACAGTAACAGTTACTGAAGAAGTAACACAGACTATTACAGAGACAACTACCCAGACAGTAACAGAAACGGAAACTATTACAGAAACAACAACGGTTAAAGAAACAAGTACAACTACCACTATAACAACTTCGACGATCACAGAAGTACAAACAGATTGGACAATGGCTATAGTACTAGCAATAATAGGTTTAATAATAGGATTCATAATAGCATGGTTTGCAAAGAAATAATAAAGCAAAAAAGGATTTATTTTCAATAAAAAATATTTTTTAAAACATTTGCATCATCTATTATCTTACATTCTTCTCTCGCTCATTTTTCTAGCAATTATGAATAACACTATAGCCACTAGAACGAATACTATTACTCCTATTAGTATTGTAGTTGTTTGATCCGGCTGAGCTGTTGTAGTCGTGGTTGTAGTAGTTGTAGTTGTTGTAGTGGTAGATGTTGTTGTAGTAGTAGTCGTAGTTGTAGTGGTAGTGGTAGTGGACGTAGTTGTTGTGGGCTGAGTTATTGTCGTAGTAGTAGTTGTAGTTCTGGTCGTTGTGCTAGTTGTTGTAGTGGTGGTTGTGGTTGTTGTAGTGGTTGTGCTAGTTGTTGTAGTAGTTGTTGTCCATCCTGCGGGATACACTGTTATTTCAAATGTTTCTTCAGCCTTATTTCCTGCGTAATCAATTGCTGTTATAATGAATTTAATTGTTACCGGTTCTGTTCCTTTGACTAATAAGTCTAACCTGTAGGTATCTTCAGCGTATTTTATCATGTCGACCTCTTTTTCTTCACCATTTATAATGACTTTCGCACTTACTTCTCTTAATCCCCATTCTTCATCATATATTTTGAAGAAGAAACTATTCTTTCTATTGAGGGTTGGTGTCTTAGGTATCGATAAACTATACTTTATAATAGGCGGGGTCTTATCTTCCTCGTTGTACAACACATATGTTATGCTTGAATTCACTGGTAGTTTGAGATGTAATGCTATGTATACTCTTCCCTCTATGAATTTATAGTCCTTAATACTAGCACTTGCTCCCCCACCGGATTCTATTACTTTTAATCCTAGGATATCTCCAGCCCATGGAAGAGCTATTAGTATTGTTTTCTCAAGGTCTAGGCCTGGTACATAGTTCTCTAAGTGCATTACATATGCATGCTTGGCTTTAATCATGAATCCATAATAGTACATATGATCAGCAACCTGAGGCCACCTACTATCAGGTGATACTAGATCTGGCCTCGTGTTTGGAATTGAGTTATATACACTGTTACTCGAAATATTCTCGAATCCGGCGAACCATGGAGACTTGTATGGGAATTCTAAGGTAAAGTTCTCTAGGTTTATGCGTATATAGTTCAATCCATTATATGTACCTGTTCCATGAGCAAGTGTGGTTGTTGTTATAAAGTATGTCGTTGTATTGGTTCTAGTTGATACATATTTTACGAACTGGTCTCTATGAATATGACCAGCAAATACTATTGATACGTTGTAGTCTTCACATAATTTTAAGAAATATCTTACTGCTGTTAAGTTTCCTCCCCAATAATAGCTAACTGGGCTATTAGATACTTTGTGTGGATCTTGGTAGAATATTGTTGAGTTATAGTATAAGTGTAGTTCTCCCTGCCAATAGAATACTGGGTGATGGAACTGTATTATCTTAATTGGTACGTTTTTGTATTTCTCAAGTAGTGTCTGTGTCCATTTTAACTGCGACCAGTCAGGAGTTCCGAATTCTTTAGTGTTCAAAGCTATAATGAGTATTTTGTTTCCTATGAGTCTATACCATGTCCCAGTGCCATAGAACTTTATAAAGTTCTCGTTTGGATAGTCATGGTTACCAGGGTTTAATAGAACTGGTAATGAATATAGGAATGCATATCTATAGGCTCTTGCCTCCCTATATTGTGTCGTTGCTTGTGTATCTGCTTCGTCACCAGTATCTATTACTAGGTCTGGTGAGAGAAGCTGTGTAAGCATCATTCCGCTGAATCTCTTATATCTACCAATAGTTTCGTCAGGATAGCCCGTGCCGAAGTGAAGGTCCGATACATGTACAATATTTAGTATGTCTCCGATGCTTGTTATCACCCATACACTTCTAGGAATCATATATTTGTTCGAACCACTTAGAACTAGATCGTATAAGCCTCCAACGATATTACTTGGTATAGTTACGTTATAGTGGGTGTCATCGATTTTAGTTACAGTCACGGTATAGTTATATGTTGTTAACTGATCATTTTCTATCTTAACCGTGAATAAGTGTCCAGTACTCAATTGTGCAGGAGCATATTCTTGTTTAAATATTACTGTAAACGTGTCACCGGGAAACACAATAACGGGCGCTCCTGGACCAATGTTACTTGTTGGGAGTTCTGTGACGTATTCATCGATTTTCGGTAGTTCGGGTGTTGCGGGGCTCGAAGTACTTATTGGCGTCAATGATATTGTACTCATTACTATTATAATCGTTAATAGAATGAATGCTATAGTTGATTTCTTCATATGATAGAACACCTCTCCTAATCAGCTAGTACACTAAGTTATATTTTAGTACTTGATTAAATATAATGGTTTTTCGACAACACTGTTGTTTTTAGGGATCCATTTTGAGAAATAGGAGAATAGGTTTTGCTCATGAAAGAGAATTGGCTGTTAAGCTTTGGAAGAAGGGATTTGCAGTTATTAGAGCACCTGCTAGTGGCTCTAAGACTAGGAGAGTAATGTATCCGGACATAGTGGCTATTAGGAGAGGTTATGTATTGGCTATTGAAGTGAAGACTACTCACGAAAATAAACCCATATATATTCCATGTCATCAAGTGGAGAAACTTAGGGAGTTTATTAAGAGGTCTGGGGGAGAAGGCTTCATAGCCGTTAAGATAATTGGTTCGGGTGAATGGAGGTTTATAAGAATAGATGATCTAATAATGACTCGGAAAGGTAATTATAAAATAGATAAGGAATCGTTAGCAAAGAGCTATAGATTGAGTGATCTAGTGGCAATAGTTGCTGGCAATAAGAAATTGGATGAGTTTATAGATTAAAGACTTAATCCGAGTTTATAGAATTTTGTTGTTAATTCTTCGAGTCTATCAGGCACAAGTCTTGCAGCTAAGTATAGCCTCTTTTTCCTCGGAACTATTGCTATGTGATTAATTATTGATGGGTCTTCGAGTTGTTTGGCGAAATTTATTAGTTTTTCGACAAGGCTTCTGTGTGTATATACTAGATAATACTTAGTTGTTCCTATGTTTATTTTCTCGATACGCATTTTCTCGATGTCCTTGATAGCTCTTTTTACTCCTAGTCTATAATATCCTTTCTTGATGAGATGAGCTTCTCCAGGAAAGTTTTTCTCTTTCTTATAATTTATTACTAGAAAGATTTTGTCGAATCTAGAAGTCAGTTTAGCTATTGGCATGTATAGGAGACTCTGTCTGGGTAATAAGAGTACGACTGCTTTGATGTTCTTGATCAATTCGTGTATTACTTTGTATGTTGCATCGTATCCTATGTATATTCCTATGACTGTATAGTTTTTGTCTCTGGGTTTGAAGCTTTTCTCTAAAACACGTATACTGTATTCTAGGATCTTTAAATTTTGTTTTCTGCCTTTATAAAATTGTATCGTCGATAATCCAGCAATGATAGCCACTAATAGGAATAAATAAATCGCTGTATTGCCATCCATATAGTTCCTCTCCTAATCAAATATTTTATTTATGATATGTCCTCGATATAAGTGATTACATCTTTTAAATCATCTATTCCTCTGGGTTCTTTTGGTAGATATGGTATTTCAGCGAACGTTTTGTCTTTGAATAGTTTTCTTGCTTCCTCTATTGCTTTGTTCTGTTCATTTATTTTTGGTTTAAGTTCCTCAGGCACTGATCTTACGATAAGGACCTTGTTTAGTATAATGTACTTGGTGTATATTCCTATTTTTGTTAAGAAATTATATGCTCTATAGGCTTCTAGTATTGGTAGCATTTCAGGATTCGTTATGAGAGCAACGATGGTCTTGCTTGGATCTGTTATTATGTTGTTTATCCAACTATACTCTGATTTTAGGTTAATTAATTCTTTATATATGGGGTCTTCTGCTACATCTATTGGGACTTTCAGTTTCTTTCCAGCAATTTCTACTTCGAACTCTTCACCCGTGATCTTGGTTATTGCTCTTCGTCTCTCAAGGATAGCTAGACGTAACTCCATTAGTTTATCAATCCATACTAGACTTATTGTTGGTAATGCCATTATTCTTAATGTTAATCCTGTAGGTGGTGTATCGAATACTATTACGTTTGCTTTTTTCTTTTCCCCATAGTTTTTGATTATTTCTATTATTTTTTCAAGGGAAGCTTGTTCTTCGACACCTGGGCTATGTCTTAATACATCAACGTATTTGTCAAGGTTGAATATCCTCAAGTATCCATAAATGTCCTTGATTTTATCGCTTAGTTGTTTCAAGTGCTCCCTAATCATATTTTCATAATCTACTTCTATAGCCCAGAGGTTTTCATATACTTTCTTAGGTTCATCGCCTAGCTCTGTATTTAGTACGTCTCCAAGATTATGTGCTGGATCTAGGCTTATTATGTATGTTTTGAATCCTTTCATAGCCATTTTTAAAGCATATGCGGCAGCTGTTGTTGTTTTGCCTACTCCTCCTTTACCTATAAAGAATCGAACAATATAACTGGGTGTTTCGAGAGGCATCATTAACACCTAGTAACAACTATGTTATATCGAATAAACCAGCCATCTCACCCAACATATCATCTAATCTCTCGCTAACACGTGTCATAACTAGTAATTCTTTACCCATATATGGTAGGAGGCGAAGGGAAATCACCGTGGGAGGACTTGGTAAACCTATAAAAGAACCTAGAACGAGGAGTGCGAATACGTTCTCCAATTCCCTTAGTTCAACTGAGATGTATTCAATCGATCTTCCGGCAAAAACTCCCTTAAATATTTCAAAGAACTTAGAAACAATGCTCTTTTTGGTCAAAGAGAGTATCAACCCCGACTAATGGACTAGATGTAAAAAACCTTATTTATTTTTTTGCATCTTTATCTAAATTTACTCTGTTACTAATTCCTTTTGCCGAATTCTTATTAGCCATAGTGCGAACAGGTAGAGATTTAATACAACTCCAATAGCTGTTATAAATCCTACCACAGCACCAGTTAATGCCTTTGCACCACCAACATGTATCATTGCTGGTACTACTATTGCTTCATACCATAATAGCGCTGTTGTAACAGTAATCCACATAAATATTGCTGGCGCTACTACTAATATCTTGCCGCCAGTTGAGGCCTTCTGTACCTTAGAAACCCATAATGACACAGTCATTAGTGCTAAGCTGCTCAATAACTGGTTCATACCAGCAAATGCTGGCCATAGTACTAGGAATGAACCACCCCATGCTAGCGCAATACCAATTATTGCTAGTATTGCTGATGCAACCCACTTGTTAGCTAAGAAGCTATAGAGTCCCTTAGACCATGCTTTTAGAGGTTCCATTAGTTCTTGCCAAGCATATCTACCCAATCTTGTAGCGGTATCTAGAGAAGTTAATGCGAATCCAGTAATCCACAATGTTCCAAATATAGTCATTACTGTAAGGTCTAATCCAAAGGCAACATTAGTTGCATAAGCGTAGCTTCTAGGTATAATACTCCACTTTATAGTATTAGCTAATCCCGCATAGAATTTACCAAATACTGCGGGATCACTTATGAACTTGCTGACAAGTGTTGCTATAGCATCCCTTGATGGTTCTGAAATAGCTGATAATCCTAGAGCTGGAGCTATTTTGTCATTGATTAATGTGCTAATCTTGCTCCAACTACCAATTATTCCATCAGCTAATGCTAGGCTTCCATATGCGCTCAATGAGCCTATGACCATTGTTGATAGGAATCCTTCAGTTTCCATACCAGCGTATCCTACGAATAAGCCGTGTAGCTCATTTGCTAACTGTTTACTACTGGTACCGCTACCTACTAAGCTGTGGAAGCCTGATAGTGCTCCACAAGCAATTACTAGTGGTACTGTTGGCCAGAACGGCGATGGTTGTGGTGGGCTACCAACTACATTTGCCGAGAAAGTTGTATATGCTGGGAACTCCATAACACCTTTACCCATAAGCATTAGCCATATTAGTGCACCACCACCTATTGCTAGGCTTGCCCATAGTATGTATGCATTTATGTAGTCTCTCGGTTGTAGTAATACCCATACTGGTAATGATGCAGCTATAATAATATATATTAATAAGATTACAAGCCATTGCTCTGTAGTTAGTGCAAACCAGTGGTTAAGCTGGCTTATAACACCCAAGTATATTGCTAGAATAATGAATATCCAAGCAATTACAGTTCCTCCTTTGAAACCTAGAGGCGTTTTATACATTAGGTATCCTGTTATTACTGCAAAGACTAAGAGTAACAGTGCTGCTACACCAGCTCCGGGGGACGCTGTAAACAACGCTGAGACAACGGCTCCAAAAGCAGCTACTACTAGTAGTAGTGAGAACCAAATATATGAGTTAAAGACATATGTGGCTTTTCTACCCATTAATCTGCCAGCGATCCATCCAATGGTTCTTCCCTCATATCTTACACTAGCCATTAATGCCAAGTAATCGTGAACAACGCCGACGAATACGTTGCCAAACCATACCCAAATTATTGATGGTAACCAGCCCCATCCGAGAGCAATTGCAGGACCAACTATTGGTCCTGCACCAGCTATTGATGCAAAATGGTGTCCATATAACACGTATTTATTAGCTGGGACATAATCTACTCCGTCATATAGTCTCTTAGCAGGGGTCTCTCTAGATGAATCGGCTTTGACTACTTTTTTCTCCAAGTATTTGCCGTGGGTGAAGTAAAATATTGCATAGAGTACTAATCCTATTATGATTAATACTCCAGCTGTTACATCCATTCCATACACCCATGGAATAAACGTTTATGAAGACTTGTGTACATATTATTCTTCTACATACATCAAAATAATCTTATTTACTACGATGTGATAAATTGAAGGAACTTACAAGTATGAATATCGGAAAAATTACATTATATATGGTTAAGAACCGGATAATTTCTGCTATTGTCTATTGATATCTTATGAATAATTATCAAAAATGTATATTTTTCCTACCTAATCTATTCTAACTTTAATAGAGACATTGTATTTATCTTCAAGTTTTCTTAGCTTTCTGATCTTCTTATTGTATGCTTTTATTAAGTTTCTGGGAATGATTACTAATATCACGTTGTCTTCGATTCTTACATCTGCTCCGGGAAGCATTTGTTGTACTCTTTTAGCTATACGGTCTAATAAGCCGAGGCCTGCTCTCTCTTTAAATTTCTTCACGGGAACAACAACAGTTTGTTCACCGAACGTATAGATTTCGTATTCTAGTTCTCCTGACAAGAAGTCTCTTACTTCAACTACTGGTCTACTCAGTTCTGCTTCTTTAAGACCTGTAGGTAGTTTTACAGTCATTTTTACCTCGTATACTTTTTCCACGTATCCATTCTTGATGAATATTACAGTGTCTATGAGGCTCGGGATCATGCCTAGTTCTACTCTTCCTATGAATCTCTGTATAGCATCTATTGGTGTTGTCGCATGTACTACTCCTATCATACCAATACCTGCTAGTCTTAGATCTGCATAGAGTTTGAAGTCTTCATCACTTCTCATTTCATCAAATACTGTGTAGTCGGGTCTTGATAAAAGGAGTATATCATGTAGTTCTCCGAGGTCTGCATAGTTCTTACTATACTGTGTTATCTCTGATGGAAGATTCATGTCTCTAGGAGACTCTATTGTTTTAACTACTTTACCCATTCTCATATAGTATTCTGCAAGTGCTTGTGCAAAAGTTGTCTTACCCATACCAGGTGCTCCAGCGATTAATATTCCTTCAGCTCTTTCATTAAGTCTCTGTATAAGTTTTGGTGGAAGATTATAGTCTTCGAGGCTAAGCTTCTTTAATGGTCTAACAGCAGTGATTTCCCACCCATCACTTAGCGGAGGCCTTGTTATTACTATTCTATATGTGCCTAGCTGTACAATAGTTGAACCAAACCTATCTATTTCGACAAAACCATCTGGTCTTCTTCGAGTTTCCTCTATTATCTGGTTTGCAATGTCTTCTAAGTCCCTTCTTGTTAATGGGGTATTAGTTATAGGGACATAAACCCAGTCTCCTGGTCTACCTTTCTTTGCTATTGGTACAACTCCCTCTTTCAAGTGAACACTCATAGTTATTTCATCAAAGAACTTATCCAGTATGAGCTCTCTCTTCTCTTCAGGCTTAATGTAGAGAACAGATATACCCATAGCTTCTGCCACAAGTGCTTGGACCTTATCACCAGTTATAAGCGTTGCATTTAACTGATAAGCATAGTCTCTAATTATTGAATCAATAGCCTCTGATCCAAGGATTTTTATATCTGTTGCCCGAGGTTTTTCTCCTCCGATCTCGAACACTATTAGTCCTTCCTTATGTAAATCTCTTAAACGCCTAATTTCTTCAAGTCCTGCAAAACCAGTTGCTCTACCTTTATTTGCTTGGTGTTCTAGTTCTGCTAAGCTAGCTCTGTGAACAATTATTCTTCCTCTAATTTTTCCTTCCTTGACGAGTCTACTCACAGCTCCCTCTATTAAAGCACTCGTGTCTGGAACATATATTTCTTCGCCAGCACTACCTATACCGATAGACAAATTAATCGAAACCCCATTACCTCTTCCTATAAATATATTCTGTTTCAGAGCATTAATATAGGATTTAATAAACCTTCTATCAATCGATGTCTTATTAATCCCGAATAAGAGAAATATATGATAAAAGACTCCTTAAGGTGAAATAGAAAATTGAATACAAAACTAACATTTATATTATTACTAATCATAGGCTTATCCATCGTATCAACATCCACAACAACCACTAGTACTAAAACAGACATTGTAGAACAACAGGTAATAAGTCTTTACAATGCTACACGTTGGAAAATACCAGATACCCTCCCATGGTATCCACTGGTAATGTTTGGAGATAATAGGCCGTCCAATACTAGAGACGTCAATCCGCCTCCAGTATTTCTTTTACTAGTTAATGAATCACGAATGATAAATCCAGTCGCATTTATAGGGACAGGAGACCATATGGGAACTGGGACTCTTGAACAATATCAAAAATTATATGAAATTCTTTATTCTTCAAACATATCCAATATATGGCTAGCTATAGGAAATCATGACGTAGAAATATATAATGAAGCTATTCAATACTGGAAGCAATACATCGGACCAGAATACTACTATGTCGACGACATTCCTGGATGGAGAATAGTATTCTTGAACTCGGAGACAAGGCTAAGTATTCATTGGAGAAAACAACTAGACCAAACACTATCAAACATTAACAATGAGTCAATAGTACTCGTGTTTCACAGACCAGCATTCCCCGATGTCGATCATAACATGGATGGTGAGAGAAGAAGCATATTAATGAATGCCATAAAGAAGTATGGCCATGTGAAGCTAGTATTTCAAGGACACTGGCATGGATGGGCCAAACAAATCAAGGACAACATTACATGGATCATAACTGGTGGAGCAGGTGCACCACT